>JAEUHQ010000174.1 GCA_016794565.1 Planctomycetota bacterium | reverse complement strand
GTCCAGCGACGCGATGTTCAGGTTGCAGCCCGGCATGTCGAGGAAGCCGAGGTCCAGACCGCCCGGGAACGGCGCGACGCTGAACAGCAGGATCCCGATGCCGATGCCGAGCGGCGGCGCGAGGTCGATCACGTTCGACGCAGTGTACGTGATCGGGACCGACGGACCGCCGATCGTGTAGACAGGCGCCGGCGTGGCCGACAGGGCCAGCGGCGACAGCGTGACGTTCGGAGTCGTGGTGATCGGCAACGCCGTCGCGAGGTCGACCGAGGCTGCCGCTGCCGTACCCGGACCACCGAGGCCGACGAGGTACGGAGCGCCCGTGACCCACGTGGTCTCCGTGCTGTCCGCCGAGATCGTCGGCCAGACCACGGTGATGATGCCCGACGCCAGGTTGAGCTGGAACTGCATCGTGCCACGGTTCACCGTCGTGTCCGGATCCGCGTAGCTCTCGACGTTGTCCCACGTGACGTAGAGGACGCCGCCGACTTCTTCACGCTTGATGCGACCGCTGCCGGTTTCGGCCTCGTTGAAGTCGTGCCAGGTGTAGACCGCGCGCGTCGTGGCGGCTGCGAACTCAGCCGACGTCGGCGAGAAGTCCGTCGTGTTGGCGGCAGTCGCGCTGAGCGAGACCACGCCGTTCGACGCGACGTTGATCGACGGCGTGGTGCCGCCGGGGATCGTCAGCGGAGCCGACGGGGTCACGACGATGCTGCCGTCGTCGGAGGCCGTGGCGAACACGTTCACCGCACCGCCGGTCGGCGCGACGTAGAGCCCCGAGCCGCCGGGGACCCAGTTCACGGAGTAGCCGTTGCCGGTCGGCGCGAGGATCATCGCGTTGCCCTGCAGCGCAGGGGACGCGACGTTCGGCAGCGCGAAGAACTGGTGCACGCTGTCCGTCGTCGACGTGAACGTGTAGCAGCCCGTGCCGTACGACTGGTGGAACGCCGGCCCGCAGAGGACCGTCGAGAAGTAGCCGCCGAGCCCGTTGGGGATCAGCATGATCTGACGTCCCGCGAGATCGAACGTGCCGAAGCCTTCGTACAGCATGCCTTCGGTGCCCGAGTCGGCGGCGTTCGTCAGGTCGCGCGAAGGCGAGCTGGCCGAGCCCACGTCGTTGCCGATCGAGATGCCGACGTACGGGAAGACCGCGGGGATCGTCGAGCCGTAGGAGAACCGAACGGCGCCCGACGCGAAGAGCGTGCAGTCGAACGAGAAGCGGTCCGTGGCGTTGGCGTAGCGGGCCATGTCGGTCCACGTCACGCGGCACTCGCCGGGGACCGACTGGTCGACGTTCACGCTCCACACAGCGCCGAGAACGGTCGACTGGTCCATGTCCATGCCCAGCGCGACGACGCGGGGCATGCCGCCGACACCGCCGCGCATCTCCGCGAGCGAGTTCGTGCCGAAGGTCGAGCCGCCGGCAGGCTCGGTCGCGCCGCTCGTCGAATCGAACAGATAGATCTCACCGTTCGAAGCGACGAACATGCGGTCGAGGTTCGCGGCAACGCCCGCCATCGGGAAGTTGGGGAACGCGGTGAAGGCGACCGGCGGGTTCGTGACGCCTTCGTCCGACGCATCGTAGAACGAAGCGTACGAGTCGACGTTGTCCCACGGGACGATGCTGCCGTTGACCGAAGGGCCGGTCGCGGCGGTCAGGCACTGGGCCTGGGCTGCCGCGGTGCAGAGCGCGGCAATGGAAAGGATGGCAAGGGTACGAGTCATGGATTCCTCGAGACAGGTTGAGGCCTCGGTCGAATGCACGATCGCACCCGACCCGAGGTTGTGGACACCGTAGCGATGCCACAAGGCGAGGAACAGTACCTCGGTCGGTGACCGCGGGCGGTCTTTGTGCTGACCGAAAACGAGCGCGGGCCCGCCCTCACGAAGAGAGGCGGACCCGCACGATCGGCGCGGAAGACCCGGTCCTGCCGAGTCGACACGCCGACAGGATCAGAACGTGTTGAACGACGACTGCAGACCGTTGCTCAGGATGCCGCCGAAGGCGTTCTGGCCGTTCGGCAGGCTGTTCGGCGCGAACAGGCACAGCACCTGCGAGTAGAAGCTGAGCCCCGGCGCGAGCGGTTGCGGGATCGACAGCGTGATCGCGGCGGTCGGCGCGGTACCGGGCAGCGGAACCGTGACGTCGAGCGACAGGATGTTCAGGTTGCAGCCCGGCATGTCGAGGAAGCCCATGTCGAGGCCACCCGGGAACGGCGCCACGCTGAACATCAGGATGCCGATGCCGATGCCGAGCGGCGGCGCCAGGTCGACCATGTTCGAGGCCGTGTACGTGATCGGCACCGAGGGTCCGCCGATCGTGTAGACGGGCGCGGGCGAAGCCGACAACGCCAGCGGCTGGAGCGACGTGTTCGGCGACGTGACGATGGGCAGAGCGGTCGCCAGATTGACGGGCCCCCTGGCGGCCGCGCCAGGACCACCGAGGCCGACGAGGTACGGAGCGCCCGTGACCCACGTCGACTCCGTGCTGTCCGCCGAGATCGTGGGCCAGACCACGGTGATGACGCCCGACGCGAGGTCGAGCTGGAACTGGATGGTGCCCGGGTTCAGCGTGGTGTCCGGGTCCGCGTAGCTCTCGACGTTGTCCCAGGTGACGTAGAGGATGCCGCCGACCTCTTCACTCTTGATGCGGCCGCTACCGGTCTCCGATTCGTTCCAGTCGTGCCATGTGTAGACGGCGGACACCGTCGTGGAGGCGAACTCCGCCGACGTCGGCGAGTAGTCGGTCGTGTTCGCCGCGGTCGCACTCAGCGAGATCACGCCATTCGAGTTGACGTTGATCGACGGAGTGCTGCCGCCGGGAATCGTCAGGGCCGCTGACGGAGTCACGACGATGGAGCCGTCGTCGGAAGCCGTGGCGAACACGTTCGCTGCTCCGCCCGTCGGAGCGATGTAGAGCGCCGAGCCGCCCGGAACCCAGTTCACCGCGTAGCCGTTGGGCGTGGGGATGAGCATCATCGCGTTGCCTTGCAGCGCCGGCGAAGCGGCGCTCGGCAGCGCGAAGAACTGGTGCACGCTGTCGGAGAGGCCGTCGTAGCAGCCGGTGCCGTACGACTGGTGGAACGCGGGACTGCAGGTGATGGTCGAGAAGTAGCCGCCGAGCCCGTTCGGGATCAGCATGATCTGCTTGCCCGCGAGGTCGAAACCCGCCGCGGTGAACGACTCGTAGAGCATGCCCTCGGTACCCGAGTCGGCGAAGTTGGTCAGATCGCGCGACGGCGACGCCGCCGTGCCCACCATGTTGCCGATCGAGATGCCGACGTAGCGGAGGTCGGGGACGATCGTCGAGCTGTACGAGTAGCGCACCGCACCCGATGCGAAGAGCGTGCAGTCGAACGAGAAGCGATCCGTCGTGTTCGCGTAGCGCGACATGTCGGTCCAAGTCACGCGCACCTCGCCCGGCACGCTCTGGTCGACCGCGATGTCCCACACGGCACCGGCGACCGCGGACTTCGCGGAGTCGTCGCCGAACGGAACGACGCGCGCCGAGCCGGCCGCGACGTTGCCGCGCATCTCGGCCAGCGAGTCGACACCGTACGTCGCGCCACCCACGGGCTGCGTCAGCGCGAGCGTCGAGTCGGTGAGGTAGATCTCGCCGTTGCTGTTCACCCACATCCGGTCGAGGTTGCCGATCGCGCCCGCCATCGGGAAGTTCGCGAACGCGGTGAACGCGATCGGAGGATTCGTGATGCCCTCGTCGTCGAGGGCGAGAGTGCTCGTGTAGCCGGACCCGGAGGTCCACTTCACGAAGCCGGGCAGAACGGAAGCACCGCTGGCAGGAGCGAGGCACTGCGCCTGCGCACCAGCTGCCAACAGAGTGGCAACCGAGAGAAGACAAAGGGAACGAGTCATGGATTCCTCGAGACGAGTTGAGGACCGCGATTCGAACGCGAACACCGCGTGCGACTCGCGGAGCGCCGGAAGGGTAGCAGCCCGGGCACAAAGCCGCACTGGACACGCTTCTTCCGCTCGAGCGGAGACGGAACGGGCCCGCGACTCCGTGAGGAGGCGCGGGCCCGCGCGGAGACGCGCGCAGCCGAGCCGCGCGCGATGTCAGGTCACGTCAGAACGTATTGAACGACGACTGCAGGCCGTTGCTCAGGATGGCGCCGAAGTTGTTCTGGCCGTTCGGCAGGCTGTTCGGGGCGAACAGGCTGAGGCCCTGGAAGTAGAAGCTGAGGCCGGGCGACAGCGGCTGCGGGATCGTCAGCGCGATCGAAGCCGTCGGCGCGGTGCCGGGCAGCGGGATCGTCACATCGAGCGAGGCGATGTTCAGGTTGCAGCCCGGCATGTCCAGGAAGCCGAGGTCGAGACCACCCGGGAACGGCGCGACGCTCGCGAGCAGGATGCCGATGCCGATGCCGAGCGGCGGCGCGAGGTCGATCACGTTCGACAGCGTGTACGTGATCGGCACCGACGAGCCACCGATCGTGTAGACCGGCGCCGGCGTGGCCGACAACGCGAGCGGCTGCAGCGAGGAGTTCGGCTGCGTCGTGATCGGCAGTGCCGTCGCGAGGTTGACCGACGGGTTCGCGCTGGTGCCGACACCGCCGAGACCGACGAGGTATGGCATGCCCTCGGGGTAGAGCCCTTCCGTGCTGTCGGTCGAGATCGACGACCAGACCACCGTCACGAGACCGCTCGCGAGGTTGAACTGGAACTGCAGCGTGCTCGGGTTCAGCGTGGTGTCCGGATCCGCGTAGCTCTCGACGTTGTCCCACGTGACGTAGAGGACGCCGCCGATTTCTTCACGCTTGATGCGACCGCTGCCGGTTTCGGCCTCGTTGAAGTCGTGCCAGGTGTAGACAGCGGGGACCGTGGCGGTGCCGAATTCTCCCGACGTCGGAGAGAAGTC
>JAEUHQ010000157.1 GCA_016794565.1 Planctomycetota bacterium | reverse complement strand
TGGTTCGGTCCGACCGCGGCGCGGATCGTCCAGCCGAGGTCGATGCCGGTGAACGTCGCCTTCTGCTCCGTGACGGACGGCAATGTCTGGGTGATCCCGGTGACGACCTGGGGCAGCGGGATGAGGCAGCGTGCGGCGACGTTGGTGTGGAGCTGCACGTCACCGGTCACGGCGATCGGGTGCGACGTCGGCTGCACGATGTTCGATGCGGCGAGGCGGGCGCTGACTCCGATGAACAGATTGCCCTGGCCGGCGCCGAGGCCGACCTGGACCGCGTCCAGTTGCGCCAGTTGCATCGAGCCGCCCGCGTTCAGTCCGGCCCCGGTCAGCGACCCGGTCGCCCCGGTGTAGTAGCGCCAGGCTTCCGGATCGACGGGACCACCCAGGCTGTCGTAGGCCGCGGGCAGGAGTTCGCTGACCGGTGAACCGGCGGGCGGATGAAGTGGCGAGCCCGGATCGAGGCGTCCCGACAACGACAGCGACAGCGCCCATTCGTCGGTGTGGTCCGACTGGCGGCGCACGACTCCGGCGAGCGTCGCGGTGCCGTCACTGGCTTCGACGAACGAGCCCACCGGCAGGAACACGTAGTCGCTGCCGAGCCCGGGGATCTCGAGGCCGAGGCGCGCCGGGCCGCTGCTCACCGCCGGATCGGCGTCGATGTGGGTGGCGCAGAACGACGCGCTCGGCGCCAGCGTCGCGCGCAGTTGGGCCGGCCCGGTCGGGACGATGGAGCCGATCACCGGCGGCTGAACGACCGTCAGCGTCAGATCGAGGGCGAGCCCGGACTGGACGTTCTTGTTCGATGCGCCGGCGCCGAGCTGGGCGGCGCCCTGGTTCACCACCGAGATGCGTGTGCCGTCGTACGTGCGGAGGCCCGTCATCGAGCCGGTGACCTGCGTGTAGTAGGTCCACGTCGCCGGATCGATCGAGCCCGCGGGAACGTAGGCGCTCGGGTGCAGGGTCACGACCGGGTTCCCGGCCGGCGGGTAGCCCTGGTCGCCCGGGCCGAGGTGCCCCGAGAGCTCGAGCTGCACGAACAGCTCCCGGTCGAGCGCGATCTTGCGGTGCACGAAGGCGCTGAGGCGAGCCGTGCCGTCGGGTCGTTCCACGAACTGACCGTCGCCGAAGAGGACGAAGTCGTCGCCCACTCCCGGGATCGACAAGAGGAAGCCACCGGTCTCCGTCGACGCGGCGTCGGTCTCGGCGGTGAGCGCTACACCGTAGGTGGGGTTCTGCGCGACCGCCGCCGAGGCGACGAAGAGACCGAGGACGATGGTCGCCAGCGAAGTCGTTCTTCCAGGCAGCATCCGAACAAGATTAGCAGATGCTCGGGGCACATCGCGGTAACGACACCCGTCGTGCGGTGAACGATGGTGCGGATCGCCCCGTGCGAACGGCACGCTGGCGTCGGTCTCGGCGTGCGTCGTGCCGTATCCGCGTCCTCGCGTTCGGCGGGACCATGCGGTAATGACGTGCGCCCGCGGAGCCTCCCCCTGCATCGTCCCTCTCGAGCCACGGAGCCGGTCCCCGTCGCGCCGCCCGCTGCGCTGACGAGGTCGCAGTGGGCCGTGCTCGCGTTGGCGACCGCGGTGGCGGCGTGGCTGCGCCTGGCGCACCTCGGCACCTGGTCGATGTGGATCGACGAGGCCCACACGTGGCGCGACGCGAGGATGCCGTGGGCGATGCTCGACCCGGATCGCAAGCTCTACGCGCTCACCTTCACGCTGCTGCGGCAACTGCTCGATGGCGGTTGGATCGCCGGGGACGAGTTCTCGCTGCGCCTGCCGTTCGCGATCGTCGGCATCGTGACGATCCCGCTGCTCGCGTTGTGCGGGCGGCGTCTGATCGGCGCGTGGCCGGCGATTCTCGCAGCCTGGTTCTGGGCGGTGAATCCGTGGCACGTCTACTGGAGCCAGAACGCGCGCGGCTACGTGCTGATGCTCGCGTTCGCGACCGTGGCGGCGAACCGGGCGTTCGCGTGGATCGACTCGCACCGGGCGCGCGACTTCTTCGCGATGATCCTCGCGATCGCCGTCGGCTCGGCGTGGCACCCAACCGGTGCGCTCCAGGTCGCCGGTGTCGCGGCGTTCGTGCTGCTGCGCCGCGGGCGATCCGTCGCGAGGGTGGTGGTGCTCGCGGTCGGTGTCGCCGTCGGCACGCCGCTTCTCGTGCGTCGGTTGCCGTTCCAGGGGTTCGTTGCGGCGAAGGACGATCCGTCGCTCCTGCACTTCGCGCAGACGGCGGCCTTCTACTACGGTCCGCTGATCCTGATCCTGGCCGCTGCGGGCCTCGTGCTCGGACGTGAACGGTTCGGTCGCGATCGATCGTTGCTGCTGGCGTGCCTGTGGCTGGTCCCGTTGTTCGTGTTGTCCGTGATCGCGGCGAGCGTCGTGAAGGTCACGGCGCGCTACTCGTTGTGCACGTTGCCGCTGGTGTCGTGGCTCGCCGCGTCGACGTGTGCGCGGGTCGGTGTCGCGGTCCTCGGCGGAGCGACGGTGGGGGCGGTGGCGCGAGTGCTCGGGGCGCTCATGCTCCCTGCGCTCGTGCTCGTCGAGTCGGCGGTGCAGACGTTCGCGTACCACGGCGACCGTCGTGGCGACCGTGCGCGTTGGAAGGAGGCGGTCGAGTTCGTCCGCGAGCGGGCCGGCCAGCGGCCGATCCGGGTCGTCGCTGTCACTCACCCGATCGCGGTCTACTACCTGCGGCCGGAGCACTGGTCGTCCGGCCCGGAGAACCCGTATCCGGACATCGTCGTGTGGCCGCTCCTCGACTGGATGCTCCGCGATGGCGTCGACGAGCAGAAGCGCAAGGTGTGTGAACCAGGAGCGGCGAGCCAGTTCCGGTGGCACGCTGCGCAGGCGGAGCGCGATGGTGCGGCGTTCTTCGTGATGGTGACTCTGCCGGAGCTCGCGGAGATGGACACCCTCGACGAGAACGGCGGCAAGGGCGCCGTTCTGCGCCTTCTCTCGACCGAGTACGACCTCGTTCTGCACCTGCCGTGCTGGGTCGGGCCGAAGGACGAGAGCGTCTACGTGTTCGCGCCGCGTCGCGAGTGACCTGATCGGCGTGCCCTTGCTGCTTTCGGGCGTGCGATCGATCATGCGCGGATGATCCGGTCGATCGCGGTCTCGTTCTCCGTTGCCTTCGGCGCCCTTGCGCAGCAGCCGACCGATGCGCCCGATCGGACGCCGAGCGACTTCATCCGCTTCGTTCGGGTCGACGACGGCGGCCATCTCGACACGGCGATCACGACCTACCGGCGCGACGACGTCGAACTCACGCTGTTCGGCGCCGTGCACATCGCCGACAAGGCGTGCTACGAAGCCCTGAACGACCGCTTCACCTCGTGTGACGCGCTCCTCTACGAACTCGTGGGCCCGGCCGACTACCGACCGTCGAAGGAGCGGGAGCACGAAGGGTTCAACCCGATCGGTCTGCTGCAGCGCGGTCTCGAGAACTCGCTTGAGCTGCACTTCCAGCTCGACTCGGTCGACTACTCGCCGTCCAACTTCGTGCACGCGGACATGACGCCGTCGGAGTTCGAGCAGAGCATGGAGGATCGGGGCGAGAGTCTGCTCACGATCATGTTGGACATGATGGGGTCGGGGATGGCAGCGCAGCGGGCCAAGGCCGAGGACGGCGAGCCGGCGCCGCCGCCCTTGGACCTCGTGAAGGCGTTTCGCGGCGGCGAGGGCCGGCACGCCTTGCGGATGCAGTTTGCGGCCCAGTTCGAGGACATGGAGGCGATGGTGGCGGGCGGCAAGAGCGGCACGTTGCTGCAGGGGCGCAACGAGAAGTGCCTCCGTGTGCTCGCGCGCGAGATCGACGCAGGCAAGAAGCGGATCGGGATCTACTACGGTGCCGCACACCTGCCGCACATGGAGCAGCGCCTCGTGGGCGACCTCGGCTTTCGCAAGGTGGCGCACGAGTGGCTGGTCGCGTGGGACTGCAAGAAGCGCCCCGACGTCAAGTTCGATCGAGCCGTCGTGAAGTTGCGGCAGGAGTGCAGGGCCCAGCTCCGTGTGCTTGCTGCTGCGGCGCGAGAGTACAGACTGGCCGCGGACTCGTCGGGGCCGGTGACGATCGACGTCCTCGCCGCCGAGCGCGCGGGTGGGGCTCCGTACTACGCGGGTCCGAAGGTCGACCCGTGGGGGCGGGCGTGGATCGTTCGCAAGCGCGCCGTGGGAACGCGGTGGGAGGTGGCCAGCGCCGCCCAGGACGGCACGCTCGGCACCGACGACGACATGATCGAGCAGGAACCGCGCCGTCCCTGACCCGCAGGTTCAGCGAGCGGTGCCCCGGGGCACGTCACGCCGGGGCAACAGGCTCAGGTGTCCTGGCTCGAGTCGAGCAGTCGCCGAAGTCTCTGCTCGTCGAGCAGCGACACGATGGTCTTCGTCTGCGTCGTCACCACCGCGCCGGGCGCCGCGCCCTTCGGCTTCCGCACGTGCTTCCTCGGTGTGTAGACGACTTCGATGCGTGCCTCGCCGCGCGCCTTGCTGAAGTGGACTGCGAGGGCCGCGGCGTCGAGCAGGGTCTCGAGGCTCGCGGTCTTCTGCTTCGGCAGGCGCACGACGACGTGCGATCCGGGCCGGCCGCCGCCGACGTGCAGCCAGAGATCGTTGCCGTTCGCGACGCGCATCGTGAGCCGGTCGTTCTGCTCGTCGTCGCGGCCCACGAGGATCGGGTACCCCTCGGCCGACACATAGCGACGGAAGTTCTCGCCGCGCTCCACCGCGCGCGACCGCGTCGCTTCGCGCCGGCGATCGCCCGGTTCGCGCGGCAGGGCGCCGAGACGCCGCAGGTCCGCCGCGATCAGGGCGAGGTCCGCGCCCGCGTCGGCGGCCGAGACGTCGATCGCGAGGAGACTCGTCTCCAGCGCGGCCAGTGCCGCTTCGGTGCGCTCGGCCTCGGCCAGGCGGCGAACCGCGACTTCGCGGCCGTCGTCCAGGCGACGCGCTCTTTCGTACGCGGCGCGGGCCTGCGCCGTCACCGGGCGACTCGGATCGAGTTCGATGGTGCGTGGTTCGCCGCTGAGCGGATCCGGGAACGTCATCGAGGGCGCGCCGCGCGGTACCGTGTGCGCGAACGCGAGCATCATGTCGGCCTGTTCGCGCAGGTGTTTCGAGCGATCGACGTCGGCGAGCTGGGCGCCGAGACCCGCGGCCTTGTCGCGCGCCGAGCCCCGCACGCGTCGCACGGCGCGAACGTACCGGTCGTGTACGACGGCGATCTCCGTGGTCCGGTCGTTCGCGGAGAATGCAGCGTCGATCGCCGCGAGCACGGGCGGCGCGAACCGCGGCGCGGGTTCGGTCCGGTTCGTCGCCATCACCGGCGGCGCCTGGTAGAGATCGCCCGTTCGCAACGTGCGCACTGCGGTCTCGACCTCGCGCGACAGCGCGACCGCGCGCCCTTCTGCATCGAGGACGGCCCACAGGCCGCGCGCTCCGAACAGTTCGACGACGAGTCGGCGATCACCGGCGCCCGACCCGAAGTGCAGCTCGCACGAGCGTTCACCTGGTTGCTGCACGAGGCGCCGCAGCGACGCGGCCCGCAGGTGGTGTGCGGCGACGTCGAGCGCCGGACCGCGCACGAAGGCATCCTTGCCGAAGCGCCGCGTCGTCGTCGCGATGCGCGCGCGCGGGCCGCCGAGCGCGACGTGCAGGAACGTCTTTGCGTCCGTCGTGCCGGTGCGCAGCACGAGCAGCAGGTCGTCGTCGCCTCCAGCGGGCCGCACACCGGCGACGTCGACCACGGTCGCGCCGACGAGCGCCTGCAGTTCGCCGACCGCGGCCGCGAGCTCCGTGGCCGAGAGACCCCGCGCGACGGCGCCCGGAGCGGGCATGGGAACTACTTCTTCAGTTCCTCGACCGGATCGTAGATCCAGCCGTATGCGGCGTAGTCGTAGCCGACGATGCCCTCGGGGAAGAACAAGCCGAGTTCGCGGGTCGCGGCTTCGGGGCTGTCGCTGCCGTGCACGAGGTTGTAGCTGCGGCTCACGCCGTAGTCGCCGCGGATCGTGCCCGGCGCTGCGTCGGCACCGAACGTCGCGCCCATGAGGTTGCGGCAGATCTTGATCGCGTCGATGCCCTCGAGTGCGAGAGCCACGACCGGCGAGCTCGTCATGAACTTCACGAGGCCCGGATAGAACTTCCGTTCGCGGTGCGCCTCGTAGTGGCGGGCGGCGAGCTCCGGAGTGATCTTCATGAGCTTCATGGCCACGAGCTTGAGGCCCTTCTTCTCGAAGCGGCTCAGGACTTCGCCGACCAGGCCGCGTTGCACGGCGTCGGGCTTCAGCAGGATGAGGGTGCGTTCCATGGATTGCGTGCGGGAAAAGGGGCGAGGATGATACCAAGCGTGTTCGCCGCCCCCGCAGCCATTTCGTCGTCGATCGTGCGATCCGCTGCCGGGGCCGTCCTGCTCCTCCTCGGAGGTTGCGAAGCCCCCTCCGAGCCTTCGATCGCCCGCCTCGCGCGCGATCGGGAACTCGGTGCGGCGCAGGCAAAACGGGCGGAGCACCGGCGCGAACTCGCGCGACTCGAACAGGAGGCCGCGGTCACGGCCGCCGCGGTGATGGCGACGAAGGGTGAGTCGATACGGCGCGCCCACGAACTGCGTGCGGTGCTCGCCGAACTCGGCAACCAGGTCGCCCGGCTGCGTGACGCCGAGCGGGACCTGGCCGCGGCGCGCGAGAGGGCCGCGGCAGTGGAAGAGCAGATCGGGCCGCTTCGCGAGATCGAGCGCACTCTGCGCGATCAGGATGCGCTGCGCGCGGCGGCTTCGGAGCGGGCTGCTTCGCTCGAAGCCGAAGTCCGCACGCTCGCAGCTGCGGCGGACGCGAAGGATGCAGAACTCGCTCCGCGCATCGCGGCGCTGCGGGCGCGGCTCGAGGCCGCGCAGCAGGTCGAGGGCGCGCTCGCTGCCGCGAATGCGGCCGTCGTCGCCGCCCTGAAGGTCCTCGAGCCGCCGGTCGTACCGCCGGCAGCCGCCTCACAGCCGGCCGCGAAGTGACCGCTACTGCGGCCACTCGTGGTGGAAGAACGTCCCGGCGGGTTTGTCGACGCGTTCGAACGTGTGGGCGCCGAACAGGTCCCGCTGCGCCTGCGTGAGGTTCTGGGGCAACGTGGCGCGCCGGAACGAATCGAAGTAGCTGAGCGACGCTCCCATCGCGAGCGTCGGCACACCGTGTTCGGCGGCGAGCGCCACGACCTTGCGCCACGCGGTCTGGTTCTGCTGGAGGAACCCGCCCAGTTCCGGGTCGAGCAGCAGGTTCGGCAGCTTCTTCTGCTTGCCGAACGCGGCCTGGATGCTGCGCAGGAAGCGCGCGCGGATGATGCACCCGCCCTTCCAGATGCGCGCGATTTCCGCGAAGTCGAGACCCCACTTCTTCTCGGTGTCCGCCGTGGCGAGGAGGTCGAGCCCCTGCGCGTACGAGCAGATCTTGCTGCAGTAGAGCGCGTCGCGCACCGCGTCGATCAGGTTCGCCGGCGCCTTGCCGGGAGCAGGGCCGCGCAGAGTCTTGCTTGCCGTGACGCGCTGGTCCTTCATCGCCGAGAGGCAGCGCGCTTCCACCGCGGCGTGCATCGTCGGGGCCGGGATCCCGTAGCGCAGCGCCATCTCCGAGGTCCACTTGCCCGTGCCCTTCTGCCCGGCCTTGTCGAGGATCACGTCGACCATCGGCCGCTTCGTGTCGGGATCGACGGTCCGCAGGATCCGCGCCGTGATCTCGATGAGGAACGACTCGAGGAAGCCTTTGTTCCACTCGCCGAAGGCCGCGGCCATCTGCGCGTGCGACATGCCGAGCACGTTCTGCATCAGGTCGAAGCACTCGGCGATGATCTGCATGTCGCCGTACTCGATGCCGTTGTGCACCATCTTCACGAAGTGTCCGGCGGCGCCGGTGCCCACGTGCGTCACGCACGGGCCGTCCTCGACCTGTGCGGCGATCTTCTTCAGGATCGGGGCGAGTTCGTCGTACGCGCTGCGTTCGCCGCCGGGCATGAGGCTCGGGCCGTTGAGCGCGCCTTCTTCTCCGCCCGAGACGCCCATGCCGACGAACCGGAAGCCCTTTCCGGCGAGTTCCCGGGCGCGGCGCTCGGTGTCGTCCGGGTGCGAGTTGCCGGTGTCGATCACGAGGTCGCCGGCCTCGAGGAAGGGCAGGAACGTCGCGATCGTGTCGTCGACCGGCGAGCCCGCCTTCACGAGCAGCAGCAGTCGGCGCGGCCGCTTCAGCGAAGCCGCCACTTCCTGCGGCGTCTTCGCGCCGACCATCCGCCAGCCCGGCTTGCAGCGGGCCAGCGTCGCTTCGGTCTTGTCCCAGGACCGGTTCCACACGGTCACCGGGAAGCCGTTGCGGGCGATGTTCAGGGCGAGATTCTGGCCCATCGTGGCCAGACCGACGACGCAGATCTCTGAGGTTCTTTCCATGCGGGCCTCGGCCCGCACTCTAGCGCTCGCTCACCTTCCGCCCGAACGCTTTGTGTCGTGCATCAACGCGGGGCGGTGAGCGGAGCGGTGGGCGCCGGCTGCAGATTCGCGAGCCACGAGGCCCACGTGCGCGGATCGGCGCCGGGGTCGCTCTTCGTGAGGTCCTTCAACGCCCGCTGCCATGCGCGCACGATCACGGTCTCTTCGTAGACGCCGGCGACGGTGACGTCGAGAACGGTGCCGCTCGTGAGGGCGTCGACCTTCGGGTCGGCGACGAACGCGGCTTGCGCGACTTCGACGTCGTAGTCGCGGATGTACGCCTGCTGCTGCAGGAACGCGACGTGGGCGCGCACGCCGTTGCCTCCACCGGCGAGGCCCGCTCCGGCGCTCGGCCCGGCCATCACGATCATCTTCACCGCGTCCGAGTGACCGAGGTTCGCGAACGCCTCCGCGGTGCGGATGCGGACCTTGCCGTTCGGGTGGGTGAGGCCGGGAGCGAGGTAGGCGACCGCGTCGGCGTCGGCACGGCCGCGCGCGATGTCGATCGCAGTGCGACGGACTTCGGCGCTGCCGTCCAGGATGGCGGTCCGCAGGACGAAGCGATCGTTGCCCGCGAGCTCGCGTCGTTCGAGCGCCGACAGCGCGCCGATGCGCCGCCGCTCGGCCGAACTCCGCCGCGCCTCGGTGCGCAGGTCCTGGTCGGCGTTCGGTTCGCGGACGAGCAGCGTCTCGATGGCCGCTGCGCGACCGGGGCTGGTGTCGGCGCGGAGCCGATCGAGCAGTTCGTGCACGCGCAGGGCCGTGGCCGCGCTGCGGAACCGGCGCGGCAGCAACTGCGGCTCGAGCTGACCCAGGAACTCCTCGAGCCGGCGCCTCGTCGCCCGCGACGAGTCGTCACTGGTCCGGTTGCCGAGCGCCTTCACGACCTGGTCGGCGTAGCGCCACATCTCCGCGTCGAGGCCGAAGTCGCGCGCGACCTGTGCGAGCTGCAGCAGGTCGTAGGGCGTGTCGCCCTGTTCGCGCGCGCGTTTCGCCAGGTCGGTGCGCAGTTCGTCGTCGGTCCGGCGTCGCGTCACCTTGGCCTTCGGCACGGCGACGACGCCGTCGATCGTCGTCACTTCGAGCGTGTCGCCGCGTTCGACGACCTTGCCGACCAGCACGCGCCCGTCGTCGAGTCGCAGCTCGTCGGCGCGGGCCGTGGAAGCCGCTGCCATGAGGAAGAAGCACGCGGCGAGCAGTGGGAGGGAGCGCGGCAGCGGTCGTTCGGACATGGGTTCGTCGGCGTTCGAGAAACGGATCCGTCGTCGAGGGCCCGGTGACGGAGTGTGGGTGCCCGTGGCGGCCTTGGTATGCTCGCGGCCGGCGGCCAGGCCGCCCCGCCGAGCATGAAGCGTACCGAACTCGTCTTCGCAACCGTCCTGTCGTTCGCGCCCCTGGCGTTGGTTGCGCAGGAGGGCGGGAAAGTGCCCGAAGCGTCGCCTCGGACCGATCCTGTCGAAGGGACCGTGCAGGCCATGCGGGCCGCAGAGCAACGGGCGGTTTCGTTCCGGCTCGAGATCGCGACGGTGGGGCAGCTGCCCGGCGGCCTCGAGGCGACCACGAAGGGTGTGCTCCATGTCCTGCGAGGGACACAGCCGGCACTGCACGCCGTGGTCGAGTTCTCGTTCGCGGACGGGCTGCGTGGGCGGATGGAGTCGGCCCGGACCGCCCAGGGCGTGGTGTTGTTCGAGGACGATCCCGTCACCGGGGAGCTGCTCGTGCGCATCGATCCGGTGACCGTCGCGGACCTGGAATGGGCGGGTGCCGTGCTGAAGCGCGCGGACCTGCCTGGAATGGCGGATGCTCGCGCCGACGCGCCGCTCGGCAGTGCGGTCGTCGCCGACCTGCGTCGCTCGTTCGCGCTCGCGGTCTCCGACAAGAGGGAGCGCGACGGCGAAACCGGCACGTGGCTCGTCGGTGCACGCCGCAACGACGTCGACGAGGCGGACCCCGACCTGCCGATGGCCGATCGAGTGGAGCTGTTCGTGCGGGCGAAGGACCAGGCGCTGCTCGAAGTCCGTCAGTTTCAGCGCGACAGGGTGGTGCAGCAGATCGTGGTGACGAAGGTCGACGTCGATCCCGAGCTGCCCGCGTCGGTCTTCCAGGTCGACGGGCGCGGAGCGAAGCCGCGCGAAGTGCAGACGCACTCGCCGATGTGGGAGCAGATCCAGAGTGTGCTGCGTCAGGCCGAAGCGCGGGCGGCCGAAGCCAAGAACTCCGACGGCACGCCCGTCGATCCCGCCAGCGCGCAGCGGCCGAGCCGACGCAAGTGACGGGCCCCTCGGGCGCTCATCCGCGGTCCTCCTCGGCGGGCGGCGTCTCGTCGAGCTCCAGGTCTTTGTAGCGCGACTTCGCGTAGTCGATCTCGAAGTCCGAGTGGAAGAGCGCGACGAAGCGCCCGGCCTCGTCCTTCACGACCATCGGCAGGATCTCGAGCACCTCGTCGGTGACGTTCGCGACCCAGCGCGCGCGTGTCCACGCCTTGCGGTCGAGGCGGAGTTCGACGTTGTATTCGTTCTCGAGGCGCCACTGGAAGACCTCGAGCTGGAGTTCGCCGATTGCGCCGAGGATCGGTTCGCGCGCGCCAAAGCGCGGCCAGAACACCTGTACGACGCCTTCTTCGCCGAGCTGTTCGAGGCCCTTGCCGAAGCCTTTCGCCATCGAAGGTTCGCGCGGTGCTGCCTGTGCGAAGATCTCCGGTGCAAAACGAGGGAAGTTGCGGACCTCGAACTGCGGGCCCGAACTGAGCACGTCGCCGACGCGGAACATGCCCGGATTGATGAGGCCGATGACGTCGCCGGGGAAGGCCTCCTCGATCGACACTCGTTCCTGGCCGAAGAAGCGGTGGGGGTGCGACAGGCGGACCTCCCGCGCGAGGCGCAGGTGCTTCGCCGACATGCCGCGTTGGAAGCGGCCCGAGCAGACGCGAAGGAACGCGATGCGGTCGCGATGCATCTTGTCCATGTTCGCCGCGACCTTGTAGACGAAGCCGGAGAAGAACGCCGCGTCAGGCTCGACCTGGCCGTCCAGCGTCGGCAGCGGCCCCGGCGGCGGGGCGATTTCGAGGAAGCGCTGCAGGATGTTCTCGACGCCGAAGTTGACGAGGGCGCTGCAGAAGAACATCGGCGAGATCCTCTGCTGCAGGAAGGCCTGCAGGTCGAACGGCTGCACGCACGTCTCGACCATCGCGAGGTCCTCGAGCAGCTGCGCGTGGGCGCGTTCGCCGAGCTCGGCTCGCAGCGCCGCGTCCATCGGGCCGGTCGTCTGCACCGCTGCCTTCGTCGCGTTGTGCGCGGTGCGCTCGAACAGGAACACCTGCTGGTCGCGAAGGGAGTAGACGCCGCGGAAACCGTCGCCCGAACCGATCGGCCAGGTCGCCGGCACGATCGTGATGCCGAGCACCTTCTCGACTTCGTCCATGAGGTCGAGCGGCGTGCGCGCCGGGCGGTCCATCTTGTTGACGACCGTGACGATCGGGATGCCGCGGTCACGGCACACCTTGAACAGCTTGATCGTCTGCGGCTCGACGCCCTTCGCGCCGTCGATCAGCATCAGAGCTGCGTCGGCGGCGACGAGCGTGCGGTACGTGTCCTCGCTGAAGTCCTGGTGGCCCGGTGTGTCCAGCAGGTTGATGCAGTGGCCCTGGTACTCGAACTGGAGTGCCGAGCTCGTGATCGAGATCCCGCGCTTCTTCTCGAGTTCCATCCAGTCGGAGGTCGCGTGCGCGCCGCCCTTACGCGCCTTCACCGAGCCCGCTTCGCGGATCGCGCCGCCGTACAGCAGCAGCTTCTCCGTCAGCGTGGTCTTGCCGGCGTCCGGGTGCGAGATGATCGCGAACGTGCGGCGGCGCTTGATCTCGGTGTCCAGGTCGGCCATTTCGGGCCGAGGATGGTAGCGACCTCCACGCAGCCGTGCACGCTCGGCTCTCGAGTCGGCGGCCACGCAGTGCCGATGCACGGGTCGTGCAGGCCGGCAATCCCTACCGCGGGCTCCCCGACCGCGCTGTCTGGCGACAGTGCGTCGGTGGGCGATCGATCGAGACGATCTTCCCCGTCGACGACCGAACTCGGGCAATCGAGCGCGGGGCTCGCGTCGCGACGGCTGGCAGCTGCTTCGCGCAACGGATCGCGGCGAACCTGGTGCGCCTCGGTCTCGAGCACCTCGATCACGAACCTGGTCCGTCGTTCGTTCCACACGAGGAGCGGCGGGGTCTCGGCTACGGCGTCTACTCGGCGCGGTACGGCAACGTCTACACCGCGGCGCAACTCGTGCAGTTGGTTGAGCGCGCATTCGGCATCTTCGAGCCGCGCGAGCCGGTGTGGACCAAGACTGGCGGTCTCTTCGTCGATCCATTCCGCCCGGGCATCCACGTCAGCGGTTTCGTTTCCGTTGCAGAGTGCCTGGAGGACCGGCGTCAGCATCTCGCGGCCGTGCGAACGGTGCTCGAAGCTGCCGACGTGTTCGTGTTCACGCTTGGCCTCACCGAAGCGTGGCGGAGCCGCGAGGACGGTGCCGTCTTCCCCGCGTGCCCGGGGAGTGGGCTCGGCGGTGTGTTCGACGCCGCGCGACACGAATTCGTCGACTTCACCGTGCGCGATGTCGTCGCCTCGATGGACCGGTTCCTCGAGCTGGTTCGCACTCGGCGTCCCGGATTGCGGGTGATCTTGACGGTGTCGCCAGTGCCGCTGATCGCGACGTTCACGGATCGCCACGTGCTCACCGCGACGACCGGATCGAAGGCGGTCCTTCGCGTCGCCTGCGACGAGATCCGTCGTCGGCACGCCAACGTCGACTACTTCCCGGCGTACGAGATCGTGACGGCCGGCGGCCCCGAGTGGGCGTTTGCGCCGGATCGGCGCACGGTCGAACCGCGCGCGGTTGCCCACGTGATGGATTGCTTTGCAGCGCAGTTCGGCCTCGCGGTCCTGCCACCCTTGGAGGCCGGGGCACCGGCGCCGACTCCGGTCTCCGCACGGCGGATCGTCTGCGACGAAGACGAAGTACTGGCGGCGATGGTTCTTGACCGAGGCGAGTCGTGAGCCGCTTCGTTCGCACCGAGCTGCTGCACTGTATCGGGGAGAGCCACTGTCTCCGGTTCTCCGACCTGTGCCTGGTCGACGACCACGATCGGGGGGTGCAGACGCGAGTGCACTTCCTCACGAACGTCGAGGCGGGCAACTTCACGGGCGCCGGTGGTCTCCATCCGGACCTGTCGGCGATGCTGGTCGCCGCGGGGTTGTGCACCGAGGCGGTCGTTGCGGATGGAACACGCGAACTCGCCCCTGCACACCGCAGCCCGACATTCGCCGGCCGCGTCACGGCGGCGCGGCATGCGGCCCTCGCCGATCAGGCTCTCGTGGCGCCGGCGCTCCTGTGGTTCGCGGGCGACAAGGAGCTGCATGCGTTTGCCCTGGAAATGGGGGACGATGTCGACTTCGAGCTGCCGGGCGATCCCGGGTTCGGCATTCGTGCCAGGGCCCGTCGGGTGCCGCACGAGGACGTCGAGGCGTCGCTCGCCTACAAGCTGCGACCGTTCCTCGACGGGCTCTGCATGCTGACCGACGCCGGCTTCACCCGCTCCTTGGTGCACGCGCTCGTGCCGAGGTCGGGTGACATCGAACGCGTGGCGCGATGGTGCGCCGGCACTCCGGTCCCGTCGGCGTTGCGCAGCAAGCTCGCTCTCTTGACGAACCGTCTGCTCGGGCGGTGTTGCGCGTCGCTCGGTCTGCCGTTCGTCGATCCCTGGGCCGACCTGGCGGGCGACGGCGGCCTCCTCGAGCCTCGCTTCGATCTCGACGGGGTCCATCTGAATCGCTCCGCGACCGAACTCACGTTGCCGCAGGTCGCGGCGGCGCTCGCAGCGATCGGCGACGGTGGCCCGAACCCGCGGCAGTACGAGCTCCTCGCGGAACTCGCAGTGGAACGTGGCGAAGCGGCGGACAGCGGCGAGTCGCCGTTCGCCCTGCGGGGATGGTCAGTCGTCGCCGCCGCCGGGGTGCGCGACGAACGCGACCTGGCCGATGGGGAGACGGCGAACAGGTTCCTGGCTGCGATCGAGAAGGACTGGGGCTTCGAGGCTGGCCTCTGCGTCGCGGCCGTCGGCGGGATCTCGGTGTCCCCTGTGCTCCACGACGTTCTCGACGCGGTGCGGTGTGCGCTGTTCGTGCGATCGCCCGTGAAGGAGTGCACCGTGTCGCTTTGGGACGCGCGTCGTGCGGTTACGGGCGTTCGCCTCGAGAACGGTTCGTGCCTCTTGCTCGATCCTGCGCGTGTGCGCGCCGCCTTGGTCGACGACCCGGAGGTTTCGATCTGGCACGTGAAGGCGTTCGCGCGTCTGCCGCGGGAGGCGCGCAGGTGGTTGACGTCGGATGGACAGTGGCCCGCGGATCCGTTCCGTGTTCGCGGTGATCGCCGTCGTTGGTGCGAGGTCGAGGGCAAGACAGTGATCGTCCCGCGGTCTGGTCTGGAGCCGGTTGCCGCGGTCTGATCCTGCTTCTGCCGCGGTTCTTCGCCTGCCAAGGAGACGCGGCGGAGGCCCCGAGAGGGCTGTGTCCCGGGGAGACTTCGGCGTCGGCCGGCGACGACCCGTCGCGGTCGCGGGCAGCGTCGAGGCCCGTCCTGTTCAAGCCGCGCGTGCACGTGGACCGAAGACACCTTGGCAAGGGCGCGTACGACGACGGGAGCATGCGCATGATCGACGAAGTCCAGGAGAACGACGAGGCGGCCGTGGTGGCGCAGAAGCTGGGCTTCCTCGCGCGCAAGTACCTCGTGCCCCAGGGACACTTCACGGGTCGCGTCGCGCGACTCGACGGCTCGCCGACACCCTGGATCACGTATCCGGCGCGGGCGTTCCTCGACGACATCGTGATGCCCGAGATGCGGGTGTTCGAGTACGGCGCGGGCAACTCGACCCTCTACTTCCGGGCCCGCTGCGCCGAGATCCGCAGCGTCGAGCACGACCTGGCATGGCACGAGCGGCTGAAGAAGGAGAACCCCGACCTCGACATCGAACTCGTCGTCGAGGGCGATCCCGTGATCCCGGCCGCGGCTCCGGCGATCCGTCGGTTCCTCGAGTACGGCTTCTTCGAACCGCTGTCGGGCCGCGTCGACAAGGACACGATGCACGGGATGCGCAACGAGGCGTTCGCGGGATACGCGTCGCGCGTCTTCCGCGCGCCGCAGGGTTACTTCGACATGATCGTCGTCGACGGCATGGCGCGCGGTCTCTGCCTGTTCCTGGCGGCCGAAGTCGTCGCGGACGACGGTTTCATCGTCTTGGACAACTCCGATCGGTGGCAATACAACGCGTTCCAGCAGTACCTCGCCGACAGCGGCTTCGGGCGCGTCGATTTCTGGGGTCCGGGCCCGATCAACGACATCGCGTGGTGCACGTCGTTCTTCAGCCGCTCGTTCCGCTTCAGGAACCGTGAAGTGCAGCGGCAGCGGCCGTCGGGCGACCTCTGGTGAGAGCCCGCTCGGCGGCAGGGTTCACACTTTGTCCGGGTCCTGGCCGCGCAGCACCGAGTTGCCGTCGAAGGTCTCGCGCAGGTTGCTGCGCGCCGGCTGCAGCAGGGCCTTCTCGTCGAGACGCCCGCTCTGCGCGAAGAACGCGATCGGGTTCTTCCAGACGAGCTGCTCGATCTTCGCCCGCGGGACTCCTGCCTGCTCGAGCTTCACGACGGTGCGCGGCACCATCATCGGGTCGCTGACACCCCAGTCCGCGGCGCTGTTGACGATCATCTTGTCGACGCCGTACTCGAGCACGATCGCGACCATGCGCGCCGGGTCCATCTTCGTGTTCGGGTAGATCGAGAAGCCAGACCAGCAGCCGAGGTTGCGCGTGATCTTGATCGTCTCCTCGTTGCCGTGGTCGAGCAGCACACGCTCCATCGGGAACTTGCAGTCCTTCACGATCGCGATGCAGCGTTCGAAGCCTTTCTTCTTGTCGCGGTGCGGCGTGTGGATCAGGACCGGCAGCGCGTGGCGCTTCGCGAGTTCGATCTGCTCCGCCATGAAGCGCTCCTCCTTCGGCGTCTGGTCGTCGAGCCCGATCTCGCCGACGCCGACGCAGGAGTCCTTCTCGCAGTAGCGCGGCAGGACCGCGAGCACGTCCTTGTTGACGCGGTCGTCGTTCGCCTCGCGCGGGTTCAGCCCCATGGTGCAGAAGTGGTGGATGCCGAACTGCTGTGCACGGAAGCGCTCCCAGCCGATCAGCGTCTCGAAGTAGTCGACGAACGTGCCGACCGACGTGCGGTTCTGGCCGAGCCAGAACGCGGGCTCCAGCACTGCGCGTACGCCGGCGAGGCTCAGCCGCTCGTAGTCGTCGGTGATGCGACTGAACATGTGGATGTGCGGTTCGAAGATCAGCATCGTTCGGATGGATGAGGGTTCGAGGCGGAAGGGGCGGAGTCAGCCCGAAACGAGCCGCTGCAGCACCGCGCGCACGCCTTCGCGCGGCTCGCGCGGCAGGCGTTCGGCGGCGAACGGGCGCAGGTCGGCCCGTCGCAGCGCGAGCAGACCCTCGGCCGCAGCGAGGCGAACGCCATCGTCGCCGTGTTCGAGGCCGCCGACGAGGCGGGCCGCGGTGCCGGGGCACGGCGCCATCCCGATCAGGCGCCAGGTGTCGCGCCAGACCGAGCGGCCGGCCGCTTCCCGCTCCGTCGCGAGGTCCTGCAGCATGCGGGAGAACTCGGTGTTCGCGTGCTGCTCGGCGCCGAACGCGCGGTGCAGCGGGAGGTCGAGGAACGCGAGCTTCAGCAGCAGCTTGTTCGCGGCAGTGCGATCGAAACCGTGCCGGTCGACCATCCGCGCGAACAGGTCGCCGTCGCACAGTGCGGCCTCGAGGTGCAGCACGATGTTCGTGCGCTGCACTTCACCGAAGAGACGCGTCGTCAGCGGTCCTGTCGGCAGCACGTGCAGCGCACGCAGTAGCATCGCGCGCTCTTCGATGTCGCCGTGGGCGTAGAGGTCGAAGCACTCGTCGGCGCTGGCAGCGGTCGCGAGCAGGAGCCACGCGGCGCCCAGGTCGCAGCGTCGGAACGCGGGCAGGTCGATCGTTCCCGCGCCGAGCGTCGTCCGGCCGCTGCCCGCGACATCGCGCCCGAGACGGCGCGGCAGCCCGGGGAAGACCACCGGCAGGCGCGTGCGGTCCGCGCGCACTTCGGCGAGGAGCGACTCCGCTGCTGCGAGCGACGGGCCGAGGTGCCGCGCGAGGTCGGCCAGAGGGGTGGACATGCTCCGCAGGATCCTACGGGGCCGCGGGTCACGGAGCAGTACGCGTCGTTCCCCCGGCACCGTCGCCGGGCTAGTGTGCGGAGATGGATTTTCCCGCGTGGGACCCGGTGCTGATCGACATCCCGGGGCTGCCGATCGACGTGCGTTGGTACGGTCTCATGTACGTCGTCGCGTTCGTGGTCGGCCAGTCGATGCTCGTCCGGCTCGCGCGCGCCGGCTTCTTCCCGGTTTCGCCGCAGGCCGCCGCCGACCTCGTCTTCTACTGCGTGTTCGGCGTCATGCTCGGCGGGCGCCTGGGCTACGCGATCTTCTACAGCGAGAACTTCTCGCTGCTGAACCCGCTGCAGTTCGTACAGGTGTGGAAGGGGGGGCTGGCGTTCCACGGTGGCCTCGCCGGCGTCGGCGTCGCGGCGTGGCTGTTCTGCCGCAAGTACAAGGTCGGCTGGGCGCGAACGGTCGACGCCCTCTCGATCGCGGCGCCGCCCGGCATCCTCGCCGTGCGCATCGCGAACTTCATCAACGGAGAGCTGTTCGGTCGTGTGACGCACAAGGGCACCGGGTTCGCGATGCAGTTCCCGACCGATCCCGTGGCGACGCGGCTGCTCGGCATTTCGGACGACTGGACGATGCGCGACCGCGAACTGTGCATCCAGGTGGCCTTCGGCCGGCGGAGCTTCGAGAGCGTGCGTGATCTCCTGAGCTCCGCCGACATGCACGGCCACCCGATCGACTGGGCGACCATCGGTCAGGGGCTCGAGGGCAAGTGGGCGATCGTCAGCAAGATGGTCGACGTGCACGGACAACCCGTGATCCCGTACCGGTTCCCGTCCCAGCTCTTCGAGGGTCTGGGCGAAGGCCTGCTCGTCGGGCTCGTGATGATCGTCCTGTATCGCCTGACTCGCTCGCGACCGTTGGCCACGGGGCGCTATGTCGCCGTGTTCCTGCTCGGCTACGCATCCGTCCGGTGGTCGCTCGAGTTCGTCCGGCAGCCCGACAGCCAGTTCGGCCCGAAGGGCACGGTGCTGGCCGGGATGACGATGGGCCAGACGCTCAGTGTCGGGCTCGTGGTGCTGGCACTCGCGATTCTCGTCTGGCCGCGACGCCGGGAGCCCGTTGCCGCGGCGACCTGACACCGCTGGTGACGGTGCCGTTGCGGCGGAATAAACTCTCGCGTCCGCCCGTCCCCGCGCCGCTCGCCCGGCCGACCGCGCACGATCCCTTCGAACCGATGCTCCGACTCCGCACCGCCCTGTCGCTCCTGGTTCTGCTCGGTTCGGTGGCGTGCGACAACGTCGGCCGCGCCTTCGACCGCGACGTGAACGGCTCTGACCCGACGCCGACGCCCGGGGAATCGACGATCCAGGTCGTTCCTGCGGACGGCGACACGCGCGACGGTCGGCCGAAGGTGCGCGCGACGTTCCCGTCCGGGGGCGGCTGGCCTGCCGGGGTGCCGATCGTGGTCGAGTTCAGCGAGAGCATCAACGAGGCGACGATCGTCCCGAGCACGCCCACCGGGACCGACGGCCGCGTCGTGCTCAGGGTCAGCGG
>JAEUHQ010000146.1 GCA_016794565.1 Planctomycetota bacterium | reverse complement strand
CTACGTCGCCACCAACGGCCTGCCTCGCTACGTGCAGTGGGACGTCATCTTCAACCTGACGTTCTCCCCCACCTCGCTCAACCCCGCCTCGCCGCGGCCCGAACTGCACTTCCTCCGCCTGCCGTTCCGCTTCTGAAGCCGGACCACCCCGCCCCGCGGGGCGGCGTGCCCGGCGCGCGACTCCGCCTGCATCGCGCGGTGCGGACCGCCACCGAGATCGCTGCGTGCGACCGAGCGTTCGCAGCCACGGGCGAGATCGTGGGACCGACCCGCTATCGTCGAGGACCATGACCGTTCTCGTCGAACCGATCCCCGACCGCGTCGACCTGCCCCGAGGGTTCCGCGCCGGAGGGCTGCACTGCGGCCTGAAGAAGCAGGGTCAACTCGACCTCGGCGTCCTGATCGCGGATCAACCCGTCGCGGCGACCGCGGTCTTCACGAAGAACGAGCTGATCGGAGCGCACATCGTTGTCTGCCGCGACCACCTGCTCCGCAGCAACGGCCATGTGCGGGCGATCCTCGTGAACGCCCGCAACGCGAACTGTGCAACGGGCACGCAAGGCATCGAGGACGCGCGCAACTGCTGCCGACAACTCGCGACGCGCCTTCGCTGCCCGGTCGAACAGGTGTTGATGGCGAGCACGGGACCGATCGGCGCACCGCTTCCCACCGAACGCATCGTCTCGCATCTCGACGCCCTTCTCCGGCAGACCACGGCCGACGGCGGCATGGCGTTCGCCCAGGCCATCATGACCACCGACACGTGGCCGAAGGCCGCCGCGGAATCCGGCACCGGAGTCGCAGCAACAGGATTCGCCAAAGGCTCTGGGATGATCCACCCGGACATGGCGACGATGCTCGGGTTCCTGCTCACGGACGCCCGCATCGACCCGCGAGACGGTGGCCATTCGCTGCTTGGACGCGTCGCCGAGCGCACATTCCATCGCGTCAGTGTCGACGGAGACACGTCACCGAACGACTCCCTGTTCCTGCTCGCTTCGGAAACCAGCGCCGCGGATGCCAGCACCGTCGAAGCCGTGCTCACGAGGACGGGACAGCGCCTCGCACGCTTCCTCGCAGCAGATGGCGAAGGAGCGACCAGATTGATCACGATCCAGGTGCGCGGAGCACCGGACGAACTCGCGGCACAACGAGTCGGACGCGTGATCGCGACGAGCCCGTTGGTGAAGACCGCGATCGCTGGGCGCGACCCCAACTGGGGCCGCATCCTCGCGGCGGCAGGTCGCGCCGGAGTCTCGTTCCGAGCGGAACGTGCGCGCGTGTGGATCGGGTCGACCGACGTCTTTCGCGACGGACGGCCGTTCCCCGGCAACGAGCCCGAAGCCCACGCGCACCTCGTCGGGTCGGCGGAAATCGTGCTCGGCGTCGACCTCGGCGTGGGCTCTGCGCAGGCCGAAGTGTGGACCTGCGACTTCACGAAGGACTACGTGCAAATCAACGCGGACTATCGCAGTTGACCGCCATGTTCGCTTGGCGCGAGCGATAGACCAGAGGCGGCGGAACGCCCTTCTGCTCCCACCATGGGCGGTGGTCCGCTGCCGAATCGGGGAGATCGCCGACGTAGCCGACCGACGCGTCAGGAACGCTGTCGCAGTACGAAAGGTATGGCTTGAGATCGAGCACCGGCGTGCCGTCGAGCAAGTCGTGGTCGGCTACGTGCAGAATGCGCTTTTCGATGCGCACGAGACGGACGCACGACAGGCCGATCGGGTTCGGGCGCTGCGGCGCACGGGTCGCAAAGACGCCGCGCTTCTTGCGATCGCGCGGCGGCACGACCTGGTGACGGAAGCCACGAGCCAGGTGACACCAGAACAGGATCCACACATGGCTGAAGCCAGCCAGGTCCTGCAAGCAGTTCTGCAGCCCCTGACGAACGTGGATCTCGCCGGGTCCCCCGCGACCGAGCCCGCTCTGCCGCGGAGCATCGTGATGCAGACGCTGCGAACAGCGCAGCTCGCCTATGACCTGGAGCGGCGGCAGCGCAGCACGCCCGATCATCGTGACACCGGTGGCATGGTCGGTTCGACGGGCACCTTGACCAGCTGGCCCTCTGGAAGGCGCCGCGCTTGTGCCTCGGTCCATCCGTTTCGCGCGAGGATCTCGCGGTAGCGGGCAGCATTGCCGAGATGGCGTTTGGCGATCTGAGCCAGCGTCTCACCGCGCCCGAGCACGACAACGACGTGGTCCACGGCGGGTGTGATCTCGGGCGGCGCCGCGGTGACAGGCTCGTTCTCGGTCGCCGACGCGTCGACGCTGGTCGGCTCCCCACCGGCTGCCACGGGAACCACGCCCGCGGCGAGCAAGGCGGCGCGCAAGGACTCGTGGGCTCCGCCGACTTCCAAGACGAGGATTCCATCGGTCGCCCGTGGCCCGGCCGCCGCCCCCCCGCAGGACACGAACACTGCTCCGAGCAACACCACGGCGGCGCGAGTACGACGCATGCCGAGATTGTGGCAGATCGCGTGGCCGGGACAAACGAATGTCGCGCCGGAAGCCTTGCGCGCGGCGAACGCTTCGCCGAGAACCCGGCGCGTGTCCGCGCTGCGCCGTCTCCTGCTCACCGCGCTGCCGAAGGTGGCGTTGTCCCGGGCCTGCGGCCTCGTCGTGTCGATTCCGTTGCCACGATGGTTCCGGCCGAGGCTCTACCGCTGGTTTGCCGCCAGGTACGGGGCGGACCTCGGCGAGATCGACGGGGATCTGCACACCTTCCGCAGCCTGCAGCAGTTCTTCCGCCGACCCTTGCGAAACGGCACCCGGCCGCGGGCCAGCGCAGCGCTCGTGTGGCCGTGCGATGGGCGGATCGTGACGACGGGGCCCGTCGATCGCGGTCGAATCGCCCAGGTGAAGGGCCACGATTACTCGGTCGCCGATCTCATAGGCGACGCCGATCTGGCGAGCCGTCTGGAAGGGGGCTGCCAGGCGACGATCTACCTCGCGCCGGGCGACTACCATCGCGTGCATGCGCCGTTCGCCTGTTCGGTGGACCAGGTGCGCGCGCTGCCCGGGACCTTGTTCCCGGTCAACCCACCGGCAGTGCAGTGCATCCGCGACCTGTTCCCACGCAATGCACGCCACGTGTTCCGATGCACGCTCGCATCCGGACACACGGGGGTCGTCGTGATGGTCGGCGCCTACAACGTAGGAGGCACGATCGTCACGCGAGCAGCTGGCGACGCGGTCCCGGGCGACGAGATCGGTCAGTTCGGGTTCGGATCGACAGTCGTCGTGATCGTGGCAGCAGGCGCGCCGACTTTCGCCACCCTGCCTCCTGAGACGAAGGTCCGGATGGGCAGCGCGGCAACCGAGCCACCAGGCTGAGCCTTCCCGCAGCCGCGATCCCGCGGCATCCGACGAAGCGAATCACCCACCCACGGCACGCAGCGCCACGCGAGCTTCGTCGCCGGCGCGACCCTTGTTGCGTCCAGCGATGTGTTGCAGGAGTTCGGCACCGAAACGACGCTCGACACCGACCGCATCGACGAAATGCGTTGCGACCCGGAGGAGGGCATCGGGCGTCAGCGATGGCTCCTTGCGCAGCCGCGCTGCGAGAGGAAAACCGCTCCGCACGAGCGCGGCGAAGAACCCCATCGTCGGATTGCCAGGCGATGCGGACTCCGCAGCGGGGCGAGCCATGTCGTCGAGCAGCTTCGCGAGTGCGAGCTGGTAACGAACCTCATCCGTCGCCTCCGGCAAGGCCGCGACGCGCGCCAGCACGTGCAACGCATCGGCGAGGCGCCGCGCCTTGCGGAGACGAACCGCCCGCTCGACCAGCGGTGCGACGATCTTCGCCCCACCGGCGGACAGCGCGACGCCGAGGAGCAGGTCGCCGGCACGCACGTTCGTACGCAGGATCTGGATCGCCTTCTCGGCGAGCGCACGCAATGCCTTCGGTTGGAGGTCGGCGCCATGGCGAACCAGTACAGCGGCCGCCGCCTCGGCGAAGTCAGGATCGCGGGAGGTCTGCACGAAGCGCACGAGCAATTCGACCGCTTGGCGGTTGTGCGCGAGTGCGTCCGCCGCAGCCTCGCGGAACCGCGGGTCCTCGTGCACGAAGAACTTCATCGCCACCTTCGCCATCTCCCCGCCGCCGGCCGAGCGCAGCATGCGCAACGCGAAGAGCCGCTGTTCCGGCTGCCGCGCGCCGAGTAGGCGTTTCAGCACCGGCAGCAGCCCTTCCGGAACTTCGGGCAGTTCCCCGAGCACCTCGCGCACCGCGTCGTGAACCCCCTTCTCCGCGGGGTCCTCGAGGAGGTCGAGCATGGACCGCACCTGGGCCGCCGTGAGTTTCGTTCCCCGCATCGCGCGAAACGCGGCCGAACGGACCGCAACGGGAGATCCAGGTTCCGTGAAGCCGACGAGCAGATTGCGGGCGCCGGCGCCGTCGATCCTCGCCAGCACCGCGACCACCTGAACGAGGCACGCCTCGGGCAGCGCTCCTTCCAAGTGGGGCGCCAGGCCGTCGCGGAGGGTCTTCTGCAACGCGGGCTGGAACTGCTCGGCGGAGGCGAGCAGAAGGCGCCCTGCCACGTCGGTCGTTTCCGGCGTCAGCAGCGCGTGCACGAACACTCCCACCGCTTCCTTCGTGAGAGCCCGTGCAAGGACGCCGAGGATGCGAGCGCGCTGATCGCCCAACGCCTGCGCGTACGATTCGGCCAGGATTCCATGAGCACTGATCCCGACTTCGGCAAGCAGGTGTGCGGCATGATCCGCCAGCGGTTCATTGTCGGACATCGTGCTGGCCAGGACTTCCACCGCCTCTGGCGAACCGATCTTCGCCAATGCATCGAGGGAGAAGCGACCCAACACCGGAGAACGACGAAGCGCCTGTCCGAGCGCTCGCACTACGGACGCGTCCCTCGCGCGAAGTTCGCCAAGGATCTGTGCCGCCGCAACTTGGATCTCCGGCTTCCCGTTCTCGAGCACGTGGACGATGGCCTTCAGGGTGTCGTTCATGACATCGGGAGGTGCTTACGCAGTGCCGGTATTCAACAATGGCAGAGGCGGGCCTGTAGGCGGCGCATTATGGCAACGGCGTCCCAATCACGCCACTGGCCCTGGACACAAACGGACTAGGCGGACGCAGCGCCGCACCGAGGTCTGGCTGGACAGCACAACCCCTTGGGAAACATACTTCTACGGTGTCCGGTCCTCTGAGAATCCTCTTGCTCGCGCCGTTCGTTCCGAGCCTGCGCGCCACGCACGGCGGTGGAATCTACCTGGCAACCCTGGCCCAAGCCCTGAAGCACCACGCGGAACTCGGCCTCGTGGCACTCACCCACGACCCGGCACCAACCGACCGACCTGACCCCGAGTGGTCTTGGCAAGCGACGGCGCTGCTGCCCCGACGCCGGCGCGGTTCCGCCGGACTTCCCCATCGCATGCGCATGCTCTGGCGGTGGCGAAGCTTGCCCTTGGTGGCAGCAAAACACTGGCAGCCCACCATGCCAACCCTCCTGGGCCGCGCAATCCGCGAGTTCCGACCACACGTCGCCCTCGTCGAACTGGCGCAGATGGCGCAGTACCTGCCCTACCTCGACGGCATCCCGACGATCCTCACCGACCACGAAGGTGGATGTCCGGCCAACACGACCACGGGACTCGGTCCGTGGGGAGACCGGCGCGATGCGGCCCTCTGGCGGCGCTACGTGCGCCACTTCTACCCCCTGGCTTCCGCAGTGCAGACCGTGACGTTCGAGGACGCGCGCGAACTGTCGGAGTTGCTCGGGCAACCGGTGCACGTACGCCGGCCGACGTTCGCGGTCCCCATGGCGCCGGTCGAACCAGGCCGCGCCCCTCGTCGCGCCCTGTTCCTCGGGGACTACAGCCACCGCCCGAATCCGGAGGCGGCGGCCATGCTCGTGCGCGACATACTTCCGCTGCTGCGCGCCGACGATCCGTCGACGGAGCTGTGGCTTGCCGGCCCGAACCAGGAGAGGGTGCGCCAACTGGGTGATGCAGCGGGCGTGAAACTGCTCGGCTTCGTTCCCGACCTGCATCGACTTTTTGGCGAAGTGCGACTCGTGCTCGCTCCGCTGCTGTCCGGCAGCGGGTTCCGGATGAAGGCTTTGGCAGCCCTGGCGCACGGCCTGCCGGTGGTGACCAACGCGCTCGGCGCACGAGGTTGCGATGCCGAGCCTCCGGCTCGCACGATCGCGGAAGGACCGCGAGAACTCGCCGACGCCGCCCTCAGGCTACTTCGATCCCCGGACGACGCTGCCGCGGCGGGGCGAGCAGCGTTCGCGTGGGCAAAGCGCAACCTGACCGCCGACGCCGTGGCAGCGGACCAGATCGAACAGGTTCAACGCTTGCTCGGGATCCCGACCGCGGTCTGAACTCGCGGCTCTCAGGCCTTGCCGAACGGTGCGCCCGCGACGGGCGCCGGCTGGGCCTTCGGTGGAACCGCGATGGCCTTGGTGGGCCCCTTCCGCAGGCGGAACTTGCGGCGCGTGAGCTGAAGGAACGACTCGAGCTTTGTCGTTTCCTTCCCTCGCACGAAGTTCCAGATCATCTTGAAGAAGCGAGAGGGCCTGAAGAGGAAGCTGTTCAGGTAGAAGGCGAGCACCACGCGGTACTTCCACAGAGTCAGCTGCTTCGCGGTGAACGGTTCACAGAAGCGCCGATCCTCGGTCAGGAACTTGTTGTGGACGTAGATCGGCAGCTTCAGGAAAGCATCCGTGTATTCGCACTTGCCCTGTTTCTGGAGCTCGCGAGTGATCTCCGTGCTCGGCAAGGGAAAGAAGAACCCGGCCGACACGTCGACGCAGCCGGCGCGTCCGAGCTTCGCCGCGAGGCGCACGGTGGCCTGCATGTCCTCCTTCTCGTCGGTGGGGTAGGCCAGCACGAAGAAGCAGCCGACGTTGAGGCCCGCCTTCACCGACGCGTGCACCGCGCGGAAGAGCTTCTCGTCCGTCAGCATCTTCTTCATGTGCTTGCGCGTGCGCTCGCTGCCGGACTCCGGAGCGAAGTTGAGGTGCTTGCAGCCGCTGCGAACCAAGTGCTCGGCGACCTCCTCGTCGATGATGTCGCAGCGGGTTCCCGTCGGCATCTGCCAGGCGATGTCGAGCTTCCTGCTCTCGATCTCCCTGCAGAACTCGATCACCCAGTCGCGCTTCAGGATCGCGGTCAGGTCCTGGAACGGGAAGTTGCTGGCGCCGTACCTCTTGGTGTAGGTCTCGATCTCGTCGACGACTTCTTTCGGCGATCGCGCGTACCACCGCGTCGTCCACATGTTCGGCGAGCTGCAGTAGGTGCACTGGTACGGACAGCCGCGCGTCGCGAGGATGGGCACCGTCTTGCCGAGGTAGATGCCGGTGACGAGGCGGTTGCTCGAGTAGGCATCGATGTCGAAGTACTCCCACGCGGGCCACGGGAGTTCGTCGATGTTCTTGATGCGATCGCGCCGGGGGTTCTTCTGAACCGCGCCTTCCGTGGTCCGGAAGGCAATGCCCGGGATCACCGTGTGGTCGAGCTTCAGCTCCAAGGCTCGGAACAGCGCGATGGCCGTCTCCTCCCCCTCGCCGAGCACGATGAAGTCGATCGGCGCCTGCTCCATCGACAGGTCGGTGACCGCCGTGAAGTGCTCGCCGCCGCAGATGATCGGGACGTTCGGGAATGCCGCCTTGGTCTTTCGGATCAGCTCGCGAACGATCGGCCAGCTGTAGGTCCACATGCTGGTGATGCCGATCGCCTGCGTGTCGGGCGGGATCCGCGCGATGATCTCCTCGGGCGTGAGTCCCAGCCGGAAGATGTCGCCGTCCGGCGTCATCTGCTCCGGGGCGAGACCGAGCGCGTCGACGAGTGTGATCTCGTGCTTGTCGTCTCGCAGGACCGCCGCGATGTAGGCGAGTCCGAGGGGCAGCGCGGGCATCAAGGCGGTCAGCCCGTGCTTGTTGATGTAGACCGGCGGGTGGAGCAGCGTGACCTTCATGTGCGGCGGGGCGAGACCTGCTAGGGCGCGCGATCATACCATCCCGATGGTCGCGGCTTCGGCACGCTTCGGCCGATCCCGGCGACAGAATGCGCCTCCGGGAGGCAACATCGGCCGCGCGCTCTCGAGTCTCGTTTCGGAACCGCGAACAGTTCGTCTCGTTGGCGCGGCGGATTGCGAAACGAGAAGTCCCTCGCCATCATGTGCCCCAACCCGAGGAGAGGCCCCGAATGATCCCCCCACAACACCTGCTCGCCGGACTGTGCAGCTTGGTCTTGTCCGTTTCAGTGGTCGCGCAGCGCAAAGGCGGACCGATTCGGCCCGGCCCCTGGCAGACGGCAAGCAAGGTCCCGCAGGGCTGGGTGGTCCACAACACGAAGAACTACCACGTGCAGAGTGAAGCCGGGATCGAGAAGGCGAAGCGCCTCGGCGAGCACATGGAGATCATGAATGCGGTGTACCGCCGCATGTTCCCCCCGGACAAGGGCGGCGCGAAGGCACAGACGATCAAGCTGTTCAAGGACGAGGACAGCTACCAGGCCTACGGCGCGCCTGCCGGCGCGGCGGCGTACTACAGCTCGGGCGACCGCGAGATGGTCTGCTACGACACGGGCAAATGGATGGACGAGGCCAAGACCGATGCCCCGGTGACCGGACGCAAGGAGACACCCCTCGAACGCATCCAACGTCGCATGAAGAACATGGCCGACGCGTGGAAGATGGACTTGCTCGGCTGCGCGGCCCACGAAGGCTGGCACCAGTACTTCCACTGGTACGTCGGTTCGCCGGTGTCCTTGCCGTCGTGGATCAACGAGGGCATGGGCGACTACTTCTACACCGCGGCGCCAAAGGACCGGGACAAGGGCGCCAAGAAGGCACAGGTCTCCCTGGGCAACATCTTCGACGGTCGCCTGACGATCCTCCAAGAAGCCAAGCGGCAGAGCGCGATGGAACCGATCGAGAAGTTCCTGCACATGGATCAGACCGCGTACTACAGCAACCCGAGCATCTGCTACGCGCAGGGCTGGGCGCTGTGCCAGTTCCTGCTCCACGGTGCGGACGGCAAGTACTCGAAGATCGTGCCGACCTACCTCCGACTCGTCCGCGACGACACGAACACCGACGTGGTGACGCAGCGCGCCTTCAAGGGCATCGATCTGGCAACGCTCGAGACCGAGTTCAAGGCCTGGCTCGACGAACAGAAGGCGTCGCCCGACATGACCGGCGGACTCGACGAACCGGAGGAGCCCGAGACCCCGGTCGAACCGGCCCCGCCGGCGGGTGGCGACAAACCTACGAACGGCGCGCGCGCGAAGTGACCGAGATCGACTGCGCCATCGTCGGCGCAGGAATCCACGGGCTGTGTGCCGCCTTCTGGCTGAGCCGCCGCGGCAAGCGAGTCGTCGTGCTGGATCGCCACGGTCCCGGCCACGCGCTCGGCGGCTCCCACGGGGCCACCAGGATCACGCGATCGTCCTACCACGAAGCCGACTTGGTGCGCTTGGCGACGGAAGCCCACCAGGACGCGTGGCCGACCCTCGAGCGCGAGCTCGGCACGGCACTGCGGGCGGCGACCCCGGGGCTCTTCTTCGGCCCACCCGACGGGCCGTTCGGTGACTACCTGCGCGCGACACTCGCCGCTGGCGTGGCAGTCGAGGCGATCCCACCGACGACAGCCCGCCGGCTCTTCCCGCTGCTACGGATCGAAGACGACGACGCGGTACTGCTCGACCACACCGCCGCGATGATCCTGGCCGGGAAGACGATGGAACGTCTGCGCAGCTGGCTCCACGCGCACGGCGCCACGTTCGGCTGGAACATGCCGGCTCGCAACCTCGTCGCCGACGTCGACTCGGTGCGCATCGAAACCTCGTCGGGCACTGTGAGGGCGCGGAGCGCCGTGGTCAGCGCCGGAGCGTGGTCGCACGAGCTGGAGCCGTCGATGCCGGTGACCACGGTGCTCCGGCAAGAAGTCGGCTACTTCGACCTCGACGCCCCCACGGCCCGGACTCGTGTCGGCGCTTTCCCGGTCTGGGCCCGTATCGCACGCGCAAACGACTTCGTCTACGGCTTGCCAGACCACGCCGATGCGGGAACGAAGGCGGCTCGGCACGTCACGGTCGGCGAAGGAACGGATCCCGACGACGAACCGCCGGCGATCGACCGACTCGCTCTGCTCGATCTGGCGCGTGAGCACTTTGCGGTCCCCGTTCGCGGCCTTCGAGCGGCCGAGCACTGTCTCTACGCGATGACTCCAGGCCAGTCCTTCCGTGTCGCGAGGTCCCCGCTCTCTTCGCGCATCGTGCAGGTCACGGCCTGCAGCGGGCACTCGTTCAAATTCGGCCCGGTGATCGGACGGGCGGCGGCGGATCTCGCGATGGACCTCGCTGTCGGCTGATTCCGCGCCCGCCCGCTCCTTCAGTCGCGCTCGCCGAGTACGACCTTCTCGCGTTTGCGGAACACGATGCGGATCGGCACCTCAGGGCAGTCGAATGCCTCCCGAAGGCGGTGCGTGAGATAGCGCTCGTACTGGCCACGGAAGAGCCGCGGTTCGTTGACGAAGATCATCACGGCGAGAGGCTCCGTGCCAGTCTGCGTCCCATAGAACATCTTCGGGAAATGCCCGCCACTCGTGGGCATCAGGCGATCCCGCGCATCCTGGAGGACGGCGTTCAGCTTCGGCGTGGGCATCGACACGCGCGTCTGCTCGCGGAGATCGAAGAGGATCTCGAGGGTCTCGCGCACGTTGGTACCATCGCGCGCCGACATGAACGCGACCGGCGCGTGGTCGAGCCCTGGCAACTGCTGACGGATGTAGGCATCCCACTTCTGGAGGTCGAGCTCGGGTGCGAGATCGATCTTGTTGCCGACGAGCAGCACGGGCTTGTGTTGCTCGACGCAGTAGGCTGCAAGGGCCTTGTCCACCTGGCTGATCTGTTCCCGCACGTCGAACATGTGCACGCAGACGTGGGAGCGACGGATGCTGTCGTTGCTGCGGTTGTGCGCGAAGAGTTCGATGGCGTGCTCCAGGCTCTTCTTCTTGCGCACACCCGCCGTGTCGATCGCCATCAACTTGCGGCCGTCGAAATCGAAGACGACGTCGATGGCGTCGCGAGTCGTGCCGGGGAGCTCCGAAACGATCACCCTCTCTTCGCCGGCGAGGAGATTGATGAGCGTCGACTTGCCCGAGTTGCGCTTGCCGACGACCGCGAAATGAAGAACGTCGCCCTCGGCCGCGTCCTCGTCGGAATTCTTCGGCGGCAACTCGTCGACAATGCGGTCCAGGAGCCCGCTCGCCCCCCAACCCTCCTTCGCACTCACGGGCGTCGCGTCGCCGAAGCCGAGCTGGTGCCAGGTCGAGACGGCAACCTCGTCGTGGAATGCCTCGACCTTGTTGACGACCAGCAGCACCTTCTTGCCGAGGGTGCGCAGGCGCCGCGCGACCATGTCGTCGCCCGGAACGCGACCCTCCCTCCCGTCGACCACGAACAACACGACGTCGGCAGTCGCAAGTGCGAAGCCGATCTGCGCCTCGACGTGCTCCTTCAGCAGCGCTTCGTCCACGAGCCCGAGGCCGCCCGTGTCGACCAGCTCGAACGTCCGATCTCGATGCCGCACCGGCACCGAGACGCGGTCTCGAGTAACCCCGGCCGTCGGCTCGACGATGGAGACGCGGCGGCCGACGAGTCTGTTCAGGAGGCTCGACTTGCCGACGTTGGGTCGACCGACGATCGCTACGTGAGGAAGTGCCACGGGAAGGGGGCGGAACGATACGGATGGACGCGCGACCTGACCAGCTCCGAACCCTCGGAGTGGCCGATCAACGCGCGTCGGGGCTTGTCGCAACGATCCGCACCAGATCTGCCACGGCCGCGGCCGGAGCGGCGGTCCGAAGCACTAGCTGCGTCTCTTCGCCGCCGTCCTCCGCGTCGTTGACGATGGCGGTGGTCGACTGGGCGATGCCAACGACATTGCCGCGACCGTCCACGATCGGAGCCCCGCTACTGCCGGCGCCGAATGCACAGGTGACGTGCAACCACGGCACCACCGGCAACAGGGCGCCCTCCACCCGGACCTCGGATTCGCGGGCGCGATACCGGCGGGCGACGAGGCCTTCGCTGAAGAACCCGAAGTGGTGGTCCGGGTTCGACAGGCAATAGACCCTCTCCCCGGCGCGGACGTTCGCTCGCAATGGCAGCGGCACTCCGCCCTTCTCCGCGCTCTGCAGCAGGCACACGTCGGACGCCCGGTCCTGCGCCAGAACCCGCTGCACCGGCCAGACGTGACCGTCGAGATCGGCGACGACCAGGAATGCCTCGCGCATGGTCTCGTCGGAATCGAGCACATGACGACACGTCGCGACGACGCCGTCCTTCGCCACACAGAAGCCACTCGACCCCGAGAAGTGCCAGTCGTCGCATTCCGTGCACAGATAGAAGTGGCCGACGATGCGCACACTCGAGGCAATCGAGTCGTACAGATCCGGCGGGTCCGAAGCAGTGGTTCGCTCCGGAGCAAGCGCGAGGGTCGCAGTCGCAGCCGGCTTCGCCGCGAGGACCTTCGCCACCGAGACCAACTCGCCACCGATCCTCAACACAGCGGCAGCAGCAACGATCTTCGCTTCGAGAGCCGCGTCGTCAGCCGGCTCTCGTGCCGGAGAGGGATCCTGGGCGACAGCGACGGCGGCAATCGCAGGAACCAAGAGGATCGTCGACCAGGAACGCATGCCGACGATGCTACGGGGATCGTGATGGCCACGGGCACAAAGTCCTGGCCAGAACCAGCTTCGGCCCCTGGCTCAAGTCGGGGCGCGACCCAGTCGATGGCACGGCGGCTGTCGCGCGAATCGACACGGCAACGGAGAAGTCACACATGGCAAGCGAAGCACCGACCAGCGGAGCACGAACGAACAACCTCCCCCTCGTACGCGTCGTCGACGACGAGGAATCGATCCAGGCCCTGTTCCAATCCCTCGCTCCGGTGGGTGGATTCGAAGTCGTCAGCTACCGCACCGCGCGTTCGTTCCTCGATCGCGTCGAGAACGATGATCGCCCGGGCTGCCTCGTGCTCGACCTCATGCTCGGCGACTCGACCGGCATCGACGTGCTGAAGGAGATGGCCGCCCGTCACGACCCTCTTCCGGTCGTCTTCATGAGCGGCCTCGCGTGCGTGTCGCAAGCCGTCGTCGCACTGAAACTCGGCAGCCTCGACTTCGTGGAGAAGCCGTTCGACATCCAGACGATGCTCGCCGCGATTCGCCGCGCCATCGACTGCGACATCGCGCAACGAAGCGCCGAGAAGGAACTCGCTCGCCTGCAGCGCAACTTCGCACGACTGACCGCGCGCGAGACCGAGGTCATGGACCTCATCGTGCAAGGATGCGCCAACAAGGAAGTCGCGGCTCGACTCGACCTCAGCCCCAAGACGATCGAAGTGCACCGCGCCAACGTGATGCGGAAGACGGAGGCCGCTTCGCTCGCGGAGCTCGTCCGCATGCACGTCGCCGTGCGAACCGGTGCCGAACGCACCGAGCTCGTGCCGACGCACTGAGTTCGATCCGACCCAAGGTCGTTCGATCGCGCGCCGTCAATAGAGCAAGGTCGCGAGGCGCCGGCGATAGCCGTCGAGAAGCTCTTCGCCTTCGCCCACCATCACGAAGCAGAGCAGCATCGCCTTCCGCGCGAGACCACCGCGAAACCCCTTGTCCGCAGCGACCGATTCGAGGATCCGGTCCATCGCACGAACCGAGTCCCCGGCGCGGAACGAGTCGCGGGCCGATGCAAGCGCCGACTCTGCCGCCGACGCCTTCGGATCCAGCTTTGCTTCGAGCCACTCGAGGCCGCTCGTGATCCGCTGAACCACGTCGAACTCGGGCGCCTCCTCGGGAAACCCAGCGATCTCCGCCTTCACTCGCGCCACGTCGAGTGCCGCGATGCCCGCTCTCGCACGCTCCACGCGAGCGGCGGGCGATGCCGGATCGACAGCCTTCGCGGGCGGCGCCTCTTCGGGAATCACCAGAGGTTCGATCCCGTTGCGCTGCAGGAACCGCCGCACTTCGGCCTCCGGCAAGGCGCCCTGGAAGGCGTCGACCGGACGGCCGCCGTCCACGAGCACGCAGAACGGGATGCCCTGCACACCGAACGCGTACGCCAAGTCCTGCTCGCGTTCGGTGTCGACCTTGCCCAGGATGAAGCCTCCCTTGTACTCATCCGCCAGCTTTTCGAGCACTGGGCCGAGCGTCCGGCACGGACCGCACCACTCCGCCCAGAAGTCGAGGAGCACGGGCGTGGTCATGGAGGTCTCGACGACTTCCTTCTGGAACGATGCGGCGGCGACTTCGCGAACTGGCGGGGCGGACATGGGCGCCGTTCGTAGGAGCAGCACCTCGCGCCGTCAATGCGCCGATCGCGCGTTGTCGTTACGCGGCCGCTACCAACCGCGATTGCGACAACGCAATGGGGACGTCCCCGTGCAGCGCGCCGCGCGGCACGCATCTTGATTCTCTGCGCGCACCGATCCGAGGCCGACGCACTTCAGGGATGAGGTGCGCGAGAGAGAGGCGACCAGGCCTCGGATCGGGGTTTCTCCCGGACACCCCAGGCACCTGGCGTCAGACGTGGCCGACGCCGATCGAGCCAAGAAGGCTGGTGATCAGCTCGAGGACGCCGTAGCCGAGCAGCAGGAAGCCGAGCTGGACGGCGAAGGCGACCATCGCGCCCCCACGAGTCATGGCGAACAGGTTGCGGAGCCAGAAGAGCGCCAGGGCGGGATTGAGGACCAGCATCACGAACGTCGCGAGCTGGGCCGACGGCACCAGCGCCACCTGCAGGAACGCGGTGACCAAGTACCACACGGCCATCGCCATCGCGCGCCCGGCCGCGTTGTTCTCGGCACCGACCACGGAGACCGACAGGTGCACGACGAGCGACAGGCACGCGAACATCAACAACGCCACGCTGAGCCACTGCATCGGTTCGGTTGGAACCAACCACGGATAGGCCTCGTCGACGATGGCGATGCGGGCACGGAGGCGCGTCTGGCGAGTCGGAAACGGCGTCGATGCCCGATCCTGACCCTCGACCTCCGCATCCGGAAGAGGAAGGCGCACACGTATCGGTCGGTCGGTCTGGATCGGGACGACCGGAGGCACCGCGCTCGGAGCCGTGCTCGCGGCCGCATCGGATCGGGGCGCCGACTCGACCGCTGATGCCGACGAGGCATCGTCGAACTGGCACGTCCGGATATCCGAGGCAGCGATCGTCACGAGTTGCTCGCCAACCTGGATCTGCAGCCCGTCCAGGTCCATGGCGACCACCTTTCCCGCCACGACGCGCCCCGTGTTCGTCGTGACCTTCGCCTGGCGCTCCTGGGCGCGGAGCGGCCCGAGCACCAACAGGCCCAAGAGCAGCACGACGAGTCGCAACATGCCGGGCTGCATCGGCCGCGAGCGCAGTCCGCCTTGAGATGGCGATCGATGCGACACCGTACGGAACCGCTACACTCCGCACCGATGCTCACGAGCCTCCTTGCCATCGCCATCGCCGCGCTGACGCCGCAGGATCCGGCCGGAACGCCCGGCGATCTGACCGAACTCGCGAGCCGCGTCGATGCCGCGCATCACCCCAAGGGCCCGGTGGCACCGATCACTGCCCTGCGCGCCAACCTCGAGATGCACGCGCTCGACACCGACGCGAAGGAGACCGGTCAGGTCGACCTCGCGGTGCGCCTTCTCCAGTGGCGCCGCCCCGATCGCGACCGAGAGCAGACGCTGATCCACTACGAAGTGCTCGAGGCCGGCTCCCCCATCGTCCGTGGCCGCGACCGCAACGGTCCCTGGCAGCTCGTGCAGGGGGAAGCGAAGGACCTCCGCGGCGCCGAGTTCGGGCGCGACCTCGAAGCGTGCCAGAAGCACACGAACCTCGCGCGACAGCTGCTGCGTTTCCTCGATCCGGGCGCTGTCCTGCGATCCCTCCAGAAGCCGGTCCCGGTGATCGACGAGGTACTGGCGATCGATCGCGAGACCAAGGTCGCGTGCCGACGCGCCGAAGGACGACTGCCCTCGTTTCCACTGCTCCGGCAGAACGGCGACGACGCGCCGGTGCGTCTCCGCGTGTGGGTCGGCAAGGAGAACGGGCGCCTCGTCGCGGTCGAAGCAGCGCCCCTCGTCGGCGATGAACCCGACGAGACACGCGCCGAACGTGTCCTGCTGCTCGACCTGCACGAACGAGACGACCTGCTCGTGCCCCGCAAGCTGGAACATCTGTTCCGCACGCAGGAAGGTCGTCTGCGGCTGCAGTCTCGCGTCGTCTTCACGTCGCTGTCGCTGCGCCCCGAGTTGCGCGCCGAGGACTTCGACCGGCCGAAGTCCTGACGGTCATCAGCACCGACGACGGAAGTAGCGCTCGAGCTCCGCACTGCCGAACGACAGGACAGTCGGCCGCCCGTGCGGGCAGTTGTGCGGGTGTTCGAGCGAAGACGCAGCCAGCAGCAGGGCGCGTACTTCCTCGTCGCCGAGGCGGTCGCCGCTCATGACCGCCGAACGACACGCCATCGAGTGGAACCGCTCCGCGATCTGCTCGCGCAGCGCCACGCGCGCATCCCCCGACGCTTCACCAGCGAGCAGGTCGCGCAACAGGCGCACACAATCGACCCTCGTGAGCACGGCGGGGACGGCCTGCACTGCGACAGTCGCCGGCCCGAACGGCTCGACGACGAAACCCTCCGCAGCCAGCTCCGCCTGCACCGACTCGACGAAGGCGTGCTCGGCCGGGGTCACCTCGACGACGACAGGCGTGAGCAGCCGCTGGCTCCGCACTGCGCGGTCGCGGTGCTGCGCGCGCAACTGCTCGTAGACGACGCGTTCGTGCAAGGCGTGCTGGTCCACGACGAGCAGGCCCTCGGGCCCTTCGAGCACGAGATAGAGGTCGAGCACCTGGAGGAACCGGCCGGACACACGCCGGAACGGGTTCGGCAACCCAGCCGACTCCGCGGGGCGAGCAGCGACGACCGGACTCTTCGGCACCGAAGGCTCGCGCACAACGGACCCAGCCAGCTCTCGCATGGGCGAAACGACGCTCGGCTCGACCTCGAAGAGGCTCCTCGGCAACTCGGGGAACCCGGAGCGGGCCCGCGGCATCGCCGGATCGAGCACGACTCCCCCCGCGCTGCCCGCGGAGGCCGTTCGGCCGGAGAGCGCACTGCGCACCGCTTCGTGCACACACCCAGCCACTCGCCTCGACTCCACGAAGCGAACCTCCGCCTTGCGGGGATGCACGTTCGCGTCGACCTGATCGGGCGGCATCGTCAGGTTCAGCACGTAGACGGGGAACCGGCCGCCCATCAAGTACTCGCGGTACGCCTGCCGCGTGGCGTGCAAGACTGCGGACTCGCGCGCGAGCCG
>JAEUHQ010000135.1 GCA_016794565.1 Planctomycetota bacterium | reverse complement strand
GCCGAACCAGTTCTTCTACCTCGCGTACAGCGACCACGAGCGGCTGCGCCGGCCGTGGTTCGACGAGCGGGGGCGAGTCGCGGTGAAGTTGAACCGCTTCGCGATCCGCGATCGCGAAGACCTGACCGAGAAGAAGCAGCCTGGCGAGACGCGCGTGCTGTGTCTTGGCGACTCCATCACGATGGGCTGGGGCGTGCCGGAGCCCGCCTCGTGGCCGCGGCAGGTCGAGGAGGTCCTGCGCGCTGCATTGCCGTCGGTGCGCGTCGTCAACACGGGTGCCGCCGGCATGGCCTGCGTCGACGAGTATCGCATAGCCCTCGAGCATCACTGGTCGATGTTCGAACCGGACGCGATCGTCGTCGCGACGAGCATCAACGACCTGTTCCCGACGAACGGGCTCGCCGTGTTCCGCCCCGAGAGCGGCCCCTCGGGTCCGGTGACGCGGGTCTCGTCGTCCGATCCGCTCGCGCTCGATCCCGCGGTCGACTGGGTCGCCTGGCTGCGGGGACTCGATCGCCCCGCCTGCGAGGCAGCCGGACTCTGCGGCTTCGACCGACCGTGGGACGCCATGTGGGATCGGGGCGTCCCGCAGGCCTCGCTGCTCGCGATCCGCGACTGGTGCAAGGTGCGCGGTGTGCGCTTCGTCGTCGCCCTCTGGCCGCTGCTGCAGGGGCTCGGTCCGGGGCGTACGTACCCGTTCACCGCGATGCACACGGAGGTGGGCGCATTCTGCGCGACCAACGGCATCACGTTCGTCGATCTGCTGCCACCGCTCGCGACCGTGCCGCAGGAGGAGACCTGGGTGACGCCGGCCGACATGCATCCGAATCCGCGGGCGCACGCGCTCGCGGCTCTGCCCATCGCCGCGGCGCTCCTCGCGCAGTTGCGCTGACACCGGTGCGCCGGACTGCGCCGTCAGCGCAGTCGCCGCACGGGACGGAGACCGACGCCGGAGTCCCGCGAATTCGCCGGCAGGCCCGTGCGTGCGGTCGAGCGGGCGGCCAACGGGCTGTCGACGCACGAGCCGCCGCGGACCGCGCGGGGCGCGTTCGGCGGAGAGTCCGCGCGCTGCCGCAACCCGTCCCCCGGTCGCAACGTGCCCTGGCCGTACGCGAGCTTCTCGTCCGCGCACCACTCGGCGACGTTGCCGTGCACGTCGTAGAGGCCGAACGGATTCGGCGCGAGTGCGCCCGTTCGCTGCGGTCGGCCGCCGAACCAGCCCTGCGCCGCGACGGCGAGCGGATCGCGCCCCGTGCACCACGGTGTGTCGGTGGCGGCGCGGCAGGCGAACTCCCACTGGGCTTCCGTGGGCAACTGCATGCCGGCGCGCGTCAATGCGGCGACTGCCTCCGTCCACGCGATCCCGGCGGCGGGCAGCCGGGGGTCGCCGTCGACCGCTTCGCCGGTGAGGCGAGCCCACTGCCGGCGAGTGAGCTCGGTGCGCGCGATCAGGAACTCGTCGAGCGAGACCTGCTCGCCGCCGAGTTCGTCGTCGTCCGCATCGTCGTCGTTGCCGGCCATGCCCGGGTCGCCGCGGCGCGTGCCGAGCCGCAGGATGCCGGCGGGGATCAGCACGAGCACGACGCCCGTGTCGGCGTCCGTGCGCAGTTCGCCGGTCGCGGGGTCGCGCGCCGGCCAGGGGTGCCCCGGCGTGTGCGTGCGGAGATCGAGGAACTCGCACAGCATCGTGGCGCGGTCGCAGCCGAGTGGGACGAGGCCGGACAGCGGCCGCATGCGCATGCCGCGGTACGCGGTGGCCGCGCCGATGCCGTCGCTCGTCGTGATCGCCTGCAGCGTCCGCTTCCACTCTGGTTCCGTTCCTTTCGCGGCTGGACGCGCGACGTCGCGGAGGAACCGGAGGTCGGCGGCGATGCGGGCGTAGGGACCGTCCGGCGCGGCGAAGGCTCGCAGGCCTTGCCGAAGGCGGATCAGGGCGTTCTCGAGGTGCTCGTCGACGGGGTCGGCGAACCGGCCGCCGGGACTCGCGGCCCTCTTCGCGGCGAGGCCGCGCAGGCGTTCGTCGACCTTGTCGATCTCGGCGACGAGCGGGGCGGCCTGCCCGTCGAGCCATGTGGTGAAGGCGCTCTCGTTCTCCGGCCACGGCGGCGGCAGGGACGCAGCGGCGCTCATCGCGCTCGCCAGTCGTTCTTCGTTGGCGAGCAGGCGGAAGCCTGCGTCCGCCTTCGCCGTGACCTCGTCCTTCTGGCGCTGCACTTCGTCCAGCGATCCGTGGGCGATGTGCAGGCCCCACGCGAGGCCACCGATCGCCGTGAGCAGCGCGACGGCGGCGAGCGCCACGGCGGCGGACTGGGCCCGGTTGCGGCGAACGAACTTCCGCAGGCGGTACCACGTCGTCGGCGTCGCCACCTGCACCGGTTCGTCGGCGAGGTGTCGGCGCAGGTCCGCCGCGAACTCACCGACCGTGCCGTAGCGTTCGTCGCGCGACTTCGCGAGCGCCTTGCCGACGATGCCGTCGAGATCGCCGCGCAGTGCGAAGCGGCGTTCGCGCGGCGCGGCCGCGCTCGGCGGCGCGTGCCGGTGCTCCGCGATCGTGGTGGCCATTCCGGCGAGGCCGCGAGCGCGCAGCACGACGCCGGGGATCGGCAGCTGGTCGGTGAGCAGTTCGTAGAGCTGCACGCCGAGGGCGTAGACGTCCGTGCGCGTGTCGATGTCGTCGACGCGGCCGGCAGCCTGCTCCGGGCTCATGAACTCCGGGGTGCCCATCAGCGTGCCCTGAAAGGTCATCGCGCCGCCCTTCAGCAGCGGGTCGTTCAGCGACTTCGCGATGCCGAAGTCGATGATCTTCGGCTGCGGGTTCCCGTCGGGGTCGGCGACGAGCACGTTGTTCGAGCTGAGATCGCGGTGCAGTACCGCCTTCTGGTGCGCGTGCTGCATCGCGTCGAGCACCATGAGGAACAGGCGCAGCCGTTCCCGCACGGGCGCCTTGCGCTGTCGGCACCACGCGACGAGCGTCGGGCCCGACACGAGCTCCATCACGAAGTAGGGACGGCCCTTCGGCGTCGCGCCGGCGTCGAGCAGGCGCGCGATGCCCGAATGATCCATCCGGTTCAGCGCCTCGCGCTCGGCGGCGAAGCGGCCGAGGACTTCGCGCGAGTCCATGCCGGGATTCAGCACCTTGACGGCAACGGGTCGCCGGATCGGCTCCTGCTGCTCGGCGCGATACACGGTGCCGAAACCGCCGCGCCCGAGCACTTCCTGCAGTACGTAGACGCCGAGTCGCATCGGCAGTGTGTCGCCGTCGTGGTGCGAGGGCTCGCGGGGCGCCTCGCCTGGCGCGGTCGCTGGAATCGTGATTCCACACGAGCCGAGCCACCCGCGGATCGCCGGCGCATGGCGCGTTTCGCGGTGCAGCAGTTCGCGCAGCGCGTCGTCCCGGCGTCCTTCGTCGCCGTCGAGGATGCGCAGCACTTCGTCCTCGACGTGCTGCGGCAGGGTGTCGTCGTGCGGAGCCCCGGTCATCGGCCCGGGATCATCGCGTCCCGCGCCGTTCGTGCCACATGCCGCTCGACGCCGCGAGGGTTCGCCGGTGCACTGGCGCCATGGAGCCCGCGAAGTTCGTCCCGTACACCGATCGCCACGTTCCCGGAGGGTCCCCGGAGGCCGCGGCCGCCGCGTTCCACGACGTGATGCGCCGTCGCCGGAGCGTGCGCATGTTCAGCGACCAGCCGGTGTCGCTCGAGACCGTGCAGTGGCTCGTGCGCACGGCTCACAGCGCGCCGAGCGGCGCCAACAAGCAGCCGTGGCGCTTCGTGTGCGTTCGCGATCCGGCGACGAAGGCGCGCATTCGCGCCGGTGCCGAGGCCGAGGAGCGCGAGTTCTACTCCCGCCGCGCGAACGAAGAGTGGCTGCGCGACCTCGCTCCACTCGGCACCGACGAGAACAAGGAGTTCCTCACGATCGCGCCGTGGCTCGTCGTCGTGTTCCAGACGCTGCGCGGCGACGACGGGAGCCAGGTCTACTACCCGAAGGAGAGCGTCGGCCTCGCCTGCGGGCTGTTCCTCGCCGCGGCGCAGTGGGCGGGTCTCGCCACGTTGACGCACACGCCGAGCCCGATGGCGTTCCTCGGGCAGATCCTGGGCCGGCCGGCGCACGAGCGGCCGTTCCTGCTGATCCCGCTCGGGCATCCGGCGGAACCGTGCCTCGTGCCCGCGAAGGCGCTCGAACGACGCCCGCTGGACGACGTCATGGTGGTGGTCTGACGGAAAAAAGCGGGCCGGAGTCCGTGCGCTTCGCCGCGAAGGGGCCTTCCCCGGGTGTCAACGAACACGAACCGAAGGCACCCGATGAACACCCGCTCCCTCGTCCTCCTCGCCAACGCAACGCTGACCGCGGCGGCGCTCGCGCAGGCCTCCCCCGACTTCCTCGTCACCTATTCGCAGCCTCAGCAGACCCTGTCGGGCAGCGCCGGCACGGTGCTGCAATTCCTCTACCCGAACGAGATCGCGCACCTCGAGTGGTCGAACGGCCCGTGCGCGAGCATGTCGGCCGAGAAGTGGGCGCCGCGCACCTGCTTCCAGACGATGGCCGGCGACGAGAACAGCGACGGGCTGTTCTGGAACCCGACGTTGTTCGGCAAGATCGACGCGCTCGTCGACGTCCCGGTCGCCGGCTCGCCGATCGGTGCGCTCGCGAACGCACGCACCGTGTTCTGGTCGCCGTCCGTCGACATGGGCATCGGCGTCAGCGGTGGCCCCGGCTTGCGCGCCGGGGACGTCGGTCGCATCATCCGGAACACCGCGTTCCAGGACGGCCAGGTCGAGTACTACATGCGCCGCGAGGACTTCAACTCGGCGCTCGGTCTGCCGCTCAACACGGTGATCGACGTCGACGCGATCGCCTGGGCTCCGGGCATGGGCGTCTACTTCTCGCTCGACCAGGATGTCTTCGCGTTCCCCGCGTGCGGGCCGACGATCATCCGCGACGGTGACATCATCTGCGTTCCCGAGCCGATGCTCACCTACACGTGGGACATGCGGATCCAGAGCGTCACGCCGAACTCCGCCCACGTCGTCTACACCGAAGCCCAGGTCGACGCGATGGTCGCGAACGCCGGCGTCGCTGACCGTTTCGGCAACTGCATCCCGAACGCGGTCGACCTCGAGTCCCTCGAGATCGACTGGAACGCCCAGGCGGCGGTGATCCCGGGCTGCACCGGCCTCGTCGTGCACCGGCCGCACTTCATCTTCTCGACCGAGACGATGACCGGCGCGGGCCTGCTCACGACGATCGGCGGCGGCTCGATCTACAACGCGACCTGTGCGCCCGCCGCGACGCCGTGCGGAGGCGGGCCGACGCTCGGCTGGCAGATGGGTATCCAGCCGGTGAACGCCGCGCTCGGTGCACCGAGCTTCGTCAACGCGATCACGTTCACACGATCGGTCCGCTACTCGATGGAGCCGCAGGTCCACGTGGCGACCAATCCGATCGGCGGCCTCCCGTTCGGGTGGCAGAACGTCGACATCAGCTCGCCCTTCCCCTTCAACATCATCGTCTGGACCACGGCCCCGGTGGGCGTCAACACGGTCGCGCAGAGCTTCGCCAACCCGTTTTGGATGCTGACGCACCCGGACTTCTATCCGATGCCCACGATCTGGACGAGCTGCCTCACGGCGGGCGGATTCGCGACGTGGCCGATGCTGGCGCTTCCCCCGGGATTCACGGGCAACGTGGTCTTCCAGGCGGTCGGCTTCTCGACATTCGGCTCGATCGAGTTCAGCACGCCGATGACGCTCGAGATCCAGTGAACCGCGAGGCGCGCCGGGCGAACGGCGCGCGCCTCACACCTGCACGGTCTTCCAGCGGCCGCGGCGAAACATGACGAACGCCGCGACCGCGAACGCGGTCTCCGACAGCGGGATCGACCAGAAGACGCCGCGGGGGCCGAGTTCGCAGGCGAACGCGAGGGTCGCCGCGAGGGGCAGCTCGAGCACCCAGAAGAACCAGAAGTGCAGCCAGGTCGATGTGCGCGTGTCGCCGGCTCCGTTGAACGACTGCACGGCGACCATGCCCCACGCGTAGAAGACGTAGCCCGACGCGACGATCCGCAGCGTGTCGACCGCGTGGTCCGCGACGTGCGGGTCGCTGACGAAGAACTGCACGATCTCGCGGGGCCACAGTTCCATCGCGATCGTCACGACGGCCAGGAACGCCATGTCGTACGACGCAGTGAGCCAGACGGCGCGCTCCGCCCGCTCCGGCTGCCGCGCGCCGAGGTTCTGTCCGACGAGTGTCGCGGCGGCGTTGCTGAGGCCCCATGCCGGCAGCAGCGCGAAGATCAGGATGCGGATGCCCGTCGTGTAGCCGGCGGTCGCGGCTTCGCCGAAGCTGCTGACGAAGCGCATCAGGAACAGCCAGCTCGTCGTCGCGATGAGGAACTGACCGATCGTGCCGACCGACAGAGTCACGAGCGTCCACATCGCACGCGGGTCGAACCGCAGCAGCGGCGACAGGCGGACGCGGCCGTTGCCGCGCGCGAGCAGGTGGAACTGGTAGATCACGGCGATCGCGCGACCCGTGCACGTCGCCACGCCGGCGCCGGTGACGCCGAGCTGCGGGAACGGACCCCAGCCGAAGATCAGCAGAGGATCGAGGACCAGGTTGATGCCGTTCGCCAGCGCGAGCGTCTTCAGGGCGAGGATCGGGTCGCCGGCGCCACGGAAGATCGCGTTCTGAAGGAAGAGCAGCGTGACGATCACGTTCCCGCCGAGCATCCATCGCGCGTAGCCGGTGCCCGCGGCGACGACCTTCGCGTTGTGGTCCGTCATCAGGCCCAGCAGCTCGGGCGCGAACACGAACGCCGGTACTCCGAGCGCCACGCCGAGCACGAGGCCGAGCCCGATGGCCTGCGAACCCGCGACGGCCGCGCCGGGCAGGTCCTTCTCGCCGACGCGGCGCGCGACGGTCGCGGTCACCGCCATGCCGAGGCCGAACGCGATCGCGTAGACGATCGACAGCATGCCCTCGGTCGCGCCGATCGCGGCCACGGCGGCGCCGCCGGTCGGCTCGACGCCGTTCCAGCCGTCGTCGATTCGGTTCACCCACCAGATGTCGACGAGCGCGAACGTGGACTCGAGCGCCATCTCGAGGACCATGGGCACGGCGAGGAGGAGGATCGCGATCGGCAAGCTGCCGGTCGTGTAGTCGTGGTGTTCGCCGCGCAGGCTGCCGACGACGTGCTGCCAGAAACCTCGGGTGATCGGGCGTTCGCTCATGGCGGAGTCGCCACGACGACGCGGGCAACGGGGGCGGGGAGCATAGCGACGCGACCGCGCGCCGCGACGGCGCCGTGTGGATCAGAGTCCGGCCATGCGCAGCCGGGCCCGCTCGCGGAGCCACAGGCCGTGCAGGCCGATCGCGAACGCAGCCAGCAGCAGGAGCGCGCGACCGCGCGAACTGCCGTCGTCGACTTCGGGCTGTGGGTCCGTCGCCGAGGCGGGCACACGAACCGGCAGCCGATCGAGGTCGATCGACCGGACCTCGATGGCGCGGCAATCCGCCTGCGCCCGCTTCGTGTTCGCACGCACGGACGGCGACGCGTCGATCCACAGTTCGCGCAACGCGTCGGCGGCGGCCAGCGAAGCCCAGGGCGCATCGGGCCGTGCGGCCGCCACGATGCGCGGCAGTTCGTCGGTGGCGCGCAGGCGGACGAGGGCGTCGATCGCGGCGAGTGCGGTCGCATCGTCGGCGCGCAGCAGGGCGCGCAGCGTCGCGAGGGACTGCGGCGTCTCGCGGCGCGAGGACTGCCGCGCGGCTTCGGCGCGGTCGCCGTCTCGGGCGGCGAATGCGCGCAGCGAGAGTGCGCTGGTCGTGCTCGGGGCACCGTCGCGGGCGATCGCGAACAGCACGGCCGGCAGCACGAGGCCGCCGTCGCTCCGGCCGCGCACGCGCAAGTGCGACGGCGTTCGCCACGCCTTCCACGCGACCTGCCCGCACAGTGCGCCGCCGACGCGGAGCAGCTCCGCGCGCGGATCGCCGTCGACCGCGACTCCGGCGGCGTGGCCGATCAGCACGGACGCGTCCAGCATGCGGGGCTCGTCCAGGACGTCCGCGTCGAACGCGGCGAGTGCGTTCCGGATCTCCGGGGGCGCGGTGAAGTCGCGCGGGACGAACCAGTCCTCGACGCCGTCGACGCCGCAGCTCCACACCATCGGAGGGCCGCCGGCGATCGAGCACGAGCCCGCGGCGACGACGCCGTCCGGCAGCGTCACCCGTGTCGCCGAGACTTCGATGCCGTGCGGCGTCCACACGATCGCGAATGCGCCGTCGGCATCGAGACCGTTCGGCCACTCCGGCCGGGTGGGCAGCGCCGTTCCGCACAGCCAGTCGATCGCGGGCACGCGGGCCCGCGTCGACCGGTCCGCGATCGCGGCGCGCAGTTCGATCGGCGTCTGCGCTGCGGCGGCGCCGAGTGCGGCGATCGCCGTCGCGACGATCGCGCGCAGGTCAGCGGTGCACGAGGCCATCGTCCTCGGCGGCCATGGCGTCGCCGTCCATCGGCGCCTCGGCGTCCGCGCCGAAGGCCTCGGCGTTCGCGGCGGCCTCGAGCGCCTCCGCCTCCTCGGCCATCTCCTGGACGTGTTCCTCCGACGGGGCCACCAAGGCCATCGTCGCGGCTGCCGACGCGGCGTTCGCGCGGCGGCGTCGCAAGCGGCCCAGGAGCACGAACACGACGAGCAGCGCGACGGGCGAAGCGCCGACGATCCAGCGACCCTGGTCGGACAATGCGTTCCAGCGGGTGCGGGCCTTCGCGATGAGGGCCTTGCCCGAGTCGAGGGCCCGCTGGAGGCCTTCGGCCTGTGCGGTCTTGTCCGCGCGAACCAGGTTCAGCGCGACTTCGACGAGCGGCCGCAGTTCGGGTCCTTCGGTCCCGAGGCGGCCTTCGAGCGCTGCCGCGGTGGACGGCTCGGCGAGCACGCCGAGACGACCGATCGCGTAGCGGCGCAGTATCGGTTCCCGGTGGCCGAGCACCGCGACGAGGAGCGTGGTCTCCGCGGCTCGCGGGAGCTTCGGCGACAGGCCCTGGAACAGCCAGGCGAGTGCGTCGCCGGCGCCGTTCGCCGCGCGCTGCTGCAGCGCGTTCGCGGCGCGAAGGAGCTGATCCCGAGCGTCGAGATCGTGCAGTGCGATCAGCGCGGCCTGCACGTCGGTGGCCTTCGGAGCGTCCGTCCTGGCCGCAGGCGCGGCCGAGACAGCCGTGTCGTGACGCTCGAGCAGCGCGAGCAACGGTTGCACCGCCGCCGGGCGACGCAGCTTGCCGAGCAGTTGTGCGGCGATCGTCCGGACGTCGCGATCGGTGTCCTCGAGTGCGGCGATCGCCGGCGCGACGGAGCTGACGCTCGCGTGGCGCAGCAGCGCGTTCGCCGCCTGCAGGCGAGCGACGGCATGCGGGCTGCGCACGACGACGCGGTTGCACACGGTGATCGCGGGCTCGCCGTTCAGACGAGCGAGCAGGTACGCCGCGCGAGTCGCGACCTTGTCGTTCGGCGAATCGGTGAGCTGTCCCAGCACGTCGGGATCCGCCTTCGGACCGGCGCGCTCGGCCAGCAGCAGCTTCGCGCGCTCGTCGTCGGTCGGCGGCGCGATGGGCGGAGCCACCTGGACAGGCGTCGGAGTCGCGCTCGGCGTCGCCGGGGCAGGAGAAGGCTGTTGCGGCGACAGCACCGAGAGAAGACAGAGTTCGAGCAGGCCCATGCAGATCCTCACTGCAGCCGCTCATCGGTCGGAACGCCCCGCGGCCTACAGGCAGTGTCCCGCGCAGGGGAACCGCCCGTGGTATCGGTGCCCCTTCACGCCGCGATCCACTTCCCCACGAAACACCCGCATGCGCACGCGCCGAGGCAGCCGAGCAGCGTCGCGACGACGTAGACGGCCGCCATCGTCGTCGCGCCGCGCTGCAGGCACTTCAGGGTCTCCCAACTGAACGCGGAGTAGGTCGTGAAGCCGCCGAGCACGCCGGCGGTGAGCACGGTCTGTGCGCTCGTCGGGAGCCGATCTCCACCGGCGCAGATCGTGATCACGAAGGCGATCAGGAACGAGCCGACCACGTTCACGGCGAGTGTTCCGGCCGGGAATCCTTCGCCCCCGGGCGGTTGCAGCCACGAGTGGACGAGGAAGCGGGCGCCCGAGCCGATCGCTCCGCCGAGGCAGACCCAGAGGAATTGCGCCATACGGCGCCGCATTCTGACACCGCGACGGCCCTGGCGCGACGGGGGACTGCGATCGACGCGGCGATGTCCCGTCACGCCGGCCGCTGGTATCGTCGCGCGCTCTCGATCTCCGGATCGCGGACAGGACATTCATGGCTCACCTCTTTCTCTCCCCGTTCCTCACCTTCGTCGCCTGCACCGCGGCTGCGTTGGCGCAGCAGAACGAGGCCGTGCGCAAGGCGTTCGTCGATGCCGATGCACCGCGCAGCGTGATCACGGCCGCTGCCGAACAGGTGCTGGCGGCAGATGCCGTCGGCCGGGCGCGCTTCGTCGCGACGTTGCGCGCGATCGCCGCGGCGGCTCCGAAGGCCGAGGCCGCGCCGCCGGCCAAGGAGCCTGTCCCCGCCGGCAAGGACGCCTCGCCGCCGGCGAAGGCGCCGGAGTTCGCCGACGCAGTTCGTGAGGCGATGGCTGCGGCGATCGCCGACGACGGTGAAGCGGCGAAGGCCGCGCTCGCCCGGCTCGCACCGGAGCCTGCGGCACTGCAGCGTCTCGACGAGCGCGGCAAGGCGATTCTCTCCCGCTGTCTCGTGCTGACGGTCCGCAAGAAGGCCGAGACGAACGCCGTGTTCGCGGGGCAGTACGCGGAGATCGCCGACTTCGGTCCCGAGGCCGCCGACCTGCTGCTCAAGTGGACGGTCACGCCGCCGCGCGACGTCGCTCGCGCCGACGAGTTCCGCGTGGCCTGCCTGCGCGCCGTTCGCGACGTCCTGCCGGTTGAGCGGGCCACCGACGCCACGCGGGCCACGCTGCGCGAGATCGCCGGCAAGGCGCAGTCGTCCGGCAACCAGAACCTCTTCATCACCGCAGCGTGCGCGATGCACCAGTTCGGCGACCCCGTTCTCTTCGACGGCGTGAAGGAGCGGCTCGAGAAGGGAGCGAGTTCGGAGACGGCGACCGAGCGCTACATGGCGACGAACACGCTCGCCGACCTGCACTACCAGCTGCGCAACTACGAGGAAGCCGTGAAGTGGTTCAAGGCGGCCGTCGAGGTCGGCGAGAGCGTGCCGGAAGCTCAGCAGGGGCAGGCCACCACGATCTACAACACCGCGTGCTCGCTCGTGCTCTCGAAGCGCAACGACGAAGCGCTGCAGTACCTCGAGAAGGCCCTGCAGACCGGAGCGAAGACGCGCCCACTCGGCAAGGCGATGATCGACGCGGATCACGACATGAACGGGCTGCGCGGCGATCCGCGTTTCGCCGAGCTGATGGAGCGCTACTTCGGCAAGCCGTCGGCGCCGAAATGACTCCGGCGCTGGCAGTCACGATCCGTCGCTGACCGCCGTCGGTCAGGCCAGGCCCGATCCGCTGCTGCGCGGCAGGGCGGCGACGCGTGCACAGAGCGCGTCCGCTGTCGCGCGGTCCGCCGCGAGCGCCGTCGCGTGGCCGACCTTGCGCCCGGGTCGCGCGGCCTTGCCGTACGCGTGCAGGTGCACACCGGGAATGGCGAGCACGTCGGCGCGAGCGGGCAGGGAGCCGATGAGGTTCACCATCGTCGCGTGGCCGCCGGCCGTCATCGCCGTGCTGCCGAGAGGCAGATCGAGAATCGCGCGCAGGTGGTTCTCGAACTGCGAGCACTCCGCGCCCTCGATGGTCCAGTGCCCCGAGTTGTGCACTCGCGGTGCGAGCTCGTTCGCGATCCAGCGATCGCCCTTCACGAACATCTCCACGGCGAGCAGGCCGACGTAGTCGAGTTCGCGCAGCAACACCGAAACGAACTCGCCGGCCTCGCGGACGAGCTTCTCCGGCACTTCGGGCGCCGGCGCACGCGAACGGGCGAGGATGCCGCCCTCGTGTTCGTTCTCGACCAGCGGGTAGACCATGACTTCGCCGCGACCGTTGCGCGCGGCGAGCACGGACACTTCGCGATCGAACGCGACCATCTGCTCGACGACGAGGCCGCCGGACTCCGCCGGGCGCAGCGAGTCGAACGCGGCGTCGATCGCCGCCGACAGTGAGGGGACGGGGACGAGCCGCACCTGGCCCTTGCCGTCGTAGCCGAGGCGGCGTGTCTTCACGATGCACGGTGCTCCGACCGCGGCGACCGCGGCGTGGAGTTCGGCGCGGGTGTCCGCGGCGCGGTGCTCGGCGGTCGCCATCCCGACGGATGCGAAGAGCCGCTTCTCGAAGACGCGGTCCTGACCGATCTCGAGGGCGCGCGGCACCGGCGCCACGGTCGCGTGTTCGGCGAGCCACTGGGCGGCTCGCGCCGGCACGTTCTCGAACTCGAACGTCACGACCTGCACGCCCGCGACGAAGCGCGCGAGCGCCGCCTCGTCGCGGTAGTCGGCGACGACGAGTTCGGCGACGTGCCCGGCGACGGCGTCGGGCGACGGGTCGAGGCAGCGGAAGCGCAGGCCGAGCGGGGTGCCGGCGAGGGCGAGCATGCGCGCGAGCTGCCCGCCGCCGAGGACACCGACGATCATCCGCGCGGCTCCGTTCGCGGATCGATCGCGGCCAGGACCGAATCGGTGGTTTTCTTGCGCCGCGCCTGCAGCGCGCGTCGCACTTCGGGGCGCGTGGCCCCGACGATCGATGCGGCGAGCAGGGCGGCGTTGATGGCGCCGGGCTTGCCGATCGCGAGTGTTCCGACCGGCACGCCCGCCGGCATCTGGACGATCGAGAGGAGCGCGTCGACACCGCGCAGCGCGCCGACGTCGATCGGAACGCCGAGCACCGGCACGAGCGTCTTCGCCGCGACCATGCCCGGCAGGTGGGCGGCGCCGCCGGCGCCGGCGACGATTGCGTGCAGACCGCGCGATTCCGCCGTGCTCGCGTACTCCATGAGCCAGTCGGGCGTGCGATGCGCCGACACGATGCGGCACTCGTGGGGGACGCCGAGCTCCGTGAGGGTTTCGCTCGCGTGTCGGAGGACTTCCCAGTCGGTGCGCGACCCCATGATCACGCCGACCAGCGGTTGTTCACTGTTCATGCGCCGTCGTCGGCCGCCCGGCTCGGGTGACCGTGGCTAGAGGGTAGCCAGCCGCCGACGCGGTGCGAGAACGGGTTTCGCCAGATGCCCGCCGGGCCGCGGTCAGACCGTGCGGAGGAACCCGGGCTGCGCCATGTCGAGGAGGCGCGCGATGCGGTCCTCGATCGGCGGGTGCGTCGCGAACCACCGGAAGACGCTCCGGCCCGCGAGAGGGTTGACGATCGCGAGGCTCGCGGTCGCCGGCGCGGGGGAGGGACCGCCGTGCGCGACCATGGTCTCGCCGATGCGCTGCAGCTTGCCGAGTGCGCTCGCCAGCGCCTCGGGTTCGCCGGTGAGCCGCGCGGCCCACTCGTCGGCGAGGTACTCGCGGCTGCGGCTGATGCCCATCTGCAGCATGGTCGCGCCGATCGGCGCGAGGATGGCCGCCGCGAGGCCGCCGCCGGTGCTGCCCTCTTCTTCGTTCTGCGAGCCGCCGCCGAACATCGCGGCGAACTGCAGCGTGTTGCCCACGTACGAGACGACGGTCGCCGCGGCGGCCGCGATGCTGGCGACCAGCGTGTCGCGATTCCTCACGTGCGCCAGTTCGTGAGCGAGGACACCGCGCAGTTCGCGCGGGTCCACGAGGCGGAGCAGGCCCTCGGTCACGGCGACGACTGCGCGGGACGGACTGCGGCCGGTCGCGAATGCGTTCGGCGTCGGGTCGGCGACGATCGCCAGTCGCGGAGCCGGGATGCCAGCGCGCTGCGCCAGGTCCGCGACCATGGAGTGGAGCGCTGGGAACTCGTCCGGCCCGAGCAGGCGGGCGCCGCTCATGCGCAGCACCAGCTTGTCGGAGAAGAGCCATGCGCCGAGGTTCATGGCGATCGCGAGTACCAGGAAGACGGGCAGCGCCCGTCCACCGACGAGGCCGCCGATGCTCACGAGCAGCGCCGACAGCACACCGAACAGGAAGATGGTCTTGAGTTGGTTCTTCATCGACGGATCAGGTTTGCGGGAGACGCCGTTCGCCCGGCGGAGCATTCGTCAGCGGCGCGTCCGCTGGCGGCGCCGTTCGACCAGTCGGCGGAGACTGGCGGCCGCGCGGCGGGCGAGCCGGTGGATGCAGCGCTCGGGCGAGCTGTCGATCGAGCGGAAGTGGAGGTCGTCGCCGCCGACGAGCCGCACCGCGAGCGCGCAGGTCTGGTCGACGCCGCCGCGCGGACCGTTGTCGTCGGAGACGCGCAGGCTCACGTCGGCGATGCGCGGAGCGAAACGATCGAGAGCGGCCTCGAGGCTCTTCCTCGCGTGGACGGCGAGGTTCTGGCACGGCGAGCGGTCGCGGAACAGGATCAGGATGTTCATGGCGGATCTCGGTTGGAGCGAGCGGACGATCGGCGTCGGAGACGCTTCGATCCAGTCGATAGATCTGCACCTAAGCTTCGAGATTCTGGAAGACGGAGGCCGTTCGGCTACGGTCCCCGCTCTTCGCATGGACTGGCTGAACTACCACCATCTCCGCTACTTCTGGACCGTCGCGCGCGAAGGCAGCATCGCCCGGGCGAGCAAGCTTCTGCACGTCTCGCAACCGTCGATCAGCACGCAGCTGCGGCAGCTCGAGACCTTCCTCGGCGAGAAACTGCTGCAGCGACACGGTCGCGGCCTGCAGCTCACGGACATGGGGCGCTTCGTGTTGGGCTTCGCCGACCAGATCTTCTCCCTGGGGCGCGACATGCTCGACGCGGTGCGCGATCAGCCGACGGGGCAGCCCCTGCGACTGCAGGTCGGCATCGCGGACGTCGTGCCGAAGGCGCTGAGTCACGGGCTGCTCGCGCCGCTGCTCTCGAGCGACCCGCCCGTGCGCATCGTCGTGCACGAAGACCGGCCGGAGCGCCTGCTGGCGGAACTCGCGGTCTTCGGGCTCGACGTCGTCATCGCGGACGTGCCGGCGGCTTCCGGCACACGTGTGCGGGCGTTCCACCACCCGCTCGGTTCGAGTCCGGTCAGCGTGTTCGGCGCGAAGAGACTGGTCGCGGGGATCCGCCGCGATTTCCCCGCTTCGCTGCGCGATGCGCCGTTCGTCCTTCCGCTCGAACAGACCGAACTGCGCCGCGAGTTCGATGCCTTGATGCGTGAACGCGACGTGCGGGTCCGGGTGGTCGCCGAGGTCGAGGACTCCGCGCTGCAGAAACGGTTCGCCGCCGCCGGGGCCGGTCTGATGCTCGCGCCGTCCGTGCTGGCGAAGGACCTCGCCGCGCTCCACGGGCTCGTTCCGTGCGGCGATCTGCCGGGTCTCGAGGCGCGCTACTTCGCGATCACCGTCGATCGCCGCCTGAAGCACCCGGCGCTCGCGGTGCTGATGCGCAACGCGCGGCGCGGTCTCTTCGGCGAGTCCAGAACCTGAAGCGCCCGAGCCTGGCAGCGGGACTTCCACTTTCTCGAAGTGTTGCGTCGTGCCTTCGAACGCGACGGGCGGCGCTCGCCCGTCAAGATGCCGCGCTCCCATGCCTCAGGTCTCGCCTCTCTTCTACGCCGGCTTCCTGTCGTTCGTCGCGCTCATGCTGGCGCTCGATCTGGGCGTGTTCCACCGCAAGGCCCACACTCCGTCGGCGCGGGAGGCGGGGGCGTGGACGATCGTCTGGAGCTCCCTCGCGGCGGCGTTCGGCGGGTTCGTGTGGCTGCAGTTCGGTTCGAGCGCAGCGCTCGACTACTACACGGCATGGCTGATCGAGCAGTCGCTGTCGATCGACAACATCTTCGTGTTCGTCGTGATCTTCGCGGCGCTGCGGATCCCGCCCGAACTGCAGCATCGGGTGCTCTTCTGGGGAGTGCTGTCCGCGGTCGTGCTGCGGGCGGTGATGATCTTCGGCGGTGTCTGGCTGATCGAACACTTCCAGCCGGTGCTGTACGCGTTCGGTGCGCTGCTGCTGATCACCGGCCTCAAGCTGGTGGCGCGCGGAACGCACGACGACCTCAGTACCGCCGAGTCCCGGGCGGTCGGCTGGTTGCGGCGGCGGATCAGGTCGACGGATCAGCTGCACGGGCAGCGCTTCTTCGTCCGCCAGGACGGCCGCCTCCGCGCGACGCCGTTGTTCCTCGCGCTGCTGCTCGTCGAAGGCAGCGACGTCGTGTTCGCGGTCGATTCGATCCCCGCCGTCTTCGGCGTGACGACGGATCCGTTCCTCGTCTTCACGTCGAACATCTTCGCGATCCTGGGGCTGCGTTCCCTGTTCTTCCTGCTCGCCGGGATGGCCGGCAAGTTCGCCTACCTGAAGCCGGCGCTCGGCATCGTGCTCGGGTTCGTGGGCCTGAAGCTGGTGGCGCACTCCGTGGTCAAGGTGCCGACGCTCGTGTCCCTGACGGTGATCGTGGTGGTGATCGGCGGGGGGATCCTGCTCTCGATCGTGCGGCCCGGGACAGCCGCGCGCGCGCACGGTGCGTGAGCGACCCGCATCCGCACGCGCCGGATGGCGCCCGACGACTGGTGGCGGCCGGCGTGGACGAGATCACGCAGCGCGGTCGGGTCGGGCACGCAACGACTGCGCGAGGCCCGATCCGTGTCCGGCGCCGGCGCTGATCGAAGGCCGCCGCGGTCGTCCGTGGGAGACCGCCGCACCGGGCGCTTCAGCGGCTGGCCGTCGCGCTGACCGCCGGCGCACCGAACTCGCCGCCGAGCGACTTGAAGATCGCGACGAGGCTGCCGGCGACTTGTGCGTCGCTCGCGACGAGATCGTCCTCGATCGTCGCGACCGTTCGTTCACTGTCGATGACGGCCTGGAAGTCGGAGAGCCCGGCGCGGTACTGCGACTGCGCCAGTTCGACCGCGCGCCGGGCCTGCTCGGCGGCACGCTGCAGCGAAGTGCGTCGCTCCTGTTCGCGGACGAAGCGCGTCATCGCGTTCTCGGTCTCCTCGATCGCGAGAAGGACCGCCTTCTCCCACGCGAGCTGCGCGGCCTCGGCCGTCGCCTCGAGCGACCTCACGCGTTGGCGCAGCCGGCCGCCGTCGAACAGGTTCCAGCGCACCGACGGGCCGAAGGCCACCAGGTCGCTGTCGCTGTCGAAGACGTCGCGCGCCGCGTTCGCGGACAGCCCGAGCGTGCCGCCGAGCGTGAATCTCGGATAACGATCGCCCTCGGCGACGCCGATGCGCGCGACCGCCGCGGCGAACCGCCGTTCTGCCGCCTGCACGTCGGGGCGACGGCGCAGCAGGTCGGTCGGGAGGCCGACGGCGACCTTGGTGGGCAGGGTGGGCAGAGGTGCGACCGTGTCGAGGTCGAGCGGCAGGTCCGATGGCGTGGTGCCGAGCAGGACCAGCAGGCGATTCTGCGCCGTCGTCGCGGCAGCCACCAGGGAAGGCAGGCGAGCGCGGGTGGACTCGACGTTGGTCGCGGCCTGCGCGACGTCACGTTCGACGACGAGGCCGGCGTCGAAGCGAGCTCGGACGAGTCCCAGCGTGCGCTCCTGCAGAGCGAGGTTCTCCTGCGCGATCTTCAGGCGCTGTTGTGCGGCACGGAGGTCGATGTAGGTGGCGGCGACTTCGCCCGCAACGGTCACGGCCGCAGCGCGAACGTCGTCCTCGCTGGCGGCGAGGTCGGCATTGGCTGCCTCGACGGAGCGGCGCACGCGGCCCCACAGGTCGAGTTCCCACGACGCGTCCGCCGCGATCGTGTGGATGTTCGTGCGCGGGATGAACGCCCCGAACGGCGTGTTCTTGCTCTCGCTGCGGTGTTCGTACGACCCGCGCCCGTCGATCGACGGCCACTGGTCGGCGGCGGCGACGCCGCGCAGCGCACGGGCCGACTCGAGGCGGGCGAGCGCGGCCCGGAGGTCGAGGTTGTGCACGAGCGCCCGGTCGACCAGGTCCGCGAGCAGCGGATCGCCGAACGTGCGCCACCACGCGCCGGGGGCCGCGGGCTCGCCGACGAGACCGGCGTCCTTCGGTTGCCGCCAGTTCGCCGCGAAGTCGGTCTTCGGGGCTTCGTAGTCGGGACCGACCGACGCGCAGGACGCGGCGAAGAGGGCCGCGGCGGTGAGGATCGCCGCGCGGACGGGATGGAAGGAAGGCATCACGCGAACTCCATCGAGGGCGAGGGGGTGGAAGCGCTGCGCTCGGTCGCCGGCGCGTCCTCTTCGGCGTGGCGGTGGTTCGCCGCGATCAGCAGGTAGAAGACCGGCACGACGAACAGGGTGAACACGGTGCCGATCGCCATGCCGGCGACGAGCACGATGCCGATGCTGTTGCGTGCCGCTGCACCCGGGCCCGCGACGAACACGAGCGGCAGGTGGCCGAAGATGGTCGCCGCGGTCGTCATCAGCACCGGGCGAAGGCGCGTCGCCGCAGCCTCGCGAATCGCCTCCATCTTGGCGATGCCGCGCTCCTGCAGCACGTTCGCGAACTCGACGATCAGGATGCCGTTCTTCGCGATGAGTCCGACGAGCGTGATCAGGCCGACCTGCGAGTAGACGTTGATCGTCGTCGTCGTCTTGGAGCCGACCCAGTCCCACTCGAGGTAGGGGAACAGGAGGGCGCCGCTGATCGCCAGCGGCACCGAGCCCAGCAGCACGATGAGCGGGTCGCGGAAGCTGCGGAACTGGGCAGCCAGGACCAGGTAGACGAGCGCGATCGCGAATCCGAGCGTCAGTACGAGGGTCGACCCCTCGTGGCGGATCTGTCGCGACTCGCCGGCGTAGTCGATCGTGACGCCTGGCTTCACGACCGCGGCAGCCGCTTCTTCGAGCGCGCGCAGGCCTTCCTCCTTGGTGACGCCGGGGAGCACGCCCCCGACGACGCGGGCGGAGTTGCGTTGCTGGAAGCGGTTCAGTGTGCGAGGTGACGCGCTCGCCTCGATGTCGACGAACGACGACACCGGCACGAGGTCGCCCCCGGGCGTCTTGATCTTGAGATCGAGCAGCGGTCCCACCGACGAGCGGCCGGCGCGGTCGATCTGGGGGATGACCTTGTAGCTGCGGTCGTAGAAGTTGAACCGGTTCACGTAGCCGCCGCCGAGCAGCGCGCCGAGTTCGCGGCCGACGCTGGCGAGGTCCATGCCGAGGTCCGCGACCCGTTCGCGGTCGACACGCACGCGGGCCTGCGGTCGGTCGATCTTGAGGTCGGTGTCGACGTAGGTGAACTTCCCGCTCGCCCAGCCGGCGCCGAAGATCGCCATCGACTGCTCGAGGAGCTCTTCGACCGGGCCGGAGCTCTGCAGCACCAGTTCGACGTCGTGCATGCCCGACGTCGGCAGCGGCGGATCGAGGCGTGGGAACACGCGCACACCCGGTACCTGCGACAGCTGGTAGAAGAGCGGGCCGTAGACCTCGCGCGTCGAACGCTCGCGTTCCGTCCAATGCTTGTGGACCATGCCGCCGAAGCCGCCCCAGTCGGCGACCAGCGACCACATGAACTTCGTCTCGGGCTGCGCACGCACGATCTTCGCGACTTCGCGTGACGCGGAATCGACGGCTTCGAGCGTGGCGTCCGGCGCGACGTCGAAGAAGAGCGAGATGTGGCTCTGGTCCTCGACCGGCGCGAGTTCGCGCCGCGACTCGGTGTAGAGCGGCACGGCCGCGAGGCCGATCAGCACCGCGACCACGACGATCGCCCACCGGAGCGAGAGCGCCGCGTCGAGCATCCAGACGTAGGCGCGGCGCACGACCGCGAAGCCCTTGTCGACCTGACGAGTGAGCCACGCTTCCTTGCCGTGGTCGCGCACGGCGAAGCGGCTCATCATCGGCGACAGCGTCACTGCGACGATGCCGGAGACGAGTACCGCCGCCGCGAGGGTGATCGCGAACTCGAGGAAGAGCGCGCCCGTCATGCCGCCCTGGAAGCCGATCGGTGCGTAGACGGCCGCGAGCGTGATCGTCATCGCGACGATCGGGCCGAGCAGTTCGCGTGCGGCTTCGGTCGCGGCCTGCAGTCGCGTCTTGCCCATGCGGACGTGACGCTCGACGTTCTCGACGACGACGATCGCGTCGTCGACGACGAGGCCGACCGACAGCACGATCGCGAGGATGGTGAGGAGGTTCAGCGAGAACCCGCAGGCCGCCATCACGACGACTGCGCCGATCAACGACACCGGCATCGCGACGAGCGGCACCAAGGACGTCCGGATCGAGCCGAGGAACAGGAAGACGACGAGAGCGACGATCGCGATCGTCTCCATCAGCGTGAAGGAGATCTCCTTCAGGGCGTCCCGCATGAACATCGTGCCGTCGTAGGCGAGGTTCATCTCGATGTCCGGGGGCAGCGACGGGCGGATCGTGTCCATCTCCGCGACGAGCCGGTTGCCGACGGCGATCTCGTTCGCGCCGACGAGCGGCCACACGCCGAGGTAGACACTCGGGCGGTCGTTGTACTTCGCGGTGAAGTCCGCCTCCTCCGCGCCGAGTTCGACGCGCGCGACGTCGCCGATGCGCACGACGGCGCCGCCGCGGTCGGTCACGATCAGCTTCTCGAACTCCTCGACGGAACGGAGGTCCGTGTCCGCCAGCAGGTTGATCTGGACGAGGTTGCCCTTCGTCTGTCCGACGGCGGCCAGGTAGTTGTTGCGCTGGATCGCCGCGTAGATGTCGCCGGGCGCCAGGTTGACGGCGGCGAGTTTGTCGGGATCGAGCCAGATGCGCATCGCGAGAGGGCGACCGCCTTCCTGGTTCGTGACGCGCTGCACGCCGTCGATCGTCGCGAACTGCGGCTGCACGTTGCGGGACAGGTAGTCCGTCAGTTCCGCGAGCGTTCGCTGCTCCGACGTGAAGCTCAGGTAGAAGCTCGCGTACGGGCGATCGGCGCGCTGCACGTCGATCATCGGCGGCTCGGCTTCGGCGGGCAGTTCGCTGCGGATCTGCTGCAGGCGGGCCGTGACCTCCGCCAGCGCTCTCGTGGTGTCGTAGTCGAGTTCGAGGCGAACGGTGACCTTGCTGACGCCGGCGCGACTCTCGGACTCGATGTGGTCGACGCCGCCGATCGAAGAGACCGCTCGTTCGATCGGCGTGGTGAGGAAGCCTCGCACGTTCTCGGCGGACGCGCCGACGTAGACCGTCGTGACGATGACCGAGGCCGAGTCGAGCTTCGGATACTGCTGCAGCGGCAGGCCGAAGACGGCCCGGATGCCGACCAGCACGATCAGGAGGTTGGCGACGAGCGCCAGGACCGGGTGGCGGACGAAGGTGTCGGTGAAGGAGCGCATCGGTTGCCTCACTGCTTCGTGACGAGGGTCTTGTCGTCGACGAGCACGTCTTCGCGCAGCTTGAAGGAGCCGAGCGCCGCGACGCGTTCGCCGGCCTTCACTCCCTCGATGACGATGATCTCGTCACCGAGCGAGGCGCCGCTGTGCACCCGGCGTGTCTTCGCCCGCAGTTTGCCGTCCTGCGCTTTCGCGATCGCGAACACGTAGTCGCCGCCCGGGCCGCGCCGCAGTGCGCTGACCGGCACCACGACGACTTCGTGCGGGGCCTCGACGGGCACACGGACGCGGACCGACGCCCCGGGCGTCGGGAGCGGCTGCAAGCCCGACAGCAGCGCGCGCACCATCGTGTTGCGCGTCGTGGCTTCGACGCGCGCGTCCATCGCGACGATCTTGGCGCCGGCCGTGCGCTCGTCGGCGGTCACCTCGACTTGCTGTCCGATCTCGAGGCGCGTCGCGGTCTCCTGGGTCACGGAGAAATCGACGTGCACGGCGTCGTCGACGCCCTGCAGCGTGGTGATCGTCGTTCCGGGCACGAGGTACTGGCCGGGGTGCAGATCGACCATGCCGACGCGCGAGCGGAACGGCGCCCGTACGACCTTCTGCTCGATGACCGCTTTCGTACGGGCGACGTTCGCCATCGTGCGGTCGTGTTCGGCGCGTGCGCGATCGACGTCGGCCGCCGAGGCACCCTGGTCCTTCAGTGCCTGCTCCATGCGCGCGAGCATGGAAGCGGCGAGGCGGGCGTCGGCTTCGTACGCGGCGAGTTCTGCCTGTTCGACCGCGACATCGAGTTCGACGAGGATTGCTCCCGCTTCGACCACGCGGCCGGTCTCGAGCTGGACCTTGCGGACGGTTCCGGCGAGTTCGTTCTTCAGGTCGATCGACTGCAGCGCGCGCACCGTTCCGATCGCCGTGGTCGACCGTGCGAACATGCGCGTGCGGGCGTCGGCGCCTTCGATGGCCTCGGCCATTTCGCCATGGCCTTGGGCCGCAGCCTGGCTCTGGGCCTTCTTGTTCTGCTTCAGAAGCCAGAAGCTGCCGGCAGCCGCAACCGCGACGACGAGCAGCAGGATCGTTCCGAGGATGCGGAACCGGAGGGAGTGTTGGGCGGAAGGAGGGGTCATGGGCGACGGAATTAGACCGGTCGACTAGCGTCGGGCCGGAGTCGGGGATGGGGATTTGGGCGGACGGGGTGGACTCAGCGGCGCGGGTCGCCGAGCAAGGTGTCGAAGACGAACGCCTGGAAGTCGTCCAGGGCGTCGATGCTGCGGTCGATCTGCATCCGGATCGCGGCACCCTCCCACAGCATCACGAGCACGTTCGCCAGGCGGTCGGCATCGTGCTTCCGGTCGATCTCACCGGCGTTCTGGCCCTCGCGAATGACCTGGGCCAGCAGCGCGCTCCATTGCTGGTAGCAGCACCGCACTGCCGCGTGCACCGGTTCGCTGAGGCTCGCGGTCTCGAGAGCGAGCTTCGGGATCAGGCACTCGACGGTCGGACCGTTCTCGGCGCACTCGGCGCGCGCCTGCGCGAACATCGTGCGCAGCCGCTGCACCGGGGTCATGCGCCGGTCGCTCAGCAACGGCTTCACTTCCGCGAGGTGCTCGTCCCGCGCGCGCTCGATCAGGGCGACGCCGAACTCCTCCTTGGAGGCGAAGTAGTGGTAGAACGAGCCCTTCGGAACTCCTGCTACCTGAAGGACTTCGGCGATACCACAGCCGTTGAATCCCTTCTTCCCGAACAGCTCTGCGCCCGCCGTCAGCAGGCGATCGCGCGTGTCGGTGTCGCGGGGTGGGTCGAGGGTCATCGAGGGCCGGGAATAGACCGGTCAGTCTAATAGCGATGTGGTCGCACGGGCGCAAGGGCCGAGATTCGAGGGTCGCACTCTCTCCGGTCTTTGCCGCGATCGTCAATGGCCCGTGCGATCGAGCAGCAGGCGCACGCCGGTTGCCTGGAAACGAGTGTCTGCCGGCCAGAAGTTGCGGTACTGCGCGCGCGCCTGGCCGCGTGGTGTGGCGAACGAGCCGCCCCGGAGCACACGCTGGTTGTCCATGAACTTGCCGTTGTACTCCATCAGCGCGCCGGGGAACGGGCGGTAGCCCGGGTAGGGCTCGTAGTGGCTCAGCGTCCACTCCCACGTGTCGCCCGCGAGTTGCCGCACACCTTCGCGCGATCCGGCCGGTGCAGCATCGAGCGCTCCGGCCATCGGATCCTCGTCGAGCAGGTTCCCGCCGCGTTGGTCGAAGCCCGACACACGCGCCGCATGTTCCCACTCGCACTCACGCGGCAGGCGAGCGTGCTTCCAAGTCGCGAATTGCCCGCCGTACCAGCGAGCGAACGCGTCGGCCTCGTAGAACGAGACGTGGCAGACCGGAGCGTCCGGCTCGACGGGCACGAGCCCGCGCAGAGTGAAGCGCCGCCATCCCACGCCGTCGCGTTGCCAGTAGAGCGGCGCCTGCCATCCGGACTGCTGCACTGCGGTCCAGCCGTTCGAGAGCCACAGGAGTGGTTGCCGGTAGCCGCCGTCCTCGACGAACGCGATCCACTCGGCGTTGGTGACGAGCCGGTCCGCGAGGGCGAAGTCGGGCACCAGGACCGGGTGTGGCGGCAGTTCGTTGTCCCAGCAGAAGCCCTCGCCGTCGTGTCCCAGCGTCTGCATGCCGCCGCGGTGGTCGACGGCACGCATCGGCGACGACGCGGTCGAAGGCGGTCGCGTGAGCGGCGCGGCGTAGGCGCGGCGAAGCGCCTCGGGCGCCGACCAGCGGATGTGCAGGATCTCCGTGAGGAACAGCTCCTGATGCTGCTCTTCGTGTTCGAGCCCGATCACCACCGCGTCGTGCATCGCAACGAACGTTGCTTCGTCGGCGGCGCGCAGGAGCGCGATCGTGGCGCGGTCGACGGCAGTGCGGTACCTGCGCACGTCGTCGGTGGAAGGCTGTGCCACCCGCCCGCGCATCGCTCGGGGCAGGCGCGGCCCCAGCCCCTCGTAGTAGCTGTTCAACGCGTAGTCGAACCCGGGGAAGTCGCCGAACTCGGCGCCGTTCGGGCGCAGCACGTTCGCGGCGAAGAACCAGCTCGTGTGGCCGAGGTTCCACCACGGCGGGCTGACGTCGGGCATCGACTGGATGCGGAAGTCCTCCTCGGCCAGGGGCGACATCAGGCGTTCGCTGCGGGCGCGCACGGCGAGGAATCGCGCCAGGAGGGCGTTTCGCTCCATCCGCCGGATGCTACGGGAGCGGCGCGCCGCTCCGCCATGGCCCGGGACACCGTTCCTCGCGTCTCGGCGCGGGACGGCGCGGCGCGGTCTGCTAAAGGGCCTGTGCGCGCGACCGATACCGGCGCGTGGATTTCGGGCCGATCCTGTTGGTCATGAGCGCCGGGTTGCTGCCCGTCGGGCTCGTGCGAGCCCTGGACGGGCGACGCACCATCGCGATGCTCGCGCTCGCGCTCGCGTTCGCGTGGTTCTTCCTGAGCGGCTGCTACTTCGCCGTCTTCCTCCAGCTCGGCGGCGACGATGCGGCGTGGCTGCTCGGCGTCGGCGCTCTGCTCGCGAGCGTCGCGGTCACGTGGACCACACGACGCAGGCGAGCCACGATCGGGTCTGCGCGACGCGCGGCGTGATCACTTCGCGGGCTTCCGCGCGGCCTTCTTCGCCTTCTTCGCCTTCTTCTTCTCCGACTTCTTCGCTGCATCCGGCGCGCCGCCGCGCAGTTCGACGAGCTTCGCGCGAACGTGGTCGGCGTGGCCCGCGGCCTTCACCTTCGCCCAGTGGTGGGCGACCGTCCCGTCCGGCGCGATGAGCACAGTCGACCGGATGATCCCCACCGCCTCCTTGCCGTAGAGCACCTTCTTGCCGAAGGCGCCGTAGGCCTTCATCACCTTCTTGTCCGCGTCGGTGAGCAGACGGATGCCGAGCGAGTGCTTGGCGATGAACTTCTGGTGTGCGCTCGCGCTGTCCGCGCTGCAGCCGAAGACCTCGGCATCGAGTCCGCGGAACGAGGAGTTCGCCGCGGTGAACTCGCAGGCCTCGACGGTGCACCCCGGAGTGTCGTCGCGCGGGTAGAAGTAGAGGACGACCCAGCGGCCGGCGAGGTCGCGCAGCGACACGGTCTTGCCGTCCTGGTCGGGGAGCTGGAACGCGGGGGCAGGTTTGCCGATCGAGACCATGCCGCGATGATCCGGCGGCCGAGGGCGGAAGCAAGGCCGGCGCGTCGTCGCATCGGCGTGACACGGCGGGCGCGAGGATTTCGGTGCGGACCCCGCGCGCCCGTTCTACTCTGCGAGCGTGGTGACCGGCGACGAACGGACGACACGGCGATGATCCTCGTCACCGGGATGATGCGCTCCGGCACTTCGCTCGTGTGCCAGGTCCTGACGAAGCTCGGCCAGTCGTTCGGTGACCCTGGCGCGATGATCCCGGCCGATCGCTGGAACGCCGGCGGCTACTTCGAGGTGCGCGAAGTGATGGACGTGAACAGCCGCATCGTCACGGGCATCTCGCGCACGACGTCGCCGGTCCGGGCGTGGGCCGCCAAGGTTGCCTACGTCGCGATGCCGTCCGTGCGGTCGATGCCTCGTCGCGCCGCGCGGCATCGCGCGACGATCGAAGACATCGGCCGCCGGTACCGCGGCGCGGTGCTGAAGGACCCGCGGTTCTGTCTCACGCTGCGCTTCTGGCGGGAGTGGACCGAGGTCGACCGCATCGTCGTGTGCGTCCGGCATCCCGCGTCGGTGCTGCATTCGCTGGCGCGCCGACACTCGTTGCCGAAGTGGCTCAGTGCGCGCTTCTACGCCTGGCACGTGAACACGCTCGTCGACCAGTTGCCCTCGTCGTCGGTCGTGTTCCTCGACGTCGATCGCCTGGTCGACGGGGCCGCGGACGAACTCGAAGCTCTGGGGCGCGGCCTCGGCGCGAACGTGCCCGCACCGTCGAGTCTGCTGGACGACGTCGTCGACCCCGATGCGTTCACGCGCGTGGACCCCGACGCGGCGGGTTGTCCCGAGGTCGCGGTGGCGGCATGGCAGCGCCTGCGTGCACTCGCCGCCGCGTCGCGTACGCAGCCCGCGGGCGGGGCGAGCTGAACGATGAGCCCGCGCGCCTTCGATCTGGATCGACGCGCGCTGCGGCACGCTTGCGCGATCGCCTTCGGCGTCCTCGCGCTCGCGGTGCGCTTCGTCGGCATCGGCAGCCAGCCGCTCTGGTTCGACGAAGCGATGACGCTGCACATCGCGCACCAGCCCGGCGGCCTGGGGCTCGCTCACAACACACCTCCGCTCTACTACCTGTTGCTCGACGCGTGGACGCGGGGCTTCGGCGTCGATGCGACCGGGCTGCGCTCGTTCTCCGCGGTCTGTGGCGCGGCGTTCGTGTGGGCCTCCTTCCACGCGGCGCGGGCGATGTTCGGAAGCCGAGCCGCGATCGCGGCAGCGACGTTCGCGCTCGTTGCTCCGTTGCATCTGTACTACTCGCAGGAGGCGCGCGCCTACTCGCTGCTGCTCGCCCTGCTGATGGTCGCGCAGTGGGCCGCGTGGCTCGTGCGAGAACGTGTGCGCGTCGGCGCGGTCGCCGCGCTGTGCGGCGTCTCGATCGCGGCGCTCTACACGCACTTTCTGGCCGCCATCCCGCTGGCGTGCATCTTCGCCACGGCCGCGTGGTCGGCATGGCGCGCCGGCCGCCGCGATTGCCTGCGGTCGATCGCCGCCGCCGGTGCGGTCGCCGTTGCATCGCTGCTGCCGTGGCTCTGGTGGTGGAAGCGGCACACGCCGTTCCAGGCGAGCGACATGCAGTGGCTCGCGATGCTCTGGCGCGAGTCTTCGGGGATCGGCCTGCTCTCCGCGTCGGCCGAACTGCTCGTGCTCGGCGGCCAGCACGGCTCCCCGCTCTTCCTGAAGCAGTTCTCCGCGATGGCGTTCCCGCCGGCGTTGCGCGTGGCGGGATTGGTCGCGTTCGTCGTGCTGCTCGGGGTCGCAGTGGCGCGCCTGCGCGCATCGGACTCGCCGATGCGGCGCGCGTTCGCGCAGTGTGTCCTCTCATCCGTTGCGCCGCTCGCGGTCCTGTTCGCCGCGTCGTTCGTGCACCCGACCTACGCGCCGGGCCGCTACGACCTCGTCGCGTTCCCCGCGCTCACGCTGCTCGTCGGCGGCTCCTGTGCGGTGGTGTTCGCTTCGTCGCAGCGGTGGGCGCACGTCGTGTGGATCGGCGCTGCGAGTGTCTTCGCCGTGTCGGCGGTGGCGAAGGACCGGGACTACCTCGCCGCGCCCGCGGCGGTGGATCCGTTCGACCGCGTCGCGGCGCACCTGACGGAGCACGTGCAGGCGGAGGACCTGGTCGTGCTCTGCGGCAACACCGGCGTGCCCGTTCTCGCGCACCTGGCGCAGCGCGGCTTCCAGTGGCACGAACGCCGTTGTCGCACTGCGAACGGGAGGGGCTTCGTGTGTCGACTCCTGCCGCCGACGCTCGAAGAAGCGCCCGCGACCGCGAGCCGCTACCTGCAAGCGCTCGAACAAGGATCGATGCCGGCTTCGCTCGCCGCGATGGTGCAGGACGCGGCGGCCCCGTCGATCTGGCTCGTGTTCGGCGAGGAGCTGCGGACGGGCGGCCGCGACCCCGCGATGGACTCCGTGGGGCGCCAGCTCGTTGCCGTTCTGCACCACGGCGGGTTCACGGAGGATCTCGGTGAACCCGCGCTCGGCCTCGTGCACTTCCGACGGCACTGAGCCGATCGGGGCGCCCCGTCGACGCTGCTGTTTTTCCTGCCACGCATCGATCGAACGGTCGTTGCCGTCCCCTCCATGTTCGAAGCACTGAACGCCGCCTCTCCCGCCAACAAGTACCAGCTCGGCTGGGTCGAGCTGGCCCCTGTTCAGTTCCAGGCGGAAGTGCCCAAGTGGCTCGCGCAGATCGGCAAGAGTGCGCTGACCGGCGGGCCGCAGCAGGCCCAGCGTGTCGCCCTGGTCGACGAGTTCGCGCGCCTCCTGCAGATCCAGAAGCAGATCCTGCAGAAGCAGGGCGGAGCGAGCGTGGCGGTCGACGTCGGTCGTGCCGAGGAGAACGTGCGCTGGTTCGGCGAGGCCGTGAAGAAGAAGTTCGGCGCGGCGCCGAAGACGCCGGCGCCGGAGACGGGGCTGCAGCCCTTGCTCGATCGCAACGACCTGCTCGCCGGCAAGCTGGCGGTGCTCGACGAGAAACTGCAGCTCGTCAACTACTGGCTGCGCGGCGTGAAGACGTTCCCCGAGCACCGGGAGGGTCAGTCGCTGCTGTTCCAGTACCTCGGCAACGCGCCGAACGCGAAAGTGCGCCTCATCCTCGAAGTCTTGTGCGCGGACGCGGGCAAGGCCGTCTCGTTCAAGGAACCGGGTGCGTTCAAGACGTCGTACGGGTTCGACAAGGGGCTCGTCGCCGAACGGAAGAGGGAAGTCGCGTGGACCGACGAGCGCTTCAAGAGGGCCGTCAAGGGCGAACTCGGCGCCGCGTACGGCGTGCAGGCGAAGGGGCAGTGCGAACTCGAGTTCTCCGGCTTCAAGGCGAAGCTCGAAGGCGAAGCATGGGCCGGCGTGCGCGCGAAGATGGAAGGCGAGGCCGGGTTCGGCGCCGGCAGCGGCGCCTTCGCGAAGGGCTCCGTCGAGGCCGAGATCGGCATCAAGCTGAAGGGCGTCGCGTCGATCGACTGCGCCGACGTGTTCTTGTGCGAAGCGAGCGCCGAAGCGTTCGCCGGCGCGATGGCCAAGGGCGAAGTCGAGGTCACGGTGACCGTGGGGCAGGTGACCGTGAAGGCGTCGGCGGAAGCGTTCGCGGGTGCACGACTCGTCGGCGAAGCGAAGGCGACGCTGCGGCTGCAGGGCTACGACCTGCTGAAGGCCGAGGCGAAGGGCGCGCTGACCGCCGGCGTCGGCGGCAAGGCCGAGTTCGAGCTCCAGTGTTCGCTCTTCGGCGGCAGCAGCCTCGAGGTGGAGGCTGGCGCGACACTCGGCGTCGGCGCCGAGGGCGGCACGAAGTTCACGGTCCACGCAGGCAACATCGCGCCGGCGCTCGCGGCGCTCTACTACTCGGTGCACCTCGGCCTGCTCGGCCAGAAGAAGGAGAAGTACGTCTGGAAGACCTACTTCCGCGAACTCGGGCAGAACGAACGGCTCTTCGAGAAGGCGCGCGGCGTGATCGAGGAGCAGATGAAGACGCTGATCCTCGAGCGCAACCGGCTGTTCACCGAGTTCTCGGCGTGGAAGCAGCTCGAGGGACTCGCGACGTTCCGGCGCACCGGCGCGGTCTGAACCGCCGCGGCTACCGCGCCTTGCCGCGCGACGGGTTCTTCGTCGTTCGCGCCGGCTTCTTCGCCGCCTTCGCCCTCGGCGCCGCCGGAGCCGGACCTTCGCCGTCGAACTGCGCGAGCAGCTTCTTCGGCGCCTGCGCGCGGTAGCTCTCATCGAGCCACACTTCGAGCTGCGCGATCGGCGGCAGCGGCGCCGAGTCGAACGACATCGACACCCAGCCGCTCTTGCCGAGCCCGTACGGCGTCGGCTGCGCACCCGGCAGCGACAGCGCGAGCGGGTGCGACTCGGGCAGCTTCAGCGAGAGACCGGGCGGGTCGCCGGGCGCGCTGAGGTACGCGAACGTCTTGTCGTTCACCGCGAGGTCCATGTGCCCGGGCCACGGGCTCTTCAGGTGGGCGCCGGGGTAGCGGCGCAGGCCGAGTTCGCGCAGATGCACGATCGCTGCGGCGGCGGGAGTCGGACGCTTCGAGGAAGCCATGCGGGAAGCCTAGCCGGCGCTGGACGACGAGATCTCGCGGCGAAGTCGTTCATCGTCCGGAGCGCGCCATCGCCCGGTTGCGCAGCGACTCGTAGTACGGGTCGAGAGCTTCGAGCTGCTCCCGGTTCGGCAGAGGCCGGGCACTCGTACTCCCATCGAAGACCATCGCGTTCTGTGCCGTCGGGGCGAACGCTGGCCACGGCGGGAGGCCTTGCCCGTTCGGGTCCCCCGACTTCGCGAAGTTGACCCAGTAGCTGCCCATCAGCCCGGAGATCGCCGTGTCCTCGGGGCGCACGGGAGGCGGCGGGCCGGAGTCACCGGACACGGGCGCAGGGAGATTGCCGAAGACGTACGCGATCTCGTCGCCGTGCGCGGCGCCCGCGCCGTCGGGCGTGCGGGGGCCCCGGTGATCGAAGTAGTAGACGAACGCCCTGCCCCCGCCCTTCTCTGTCTGCAGCCGTGCCCAGCTCCAGGTGTGCCAGGCGACGGTCAGCTCGCGGAACAGGTCCTTGGTCGAGCGCACGGCTTCCTGGTCGGTCGCGTGTGGGTACACCGAGAGGATCCCGTCGGCGTGCTTCCCGAATCCCGAGCGCACGCGCTGCTCGAATCGAGCGGCAGTCACGCCGGCGAGCGGTGCGAACGGGGCTCCTTCGTCCGAGTTCGTGCCGACGAGGATCGGTGTGTCGTGGAATCTGTTCGCGCGATAGAGCTCGTATTGGTCACCCGGCAGCACGTCGCCGTCGAAGACCGGCCAGAACACGATGCCGCGGCCCATGCCTGCACTCTGTGCGGCTTGGATCTTCGCGGCTGGCATCGCGCGAGCTGCGGCGACGTCGGGTGCGCCGAGGCTCGCGAGGAAGGCCTTTCCCGTCGTTTCTGCGACGCGCAGCGGTGGCACGTTGACGCCCTCCTCGGTGGCCTGCTTCGCGCTGCCGAAGCTGCCCCCGCTCTGCGAGATCACGCGGTGGAAGAGTCCTTTCGCGGCCGGCGAAACCGCGAGCATGCTGACCGACATGCCGCCCGCGGATTCGCCGAAGATCGTCACGCGATCCGGGTCGCCGCCGAACTTCGCGATGTTCGCCTTCACCCACTGCAGGCTCGCGATCTGGTCCTGCAGCCCGTAGTTGCCCGATCCCTTGCCGCTCTCACGGCTCAGGTCCGGATGGGCGAGGAAACCGAACGCACCCAGCCGGTACGCGACGCTGACCAGCACGACTCCCTTCGACGCGAGCTTCGTCCCGTCGTACAGCGGCGCGGCGGTCTGGCCGCCGACGAAGCCGCCGCCGTGGATCCACACCATCACGGGCAGCGCATCGCTGGCTGCTTTCGCCGGCGTCCACACGTTGAGGTAGAGGCAGTCTTCGCTCGTCTCCGGCGGGCCGCCGAAGAGGCGCGAGAACATCGGGTCCTGCAGGCACGCCGGCGCGAAGCGCGACGCGTCCTTCACGCCCGTCCAGGCTTTCACCGCCTGCGGCGCCTTCCAGCGCAGTGCGCCGACCGGCGGCGCGGCGAAGGGGATTCCCTTGAACGACGTCACGCCGTCGGCGGCGACCCCTCGCACGCGACCGCCGGTCACACCGACTTCGTGGATCTGGGCGGAGGCGGCCGTCGCGAACGCGAGCGCGGTGGCGCCGAGGAACAAGGTCTTCATCGCGCGCGTCATCCCTTCTTCGGGTCCGGGCGGAAGAAGACCTCGCGCACTTCGATCGACGTCCCGCCGCCGACGAGACCCTTCCTGGCCCACGCGAGCGCGGCATCGAGATTCGCGGCTTCGATGACCATCAGCCCGCCGATGTGCTCCTTGGTCTCGATGTACGGACCGTCGGTGACGACGACCTTGCCGTCGGGCTTCTTGTGCAGCGTCGTCGTGATCGGGGAGAGGCCGCACGCGAATCTCTTGGCGCCAGCGGCTTCCAGTTCGCGATTCACGGCGTAGATGGCCTCGATGGCCTCCGGGGTCATGGTGGACGGGTCGAAGTCGTCGGGGAGGTACGAAGCGAGCAGGTACTGCGGCATGGCGGATCCTGGGTTCTCCGGGGACTGGTTCTGCGGCTCGGGGCCGTCGGCGCATCGTTGCGCCTGCACCTGGTCGCTCCGGCGTCCGGAAATCGACAAAGCGATGTCGTTTTATTCGAGGCCGCGGATCCGCTCGCGAAGGAACTGCCGTTCCGGCTCCTGCTGCGCCAGTGCCAGCGCGTTCTCGTAGGCGGCCCTGGCTTCCGCGGTGCGACCGAGGCGGCGGAACATGTCCGCACGGGCGGCATGCGCCAGGTGGTAGTTGGCGAGGTAGCCCTGTTCCAGCATCGCGTCGATCTGCGCCAGACCGGCCCCGGGGCCGTCGCACATCGCGACCGCGACGGCGCGATTCAGCTCGACGATCGGCCACGGCTGGAGCCGCACGAGTTCGTCGTAGAGCGCGACGATGCGCCGCCAGTCGGTGACGGCCGCGGTGGCGGCACTCGCGTGAACGGCGGCGATCGCGGCCTGCAGCGTGTACGGCCCGAACCGGCGTGTCTCCAGCGCGCGGCCCACAAGGGCGACGCCCTCGGCGATCTGCTCCGCGTTCCACAGGGATCGGTCCTGCGCTTCGAGCAGGACGAGTTCGCCGGAGGGCGACGTTCGCGCGGCGCTGCGCGACTCGTTCAGCAGCATCAGGGCGAGCAGGCCGACCGCCTCCGGCTCCGGATGAAGCTCGACGAGCAGGCGGCCCAGCCGGATCGCTTCACCGGTCAGTTCGGCGCGTGTCACCTCGACGCCCGTGGCCGCGGAGTAGCCCTCGTTGAAGACCAGATAGACGATCTGCAGCACCGCGTTGAGCCGGCCCGGCAGCTCCTGCGGCGGCGGCACTTCGTACGGGATCGGCGTTTCGCGGATCTTCGCCTTTGCGCGCACGATGCGCTGCGCCACCGTCGACGGTGGAACCAGGAACGCGCGCGCGATCTCGTCGGTCGAGAGGCCGCACACCTCGCGCAGCGTCAGCGCGGCGCGTCCCTCCGGCGGCAGGGCCGGGTGGCAGCACGTGAAGATCAGGCGGAGGCGGTCGTCCCCGATCTCCGCCGTCGCGGCGCCTTCCTCGTCAGAAGGGGCTTCGTCGATGCGCGCTTCGATGCGCGCGATCAGATCCTCGTGCGCGGCGTCGAGACGTGTTCGCCGCCGGATCGCGTCCACCGCCTTGAAGCGCGCAGTCGAGACGAGCCACGGGCGCGGATTCTCGGGGACGCCGGTGCGCGGCCAAGTCTCCAGGGCGACAGCGAACGCTTCCTGCATCGCTTCTTCGGCCAGGTCGAGATCGCCGAGCAGGCGCACGAGCGTCGCGAGCACGCGGCCCGACTCCGCCCGGTAGAGCGTCTCGATGGTCCTGTGGAGTGGCTCGTGCACAGGCGGACGGAGTGGTGGGCCGTGCTGGATTCGCCGTGGAGTGTCGTGCTTCGCGCGACACGACTACTCCGTGGCCGGCATGGGCCGCGCCTCACGCCTCCGGCGTGAGGTGGTGGGCCGTGCTGGATTCGAACCAGCGACTTCGACCTTGTGACGATCGCACTCTACCAACTGAGTTAACGGCCCGTTCCACGCTGCCGGCGGGCCGGCAGACTCGGGCCGCGAACCCTAGCGACCGCGGAAGGGTGATGCAAGCGTCGAGTTCGGCGCCCGCGCCGGCCCGGCAGCACTCACGTGGGCAGGTTCGGCAGCGCGCCGTACAGGGCGGTCTGCAGCGTCAGCGTCGTCGCTTCGCGCCCCGCCTTCGCGAACGCGTGCACCATCGCGCGCGCGATCTCCGGCGTGCGGCCCGACGACATCGTGAACGCGATCATGCCGGGGCCGTGGCCGCAGATCGTGGCGCCGGCGGCGCCGGCGTCCACCGCGGCGACGAGCGCTTCCGAAAGGCCCGGTACGAGCCGGCGCCGGTAGGGCAGGTGCACTTCGTCGACGATGCAGTGTCGCAGCAGGTCTTCGTCGCCGTGCTGCAGCGCCTGCAGCACGCCGATCGTGCGGCCGGTGCTGCGTGCGGCGGCGGCGTGCGGCAGTGTCGGCGGCAGCACACGCTTCGTGTCGGCCGTTCCCATCTGCGCGTCGGGCAGTGCGATCACGTAGTGCCAGTCGCGGTGGATCGGGAACGGCACGATGCGCTGGTGCAACTGCGTCGCCTGCGGCGCCGACATCGGCACCGTCGCGCAGAGACCACCGAGCAGCGCCGCGGCGCCGTGCGCCGGGTCACCGCCGAGCGGCACGAGCGCGTCGAGCAGTTGCGACGCCGTCGCCTTCTTGCGGCCGAGACGCACCGCGAGCGCGAGTCCGGCCGCGTAGCCGGCGCTGATCGTTCCCATGCCGGTGCCGCGCGGGATCGTTCCTTCGACGACGACGTGCAGCCCCTTCTGCAGCGACACCTCGAACAGTTCGGCGCCGACGCGCAGGCCCCGCAGCACCGGGTCGTGCCGCGGATCCTCCATGTGCGCGCTGGGGTCGTCGCGGCGCTCGACGGTCACGACGCCGTCGGTGCGCGGTTCGGCGGTGATGCCGAGTGCGAGGTCGAGCGCCAGCGCGACCACTCCGTACCCCGGGCCGAGGTTCGCGGCGCTCGCGGGCACGTGGAAGGTGATCGGGGTCGTCTTGGCCACGAGGGTGTATCGGCCACACCGGCACCGACATGAAACCCCCGCGGCGCGGGCGGCTCAACGGCGCGGCCCGCGCCGCGTCACGGGTCGATCACGAGCGTCGCGGGGCCGCCGACCACCTCGGTCAGCCCGGCGGCGTCGAAAACGATGCCGGTGAACGTGAAGCGGAAGCCCTGCAGGATCGTCGCGATGGCGCCCGGGAGCTGGAAGCCGGTGCTCGCGTTGCCCGCCGCGTCGAGCACACCGGCGCTGTTCGGGAGGATCGGCGTGTTGAGGATCGTGAGGCCGAGGCCCGTGAAGGCGTCGAAGTTCATCGGGACCGGCACACCATCGAGCAGGAAGCCGGGCGCCTCGCCGGTCACGCCGAACGCGAGCAGGTAGCTCTGTCCGGCACGCTGCGCCCCGCCGTGCAGATCGAGATGGTGCGCGAATCCGGGCGCCGCGGAGACGTGGGCGAGTCGCGGCAGCAGCGCCGCGGTGCAGGGTCGCTGCGGCAGGTCGAGGAAGTTGTCGACGCCGGGTCCGACGAGGAGAGTCGTCTGCGTGCTGTCGAAGTACGGCACCACGCGGATGCGCCGCGAACCGGGTCCGTTGATGTCGGCGAGGTTCTGGATGCGAACGAGCAGGCGATCGCCCGCCGGGACGATCTGCGCGACGTCGACGAGGTCGATCGTCATCAGGTGCGTGCCCGCGACGCCGACGCGCACGCCGCTCGTGCCCGCGGTGATCCAGTGGATCGCGCCGGCCGGGTCCTGGTGCGCGAGCACGGCAGTCAGCTGGAAGTTGCCCGTCGTGTCGTCGACGGTGAGCTTCACCTGCGGCCGCCCGAGGATCTCGATCGCTTCGGTGAGCGGAAGCGAGACGAAGACCTCCTGGCTCGGCGCGATGTTCGCGGTGACGTTGTTCGGGGCGAGACCGGCGCCTTGCGCGACGTAGTCGAAGATGTCGTACGCCGCGGGCACGACGTGGTTGATCACGTTCGTGAGGTTCTGCGCGATCGGCGGCAGCGGCTGCAGCGCCTGCGTGCCCACGAAGTGCCAGCGCGTGTTGGCGATCGCCGGCGGCCATTGCGTCGACGTACGGTGCTCCCAGACGGTCGTCGGGTTCAGGTGCAGCGCGGTGCTCGTCGGCTGCATGCCCGCTTCGACCAGAGGCTCCAGGTCCACGCCGTTCGGAATGCCCTTCATGTAGCGGTCGAACCACCGCCGCCGCAGGTCGTTCATCACCGCGGTCTCCATCGTGTTGTTGACCGTGGAGTGGCCGCTGCCCGTGGACAGGAACAGGCGCTTCGGCCCTTGCGGCAACGACAGCAGTTCGTCGACCGACGGATTGTTGACGATCTTGAAGTCCTGCATCGCGACCATCGACAGCACCGGCACCGTGGACGTGCCGAGGTTCGCGAGCAGGGTCTGGTTGTAGGGCGTGTCGATCTGCGCTCGCAGACCGACGAAGTCGTTCGCGTCGACGAGCGCGAGCCACGGGTGCGCCGCCGGCTTGTCGATGACGATGTGGTCGGCGACCATCACGCTGCCGGGAACGTTGGCGTCGAGGTGGTCGAGTGGTGCGATCTGCGGCACGATCGCGAGCACCGGCGGGTAGTCCGTGACGAACCCGGCCAACGGCAGCGCCCGGCCGGACCACGCCGCGGCTGCGTACGACTTCTTGCCGCCGCCCGAGAACCCGGTCACCGCGAGCCGCGCCGGGTCGATCGTCGTGCCGGCGATCGCGGCCTGCGCGAGGCCGTGCGATTCCGCGGTGTCGAGCAGTTCGCGTTCCTGCGTGCTGCCGGGACGGCCGGGGTCGGTGAACGCGTACGCGACGTAGCCGCCGGCCGCGAGGCTGTTGGCCGCCGTGACGACATTGCCGTCGTTCTTCGTGCCGCCGTCGCCCGCGTGCATCACCAGCACGCCCGGCCAGCCGCTCGGTCCGGCGATGGCGCTCGGCGCGTAGATGTCCATGCCCGTCATCACGCCGTCGGAGAACGTGATCGCGACGGTCTGCACGACGACCCCGAAGCCGCCGGGCGGCGTCGGCGGATCCTGTGCCATGAGGAGGCCGGCGGTGGCGAAGAGGAGCACGGTGCGCGAGGCTGTGTTCATCGTGGGGATCGCCCGGATGCCCCTTCGGAGAGCCAGCGTCGCGCGAACGCACGCGGATTTCTCGAGTCGTGCAGATCACCTCGACCAACGCGGAGCGCGGAACGGTCGGCGCGCCGTGAGCGGGCCGCGCCGTCCGGCGGCGGTCACTCGTCGCCGAACTTGATGCCCTGCGCGAGCGGCAGACTGGTGCCCCAGTTCACGGTGCTGGTCTGGCGGCGCATGTAGACCTTCCAGCTGTCGGAGCCGGATTCGCGGCCGCCGCCGGTCTCCTTCTCGCCGCCGAACGCGCCGCCGATCTCGGCGCCGCTGGTCCCGATGTTCACGTTCGCGATCCCGCAGTCGCTGCCGATCGACGACAGGAAGCGCTCCGCGCAGCGGACGTTGTTCGTGAAGATCGACGAGCTGAGGCCCTGCGGCACGTCGTTGTTCATCGCGATCGCCTCGTCGAGCGACTTCACGGGCACGATGTAGAGGATCGGCGCGAACGTCTCTTCGCGCACGATCGGCAGCATCGAGTCGCATCGCACGATCGTCGGTTCGACGTACGCGCCGCCCTTCAGCGATGCGGGAACCTTCGCGCGCTTGCCGCCGCGCACGATCGTGCCGCCCTGTTCCTTCGCGGCCGCGACCGCGTGGTCGAACGCTTTCGCCGACGCTTCGTCGATCAGCGGGCCGACGAGGGTCTTCTTGTCGAACGGGTTGCCGATCGTGCACTGCGCGTACGCTTTCACGAGCCGCGCCTGCAGGTCGTCGACGACCTTCTCGTGCACGAGCAGTCGCCGCGTCGTCGTGCAGCGCTGGCCGGCCGTGCCGACCGCGCCGAACACGATGCCGCGCACCGCGAGCGACAGGTCGGCGTCGTCCATCACGGCGATCGCGTTGTTGCCGCCGAGTTCCAGCAGCGAACGGCCGAAGCGCTGTGCCACGCGCGGGCCGACGATGCGGCCCATGCGTGTGCTGCCCGTCGCGGAGACGAGCGGGATCGCCGGGTCGTCGAGCATCGCACTGCCCACGGTGAGGTCGGGGCCGATGATCAGGCCCACGAGCGGCGCCCATTCCTTGCCGAGCACGGCCGCGGCGATCTTCGTCATCGCGATCGCACAGAGCGGCGTCTTCAGCGACGGCTTCCACACGCAGGAATCGCCGCAGACGAGGGCGAGCATCGAGTTCCACGCCCACACCGCGATCGGGAAGTTGAACGCGGTGATCACGCCGACCGTGCCGAGCGGATGCCACGTCTCGCGCATGTGGTGGTTCGGCCGCTCGCTCGCGATCGTGAGGCCGTAGAGCTGGCGCGACAGTCCGACCGCGAAGTCCGCGATGTCGATGCACTCCTGCGCCTCGCCGAGTCCCTCCTGCAGGATCTTGCCCGCTTCGAGCGACACGAGCTTGCCGAGCGCTTCCTTGTGCTCGCGGAACGCGTTGCCGATCCGGCGCACGTAGTCGCCGCGTTTCGGGGCCGGGAGTTCGCGCCAGCGCAGGAATGCCGCGTGCGCGGCCTTGCTGACGGCGGCGTAGTCCTTGGCGTCGGCCATCTGCACGGTGCCGATCGTGCTGCCGTCGATCGGCGAACGCACCGTCAGCGCGTCGCCCTTCGTCTTGCGCCACGTGCCGTCGAACGCACCGCTGACCGTCTTGTCGAGCCCGAGTTCCGCGAGGAAGGAGAGATCCATGGACCGGCCACTGTCCACGGCAGCTCCCGCGGCGCAAGTTCGGCGTGCGCGCGCCCGGAAGCCGTCGCCCCGAAAAGGCGAACGGCTCCCCGCGTGATGGCGCGAGGAGCCGTGCGATGAGAGCGGGACCGCCCGGCGTCAGCGCCAGATGCGGTTGTCGTTGGCGCGTTCGAGCGCGTTCTTGAGGCACGTCTGGTACTGGCGCTGCGAGTGCCACACCGGCGTGTAGGGGTGGCAGGCGAGGCTCTGCGCGGCGCGCTGGAGCAGTTGGCCGATCGTCATCTGGCCGAGCGTGGGGTCCTGGATCACACAGTCCGGGTGCACGTAGCCGGCGACGACGTTGCAGTGCATCGCGAGCAGTTCGCTCGAGAGCTGGTTGCCCATGTTCCAGCTGTTCGCGCAGCCGAAGAACGAGCCGATCTGGTCGCGGCTGCCGGGTGCGACGTAGCCGCCGCAGTTGTTGACGAGGTGCAGGGCCGGGATCCAGTGGAACGTGTTGCACTTGTTGCGGCCGTTCTTGCTCTTCCAGAAGCAGACCGGCTTGGCGTTGCACGGCAGCACCGACTGCGCGACCGCGAACTGCTGCACCGCGAGGTCCGCACACTCGCAGACGTTCACTTCGCGGGTCGCCGCGGCGGTGGCCACGTAGCCCGTCTTCACTTCCAGCTCGACGGTGTAGGTGCCCTTCGGGACGTTGGCGAAGCGCCAGGCGCCGGTCGCGTCGGTGAGAGCGGTCCGTTCGTCGCCTTCGCTGACGAGTCGGACTTCCCAGCCGCCGAGGCCGGTCTCGCCCGCGTCGCGGACGCCGTCGCGATCCGCGTCGCGGAAGACGCTGCCGGTCACGTCGCTGCCGTTGCCGTCGCCGATCACGAAGCCGTCGTACGAACGCACGGCGCACTGGCCGGTGACCGGGTGGATGCCGCCGTCGATCAGGTAGGGGTGTGTCGGACCGTAGGTGAGGTCCCACTTGTCACCGAGCAGCACCTTCCAGCTGCACGGCGTGAACTCCGACGAGCGGAACTTCAGTAGGATGCTCTGGCCCTGGCCACCGAGACCGAGCCCGTAGACCGCCGGGTCCTGGTTGTTCGTGAAGGGCAGCGACAGCGAGATGACGCCGGCGTTGTTCTCGACGCTGACGAAGCGGTCCATCGGGTCGTTCGTCGAGACGACTTCTTCGAGGCCGGCGCTCGTCACGTGCACGTAGTAGGTGCCGCTCGCGATGGTCGGATCGAATGCGAGGTACACCGATTCATTGGCGAACTTGTAGGTGTAGCGACCCGTGCTCGGATCGAGGGTCGATGGCGCGGGAACGCCGTTCGCGTTCACGAGGCGCAGCGGCCACAGATTGTCCGAGCAATTGACCTGGGCGAAGGCGGCGGTGGTGAGCAGCGCGGCCGCGGCGAAGGGGAGGAGCTTGGTGACGAGCATGCTTTGGTTCGGTTTGGTTTCCGTTGGTTCTTCCGAACGAGGAAACCACACGCTCTCGGTGAAACGCGGCGGACCGTGTCGACCCGGCGTGATGCGGCGGCCCTCGCGCCGCGAACCGGCCTTGCCATGGCCGCGCACGCGGCATCCCCATGCGAGACGGCCCCGCTCGATTTTCGCCGCACGGTCGCCGCGATGCGCCGCGGCAGTTCGATGCCTCCGCGCTTTGCCGCGCCGGACGGCTCGGGTACAGCACCGCGCCAGTGCTCGAACAGGTCCTGCTCGAACTCGCGTTGCTCTTCGCCCTGTGCGTCGGCGTCGCGGTCACGTTCCACCGCCTGCGGCTGCCGCCGATCGTCGGCTTCCTCGTCGCCGGCGTGTTCGTCGGCCCGAACGCGATCGGACTCGTGCGCCACGAGGAGATGGTGCGCGAACTCGCGGAGGTCGGCATCGTCGTGCTGCTGTTCGCCGTCGGGCTCGAAGTGCCGCTGAGCCAGCTCGCGCGACTGCGGCGCGTGATCGGCCTGGGTGGCGGCCTGCAGGTGCTCGGCACGGTCGGCGCCGCGACGCTCGTCTGCTGGCTGCTCGGAGTGCCGATCGCGGCCGCGGTGTTTCTCGGCTTCCTGCTGAGCCTGTCGAGCACCGCGGCGTCGACGAAGATCCTGGTCGATCACGGCGAACTCAGCGCTCCGCACGGCCGCCTCGTCCTCGGCATCAACATCGCGCAGGACCTCGCGGTCGTGCCGATGATCCTGCTCATCCCACTGCTCGCGTCGGGTGCTGCCGGCTCGTCCGCTTCGGCGCTCGGATCGCTGCAGAACCTCGGCCTGCTCGTGGTCGTGATCGCGGTGGCGCGCTTGCTCGTGCGGCCGGTGATGTCGCTCGTCTGCCGCACCCGCAGCCGCGAACTCTTCGTGCTCTTCCTCGCGACGTGGTGTCTCGGCATGGCCGTCGTCACCGCGCACCTCGGCCTGTCGCTCGCGCTCGGTGCGTTCCTCGCCGGGATCCTGATCGCCGACTCCGATCACCACAGCCAGGCGGCGGCCGAGATCGAACCGTTCCGCGACGCGTTCTCGAGCCTGTTCTTCGTGTCGATCGGCATGCTGTTCGACTGGCGCGCGATCGCCGCGGATCCGGCCACGGTCGTGCTGTGCGTTCTCGCCGTCGTCGTCGGCAAGGCGGCCATCGTGATGCTCGCTGCGTGGGGGCTCGGCCAGCCGTTCTGGGTGCGTCTGCGTGCGGCCCTCACCCTGGCGCAGGTGGGCGAGTTCTCCTTCGTGCTCGTGCAGCTCGGCCAGCGTTCCAATCTGCTCGCGAGCGACGCCGAACGCGTGTTCATCGTGACGGCCGTGCTGTCGATCGCGATCACGCCGCTGCTCTACGCGGTCGGTCGCCGCGTCGCCAACCGTGCCCGCGCCGCGGCGGACCACGGGCGTGCCGTCGGCGACGACCGGCTGCGCGACCACGCGATCGTGATCGGCTACGGACCGACGGGTCGCACGGTGGTCGCGGGGCTCGGTTCGCTCGGCATCCCCGTGATCGTGTCGGAGATGAACGCCGCGACCGTGCGCGCCGAGAAGCAGAAGGGCGTGCCGATCGTGCTCGGCGACGCGACCCGTGTGCCCGTGCTGAAGTCGCTCGGCATCGAGCGAGCCCACATGCTGGTGCTCGCGGTCAACGACACGGCCGCCACGTCGCGCATCGCGCAGCTCGCGCGCCAGATCGCCCCGCACGTGCACGTTCTCGCCCGCGCGGTCTACACCGCGGAGTCCGACGGCCTGCGTCGCGCCGGCGCGAACGACGTCGTGCCCCAGGAGCTCGAAGCGTCGGTCGAGATGCTCGTGCGCGTGCTCCGCCGGTTCCTCGTCGCCGACGACGAGATCGGCCGCCAGGTGCGGCAGGTCCGCCACGCCGCCGGCGCCGGCGATCGCGCCGCGCGCACGGTGTCGACGGATGCGGCGTCGATCGCCGAGTTCGTGCCGGGCATCGGCTTTCGTGTCTGGCGCGTGGCGCCCGGAGCACCGTCTGCCGGGCAGCCGCTCGCGACCTCGGGCGTGCGCAAGACGACCGGCTGCAGCGTCGTCGCGGTACGCCGCGACGGGGTCAATCTGCCCGCGATCACGCCGGACACGGTGCTGCAGGCCGGCGACACGGTCGTCGTCCTGGGGCCGGAGCCGCGCCTGTCGGATGCCGGCGCGATGTTCGTCGCGCCCGTGACCGTTGCCACGAAGGAGTCGACGTGAAGATCGGTTTCTGGGCCCTCTCGGGCGTGTGCCTCGTCGCTAGCGTTCCGCTCGCCGTCGTCATGCTGAACCGGCGCTCGGGGAAGCTCGTGCCCGTGGTGCGCGTCGCGACGTTCAACGCGGCGATGAACCGCGCGAACGACGGCGAACTGCTCGCCGAGCTGCGCGGCGGCAGGAGCGCGCAGGCGGCGCGCATCGCGGAGATCGTGCAGCGCGTCGGTGCGGACGTGCTGCTCGTGTGCGAACTCGACCGCGACCGGGCGGCCGAGACGGCGCGCGTCTTCGCCAAGGAGTACCTCGCGGTGTCGCAGCGAGGTCAGGCGCCGATCGACTTCGAGTACGTGTGGGCCGACGAGGTGAACACGGGCGTGCCTTCGGGCGAGGACCTCGACGCGGACGGCAAGGTCGGCGGACCGGGCGATGCGTTCGGCTACGGTGCGTTCCCGGGGCAGTACGGGATGGCGCTGCTGTCGCGGCACCCGATCCTCGTCGACCGCATCCGCACGTTCCGCACGCTGAGGTGGAGCGCGATGCCGGGCGCGCTGCGGCCGCCCGGCATGTCCGATGCCGCCTGGAACGTCGCGCGCCTCTCGTCGAAGAGCCACTGGGACGTGCCCGTCGGTATCGGCAAGCAGCTCGTGCACGTGCTCTGTTCGCACCCGACTCCGCCGGTGTTCGACGGGCCCGAGGATCGCAACGGTCGCCGCAACCACGACGAGATCCGTTTCTGGGTCGACTACCTGACGCCGGAGCGCGCTGGCTGGATCGTCGACGACGCGGGGCATGCGGGAGGGCTCGCGACCGACGCGGCCTTCGTGCTGATGGGGGACTTCAACTGCGATCCCGCCGACGGTGATGCGCGCCGCGAAGCGCTGCTCGAACTGCTCGCGCATCCGCGTGTGCAGGATCCGAGGCCGCGCGGCGCAGCCGGGGACACGATGGCGAAGGAGCAGTGGGGCACGAACTCGACGCACGCCGGCGACCCCGCGCTCGACACGAGCGACTTCCCGGACGCGCCGGGTCAGGGACCGGGCAACCTGCGCGTCGACTACGTGCTCGTCGACAAGCAGCTCGCGGTCGCGCAGTCCGGCGTGTTCTGGCCGTTGCCGCGACAGCCCGGCGGCGATCTCGTCGACGCGTCGGACCACCGCCTCGTGTTCGTCGACATCGAAGCCCGCTGACGCGCGCGCTGCGTCGTTGCAGCCGAGCGAGATCGTCGCGATAGTGCCCCGGGTGAACTACGCCCGCGTGTCGAAGGTCCTCGCCGGCTTCGTCGCGTTCTTCACGGTCGTGCAGGTCGTGCCGCTGGTCATGGCGATGACCGGCAAGGGCGAACACGGCGCACCGCTCGCGGGCTTCGTCGCCAGCACTCTGCTCGGGGCGGGCGTCGCCGGCGCGCTCTGGTTCGCCGGCCGGGGGGCGACGGGCGACATGTTCCGCAAGGAAGCCCTCTGCGTCGCCGGCGTCGCGTGGCTGCTGGCGAGCTTGCTGGGCGCGATCCCGCTGCAATGGAGCGGCCTGCTGCCGAATGCGTGCGACGCCCTGTTCGAGAGCGTCAGCGGCCTCACGACCTGCGGTGCGACGGTGCTCGGGTCGGGCGGCAACCCCACGCCGGAGGACACGGCGCCGAGCCTCCTCCTGTGGCGGGCCATGCTGCAGTGGGTCGGCGGCATCGGGATCGTGCTGATCTTCGTGGCGCTGCTGCCCTCGATGGGTGGCGCCGGCCGCAACCTGCTGATGGCCGAGTCGGTCGGCGTGAGCCAGGACGGCAGCCAGCCGCGCGTCTTGTCACAGGCTCGCGGGGTCGGGACCGTGTACGTCGGCCTCACCGCCGCGTGCATCGTGTCGCTCGTGTGGTTCGGCGGGATGGGCTGGTTCGACGCGGTCTGCCATGCGTTCACGGCGCTGGCGACCGGCGGTTACTCGACACGGTCGTCGGTCGCGGCGTTCGACAGCCTGGGTTCGGAGGTCGTGCTGACGATCTTCATGTTCCTCGGCGGCTGCAGTTTCACGGTCATGGCCGTGTCGGCGCGCGACGGGTGGCCCGGGCTCGTCGGCATGGCGCGCACGTCCGAGTTCCGCATCTACTCGATGTTCACGACGCTCGCGGTCGGCGCCGTGACGATCGATCTGATGCGCGCAGGCGAAGGGTTCGGTTCGGCGCTGCGGCAGTCGTCGTTCAACGTCGTCAGCATGCTGAGCTGCTGCGGGTTCGCGACGTCCGACTTCCATGCGTGGCCGCCCCTGTCGCTGATCGTGATCTTCACGTGCACGATGGTCGGCGGCTGCAGCGGTTCGGCCGCTGGCGGAATGAAGCAGGTTCGCCTGCTCGTCTGCCTCAAGCTGCTCGCCTACACCGTTCGGCGCTTCGTGCGGCCGAAGAGCGTCGAGCGCATCCGACTCGACGGGGACGTGCTGCAGGCGTCGACGATCTCTTCGGTCCTCGCGATCGTGCTGCTCTGGCTGCTCACCATCCTCGTCGGGGCGATGGTGATCGCGTGGGACCAGCGCCTCAGCTTCATCGGCGCGCTGTCCGCGAGCGCCAGCATGCTGGGCAACTGCGGCCCCGCGATGGCCCTCGTGCATCCCGACGCACTCGCTGCCGGGATCCCGGCGATCGGTCACGGGGTCGCGGTGGTGGGGCCCAACATCGGTCCGCTCGCCGGGTTCGGCGAGCTGCACGATGGAACGAAACTCGCGATGAGCTTCGAGATGGTGCTCGGCCGGCTCGAACTGCTGCCCCTGCTGGTGCTCTGCATGCCGAGCTTCTGGCGCCGCTGACCGGCGCCGAACGGGATTCGGGGCTTCGGGCTGCGGCGTCCGCATCGGCGGTTGCCGGCCCCGCTCTCGGGCGGCTTCCGCGAAAGCCGATGCCGCCGTGTCGGTCCGGGACCCGGGGCGCCATGATGCGCGGACCCCTCTGCCCGGCCGGCTCTTCTCGCGGAGCTGCTCGTGATCAACTACGTCCTGTTCGGACTGTTCGCCGCGACCCTGCTCGGGATCGCTCGCTTCCACAAGTACGCACTGAAGATCGCACTGACCGGACTCGGCGCAGTCCTGTGTGCGCGGCTCCTGTTCACGGACTTCGAGCTCGGCCATCACCTGGCGCACGAGTGGAAGACGATCGTGAACCTCGGCGGCCTGCTCGTCGGGTTCGCCGTGCTGGCGAACTACTTCGAACGCAGCAACCTGCCCGAGAAGCTGACCGAGGTCCTGCCCGCGGGACGCCTCGGCGCGTTCGCGCTGCTGGCCATCGTGTTCGTGCTGTCCGCGGTGCTCGACAACATCGCCGCCGCACTGATCGGCGGCGCTGCGGCGATCACACTGTTCCGACGCAAGGTGCACGTGGGCTACATCGCGGCGATCGTCGCGGCGAGCAACGCGGGCGGCGCCGGCTCCGTGGTCGGCGACACGACCACGACGATGATCTGGATCGCGAAGTACTCGCCGCTCGACGTGGCCGAGGCCGCGCTCGGCGCGGTCGTGGCGCTGCTCTTCTTCGGTTTCTTCGCGAGTCGGCAGCAGCATGCGCTGCAGCCGCTCACGCGCGGCGACCACGCCGCGAAGCCCGTGGATCTCGCGCACGTCGGCATCGTCGTGGCGATCCTCGCCGGCGCGATCGCGGCGAACATCTTCCTCGACTTCCCCGCCGTCGGTGTGTGGGGCGCGATCCTGCTCGGTTGTCTCGTGCGCGGCGCGGACTGGAAGGTCGTGCCTTCGGCTGCCACCGGCGCGGTCTTCCTGCTGAGCCTCGTGATGTCGGCGTCCATGATGCCGGTCGAGAACCTGCCCCCGGCCACGCCGTGGACCGCGATGGGGCTCGGCGTGGTGTCCGCCTTCTTCGACAACATTCCGCTCACCGCGCTCGCGCTGCGCCAGGGCGGCTACGACGTCGGGTTCCTGGCGTTCTGCGTCGGCTACGGCGGCTCGATGCTGTGGTTCGGTTCGTCGGCGGGCGTCGCGATCTCGGGCCTCTTCACCGAGGCGAAGTCGGCGAAGAACTGGATCGTGCAGGGCTGGCACGTCGTGGTCGGCTACCTCCTCGGCTTCTTCGTGATGTTCGCGGTGCTGGGCTGGCACCCGCACGCGCCGAAGGGCGGGCCCGCGAACGAGCACGGTGCTCCGCCGTCCGCGAGCAGCCAGCCGATCCGCTGAGCGGCGGCCGCCGACGCGTCACTTCGCCGGCGCCGCGAGCTGCCGGCGCGCTGCCTCGACCGCGTCGTGCTGCGGGAACCCGTAGGTCGTCGACGCGCCCGGCCAGACGTGGCGCGCAGGGTTCACGGGCACGGACGCGACGGCGCGCTGCAACAGCGCGTCGCCCTCGCGACGGCGCGCCTCTTCGGGCCGCTGCCGCAGCGCCTTGCCGAGCAGCGCGAAGACGTCGGCGAGCTCGGCGCTCGCCTGCGGATCGAACGGCGCCTTCGCCTCTGCCGCCTTCAGGTCGTCCGCCAGCTTCGCCATCTCGCCGGCCGGGAGTGCGCCGTTGCGCAGTGCCTCGATGCGCAGCCGCAGCGGCTCGATCGCGGCGGTGGACCGCGCGAGGTCCGTCGGAACGGGTACGAACGGCTCGATGCCGTCCGGATCGTCGACGACCTTGCGTGCGACGAGGATCGCGCCCGCCGCGGCCGGCGCCGCCGCGAGCTTCATGCGCACGCGGGCACGGCCGTCCTCCGACCATGTGCGTGCGAAGGCCGCGGTGCCGTTCGCGAGCGCGACGCCGACTTCGATCGGGTGGCGGCCCGCCGCGGCGGCGACGACCGTCGCCTCGTACCAGGTCTGGCCGTCGGACGACGCGGCGGCCTTCGCCATCTCGACGGTGGCGCTGGTGCGAACGCCCGAGAACGCGTCGCGCAGGAACGTGCCGACCTGTTCCTGGTACTCGCCGTCCTGCGAGAACAGTCCGTGCGGCGACGACCGTGTGCCGGGCAGAACCCACAGGCGCTTGTCGCCGCCGTACGCGGTGAACGTCGTGATCTGTGCCTGCCGGTCGCGCTCCGATTCGAGTTCTCCGGCGAGGAACAGGGCCGGCGGCTTCGTGCGCGGTGCGCCGTCCGCAGGTTCGACGTCGTCGGGCATGCTCGAGAACTCGAGCATCCCGGTCGACAGCGCGCCGAGCATCGAGCCGTCGTCCTTCGTCGCCTCGCGCACGATCGCGCGCGGGCTCGTGAGTCCTTCGAGCACGACGCCGGCGCAGGGGCCCTGCGTCCTCGCCGCCCACAACGCGGTGACCGCGCCCCAGCCGATGCCGAAGTACGCGATGCGCTGCGGATCGACGTCCGGTCGCGCGCGCACGTGGTCGAGCAGCGCCGGCACGTCGTAGACCCACGCCTGCAGCGTCGGGATCCCCTTGCTGCGGCCGAAGCCGCGCGGGTCGTACACGACGACGTGGAAGCCGCGGTCGTGCAGGAACGTGTAGTAGGGATGCAGCACGCTGACGTTCGTACGTTCGTCGTGGAACAGCACCACGGTGCGCCCGTGTGCTTCGGCGGACTTCACGAAGAACCCGGTCAGCGACGCGTCGCTGTGCAGTTCGATCGTGAACGGATCGGCGTCGAGTCCGAGGGACGCCGGTTCGACGAGCCACCCGGGCGGTGGCTGCAGGATCTGCCGACTGACGTCGTCGGTCACCGACGAGCAGGCGCCGAGCACGAAGAAGGGGAGCGTGCACGCACGCAGGAGGCGTCGGCGCATGGTGGTCATCCGAGGTCGATGGCTGCCGCCAGCAGGTCGCCGTCGCGGCCGCGCGACAGCGGCACGCGGTACGGCAGGTGGCAGAACTCCTTCGTCGTCACGTGCGCGGTCACGTGGCCGGTTTCGTTGGCGAGATCGACCTCGTCGTGGCCGGTGCGCAGCGTGACGCGCGTCGGGCACGAGCCGGCGTCGGCGTCGGTCTCGCGCACGATCCGCGCGGCGAGTCGCGCGTTCAGCCAGTCGCCGAGGAGCAGCGCGGACGACGTTGCTGCGGCACCGTGGCGGATCGTCGCGGTCGCCGGGCTGCCGGCCTGCCACGGGATCCGTTCGAACGCCTCGGCGAGCGCGCGGCGCCAGGGGCGCAGGCGCAGCCAGCTGAGGTCGGTGATGCGTTGCCCGCGTTCGCGCCGCGCTCCGACGTGCGTGAGTTCGCGTTCCGGCGCGCGGAAGGAGCGGGTGTCGACGACGGTGTGATCGCACAGGCGCGCGAGGTCGTCGAAGTGCGGCTCGGTGCGCGGCCACGGCGCGGCCCAGTACAGGTGGTTCGGCAGGTCGTTGACGAGCAGCGGCCGCACGAGGCCGGGCATTCGTTCGAATCCGCTCTCCGGCAGGCGCACCGCGATCTCCTCGAGCACGATGTCCTGCGTCGAACCGTGAGCCCGCGTCGTCGCGGACACCGCTGCGGTGACCGCGGTCGCCGCCGGATCGATCACGAGGAGGAACGCGCGGCAGGGTGTGCGCAGATGCAGTCGCTCGACCGCGCCGCGCAAGGCGCCTTCGTCCGCGGCCGTCGTCACGCCGACGAAGTTGATCGCGAGCGAACGGGTCACGTCGCCGTCGTCGGCGTTCGTGTTGCCCGCCGCGCACGCGCGCCACAGTCCGCGCAGGGCGTCCGGGATCTTCGGCAGTGGAACGGCGACCGGCGCGGTCCGGCAGGGCGCGGGCGCCGCCGTCACGGCTTCCTCCACTGGCGGCCGTGCGTGAGCAGCGCGTTCGCGGCATCGGGTCCCCAGGTGCCCGCGACGTACTCCTCGGGCCGCTTCTTGCTCTGCTTCCAGCCGGCGACGATCGAGTCCACGATGCGCCACGCCTCCTCGACTTCGTCGCGGCGCGCGAACAGCGTCCCGTCGCCGAGCATCGAGTCGAGCAGGAGGCGCTCGTACGCATCCGCCGTCTCGCCGCCGAACGCGGCGCCGTAGCGGAAGTCCATGCGCACGTCGCGGATCCGCATGTCGGGTCCCGGCACCTTCGCGCCGAAGCGCAGCGCCACGCCTTCGTCGGGCTGGATGCGCAGCAGCAGCATGTTCGGCTGCGCCGGGCGTCCGCCCCGGAAGAGCAGGTGCGGTGGCTGCTTGAACTGGATCGCGACTTCGGTCACGCGACGAGCGAGACGCTTGCCCGAGCGCAGGTAGAACGGCGTGCCCGACCAGCGCCAGTTGTCGACGTGCAGGCGGACGGCGGCATATGTCTCGGTGACCGACTCGGCCGGCACGCCCTCTTCTTCGCGGTAGCCCTTCACGTCCTCGCCGGCGAACGAGCCGCGCGTGTACTGCGCGCGCACGGTCTCGCGGTCGACGTCGGCGGGCTTGAAGGAGCGGATCGCCTTCAGCACCTTCACCTTCTCGTCGCGCACGTCGTCGGCGGTCAGCGTCGCCGGCGGCTCCATCGCGACGAGTGTCAGCACCTGCATCAGGTGGTTCTGGATCATGTCGCGGATGATGCCGGACTCCTCGAAGTAGCCGCCGCGCGAGCCGACGCCGATCGACTCGGCGACGGT
>JAEUHQ010000222.1 GCA_016794565.1 Planctomycetota bacterium | reverse complement strand
GCCGGGCGGCGCAACTGGAAGCAGAACCCCCCTCTCGACAGGCACGGGGCCCCATTGCACGAGGCTGCCGTCAGAACGAAGCGCGACCGGGGATCTGCCCATCGCAAGACGCAAGTAGGTCATCCCCGCCGGCAACGGCGGTACATCACACTGCCCGAACTGCATCTCGCCACGCACGAAGATCCGACCATCCGCGCGCAGCACACCGGTCAGGTAGTCACCGGCGCTCACCTGGATCGCCGGAACCTCCGTGACTGCCGTGTCCCACGCACTGAGCCCCCAGCCGCGGATCGTGGTCTGCGCCGGTGCCTCGACGGCCAGCGAGAGAGCCAACGCGAGTGACGTGAACCAGACGGAGAGACGGTCGGGGATCATGGGGTTTCCAGCTCTCCTTCGTTCGCGAACGCGACGTTGCTCGTCACGGCGGTGAGATGCAATCGTCGCCAGCCGACCCGGTCAATCCCCGACGGGGTGCAGGAACTGCTGCCGACGCCTTCCCAATGGCTCCCGCACGACCCTTCGCCGTTGCAGCCGGAGCGAAGGGAGGCTCAGAACTTCTTCCGGTACTCGTCCCACATCGCGCCGTGCCACGGCACCCACGCGCGGTGCCACGCCTCCTCCGGCTTCACCTGCATGTAGCGGTCCATGTAGGCGAAGAGCGGCGGGTGGTTCCACGCGTCCTGCAGGCCCATCACGCGCGCCGCGAGAACCTCGCCGACCCACGCATTCGCGGTGCAGCAGCGGCGGTACGAGTTCTCGGTCCACGACGCTCGGTCCGACTCGGGCCGGTCGGCGTGCTCGAATCCCCACTCGGGCAGTCCGTCGTGCTCGCGCGTGTAGCCGCCGTGGCCGCCGTTCCAGACGCCGGGCGAAGTCTCCATCACGACGAACGTCTGCGTGTCCTCGCCGAAGAACGAGTTCTTCTCCGCGCCGGGCCTCTTGCCGATGCCGAACTCGCGACCGATCGCCAGCATCGCCTCGTCGTGCAGCACCGCGCCGGCGAGCAGGATCGGGAACTTGCGGCCGTGGCCGTGACCGCCGAGACCGGGCCACCGGCACCCGCTGCGCAGGCAGCCGTGCAGATCGATGCCGACCTGCACCATGCGCACCAGCAACTCGCGCTTCTTCTCGTTCGATGCATCCGAGTTGAGCAGGAGTGCGCCGCTGCCGACGAGCGACGCGATGTCGCGCCCGTAGTCCGGCATGCTGTCGGCGGGATGCGCGTAGCGCACCGGCCACTCGGGGAAGTGATCGATCCACACCCGTTCGAAGCCGCGCGCCACTTCGTCGAACGACGGCGCGTCGCCCACCGTCTTCAGCTTGCGCAGCACGCGGAAGTCGAGGTCGACCGCACGGTGACGGACCTTCTGGTCGCCGCGCACGAACGGCGGGCGGAACGCGTCGGGTGCGGGCGCATCGGCGACGCACGTCAGCACCGCCGCGGTCTTCAGAGTCGGCATCGCCTTCGCCTCGGGCCGGCTCTCCACCGACACGAGGCTCTGGCCCGCTTCCAAGACTAGCGGGTGCTCGCGCGAGACGCCGAGCGCGACGTTCTTGTCGGCGCGGTAACGCTCCCGCTTCTCGTCGCCGAACATCCCGCTGTCGTAGCCCTGCAGCATCGTGCTCGGGTCGGGATCCACCATCGACCCGTGCAGCACGCGCCCGTCGGTCTCGACGCACTTCGGGAGGATGTCGACGATGCGCACAGGGCCTTTCACCCACGGATCGCCGTTCACGAACTCGCCGACGGTGTGCGGGGCGTCGAAGCGCCACGTGATGCCGTGTCGCTCGACCGACGACGCACGCTGTTCTTCGCCGACCCGATCGCCGCGCACGCGCTGCGCGCTCGCCGGCTCCTGGGCCCGCACGAACGACGGAACCACGGCGACCGCGAGCGCGACCGCGAACCACCCATTGGAGAACCGCACGCGCGCACCGTAGCCCGACTCGCCCGCGCCCGCCATCGTGCACGCCGTCGTTCGCGCCGTCGTTCGCGCCGTCGACGGCAGCCGGGCTGCCCCCGTATGCTCGCGCCGCGCGTTCTCCCCGCCCCACCCCCACGCCGGAGCAGTCCATGCCGCCCACCCGTGCCGCCATCCTCGGTGCGTTCGCCCAACACCGCTGCTCCGCGATCCTGCGCACCAACGACCGTGACGCGGTGCGGCCGGCACTCGAGGCGGCGATCGCCGGCGGCTTCAAGATCGTCGAGGTGACGATGACGACACCCGACGCCCTCGAACACATCGCGGCGCTCAGCGAACGGCACGGCCTCGTCGTCGGCGCGGGCACGGTGCTCTCCGTCGACAACGCGAAGGAGGCGATGGCCGCCGGCGCGCGTTTCCTCGTGTCGCCGGTCACCGACGCGCAGATCGTGACCTTCTGCCGCCAGCACGACCTCGTCTCGATCCCGGGCACACTCACGCCGACCGAGATGATGACCGCGCACCGCGCGGGCGCCGACATCGTGAAGCTGTTCCCGGGCCCGTCGAACGGCCCCGATTTCGTGCGCGCCATTCGCGGACCGCTGCCATTCCTCCGCATCTTCCCGACGAGCGGCGTCACCGAGGACAACGTCGACGCGTGGCTGCAGGCGGGCTCGTTCGGCGTCGGTTTCGTCGGCTGCCTGTTCGACGCCGAGGACATCCGCGCACGCCGCTTCGACGCGATCAAGGCGCGGGCCGCGCGGATGGTCGCGAAGGTGAAGGCGCACGGCCCGATCGCACCCTCCTGATCGCGACGGCGAGCGGGACCGCGACGGCCGCGACCACCACCGCGGACTGACCCGGCGGAACGTCCGCACGATCGCCGAACCAGAACCCGCCCCCGAATGCGGCGACGCCCACGGCCGGCGCGAGCCAGAGCAGGCTCGCGAGCGAAGCGGCGAGCACACGCGCCGCGAGCACGGGCAGCACCGTCGCCCCGAAGGTGAACGCGAGACCGGTCGCCTGGATCGCGAAGCCGATCGCGAAGCCGACGAAAGCGCCGACCACCAGGTCGTACGCGAGCACCGGCGTGCCCACGACCTGCGCGAACGGCGGATCGATCGCCCACGCCAGCAGACCGCGGCCGCGCCACGACAGCGCGACCACCACGATCGCCAGCAGGACCGCGGCCCCGACGACGTCCGTTCGCGAAGCGCCGAGCACCGAGGAGAGCACGAGGCGCTGCACACCGTGCGCACCGTGCGGCGCGTTCGCGAGGAGCAGCATCGACGCGCTGCCCGCGAACAGGAACGTCCACGCGGCGCGCGCTTCGAAGGCGGCGTCCCGGACCGACAGTGCGCGCATCGCGGCGATCGCCGTCGCCATCGCGAGCGACTGTCCCGCGGCCAGCGCCGCGACCGAAGTGTCCCCGTGGCCGTCGCCGCCGCCGATGCACCACGCGAACGCGATCCCGAGCGTCGCGGCCTGGCCGATCGACGCGGCGAGGAACATCTGGTGCCGCAGCACGAGCAGCACGCCCAGCAACGGAAGCAGCGCGGCGAGCAGCGCGCCGACCACGATCGCGTCGCCGAAGAGCTCCCAGGTGCCCGCGGCGATCATGGCGGCGGGCCCTCCGCCTCGGCGAACGCCTCGCGCCCGAGCAGCGCGGCCGGCCCGGCGCGGAACCGCCCGTCGGCGACCAGCGCGAGGTGGGTCGCCAGGCGCCGGGCGATCCCCACCTCGTGCGCCACGTGCACGACGCACAGCCCGGCGCGTCGCCGCTGCTCGAGGTCGGCGGCGAGAGCCGAGGCGGCGCGCAGGTCGAGGTTCGCGAGCGGCTCGTCGAGCACGAGCAGGCGCGGCGACCGCACGAGCGCGCGGGCGATCGCGACACGGCGCCGCTGCCCGGTCGACAGCGCCCGTACGTCGCGATCCAAGAGGTCGCGCGCACCGACCGCGTCGAGCGCCGCCGCCGCGCGTTCCTTCGCTGCACGGCGGCGAACACCCGCATCGATGCCCATCGCGACGAACTCCGCGGCGAGCATCGGCAGCGACGGCTCGAAGCGGGGTTCTTGCGGCACGTAGCCGACCGCTCGCCGCACGGAATCCGCGACGCGGATCTCGCCGGCGCGCGGCGGCAGCAGCCCGAGCAGGGTCGCGACGAGCGTGGACTTGCCGCTGCCGTTCGCGCCGAGCACGAACCAGCTCTCGCCCGCGCGCAGTTCGAGGTCGATCCCCGTGACGACGTCGCGGTCGTGGCCGACGGAGAGGCTGCGCGCGACGAGCAGCGGTGGCCCCGTCACTTGCGCGGAGCTCCGGCCGCGGCGAGCGCCGCCGCGAGGGAGCGCACGTTCGTGTCCACGAACGCGACGTAGTCGTCCACGCCTGCCTTCGCCCCGCACTGGTGCAGCATCGGCACGATGACGGCGTTCGTCGCCTTCGCGAGGCGCTCCGCGTGCTGTGGTGCGAAGAAGGGGCACGTCAGGATCGCTCGGACGCTCTCCGCGCGCATCGTGGCGGCGACCTCGTCGAGGTGCGCCGTCGTCGGCGCGAGCCCGGGCTTCGGCTCGAGGAAGCCGACCATGCGCACGCCGAAGCGCTCCGCGAAGTACGGCCACACGTCGTGGTCGGCGACGAGCGGTGCGCCGCGGAACGGCGCCATCGCACCGAACCAGCCGCCGAGTTCGCGCAGGTCGCCCTGTTCGCGCAGCACGCCTTCGAGGCGTCCGGCCCCGAACGCGAGCGCCAGCCGTTCGGCGTCGTGGTCGTACTTCGCGGCGACCCTCTCGCCCGCCATCGCGACGGCGAGACTGCGCCGGAACCCGGCGAAGTTCGCGGCGAACGTCTCGCGCTCGGCGGGCCAGGATGCGGCGAAGCGATCGCGCAGGAGCGCTGCCACCTGCAGCCCGCACAACGGGTCGGCGAGGAAGTGGGGATTGCCGCGACCGTGCACGTCGCCCTGGCTCCGATCCACCGGACCGGTAGGCAGGCCGAGCACGCGCACCGCGGCGCTCGCGTCGATGCGGCCGCTCTGCCCGGCGAGGATCGCGCCGTTGCGGGCGTTGTCGACCAGCACGGACAACCAGCCGATCTCGAGTTCGCGCCCGACCTCGACGAGCACTTCCGCGGAGCGCAGCGCCCGCAGCATGCTCGGCCGCGCGTCGACGAAGTGCGGATCCTCGGGACCGCGCGCGAGCGACACGACCGTCACGGCTTCGCCGCCGACGGCCCGGCACAAGGACGCGAGATCCGGTGTCGTCGCGACGACTGCGTGCTGCGCGGAGACGGAGCACGCGAGCAGCAGCGCGAGCACGGCGTGCGGGCCGGCGGTTCGCCGTCGGGGCGGGCGAGGCCCGCGGTTCACTCGTTCTCTAATAGGCATGGGGCGGATGGGTTCCGATCAGGATCTCGAAGCCGAGCCAGACGGAGTGCACGGGGTCGGCGAGGTGGTCGCTGTCGTCGTAGTCGTACTGCAGGCGGAGGCGCGAGAACTCCGACGGCTGCCACGCGAGCATCGGCGACACGCGGACGCGGTCGGCGCGGTACGGATCGGTTGCCCGGCTCACGAACGTCTGCGTGCCGGCGTCGTACCCGGCGCCGCGCCCGCCCGCCTCTTCGACGCGCACTCCCGCCGCCCATCCGGTCGCGAAGCCGACGACGAGCTGCAGGTACGCCCCCTGGTCGTGCAGGGTGTCGCCCGCGACGGTCACCGGGTTGAACGGATCCGCGACATCGGTCTGTTCCGCCGCTTCGAACTCGCGCGCGAGGAACTCGCCCTGCAGCTTCACGAACGGCCAGCCGCGTTCGTTCGACAGCGGTCGCCATCGCAACACGAAGTCGCAGCCCCACACGAGCGTGTCCGCGTCGCCGCCGGTCGCGTTCGGGCCGAGCAGTGCCGACGCGCCGAGCCCGAGGCTCGTGGTCTCCGTGAGGTCGAACGCGGTCGCGGCGCGCATCGTGTAGACGAGATCGTTCGCCGCGCGCACCTCGCGCTCCGCGAACAGTCGGCCGCCGATCGCCCGCTCCTCGTAGACCTCTTCGTTGGCGAGGAAGCTCGGCATCGTCTCGCCGTTGGCGTTCTGCACGCCGAGAAACACCTCGCCGTAGGTGTCGCCCGGCACGAGCCAGGAGAGCCGCGCGCCCGGACCGCGCATGCCGTCCGCGCCGAAGAAGCGCGTCATCACGACCGGCTGGTCCTGCCAGTCCCAGGCGTGCGGGTGCGTCGGGTTGATGCGGCCGAACTCCGTGAGGAACGTGCCGGCGCGCAGCTGCAGCCCGGCCGGGAGCTGCTGCGTCTGCAGGTACGCCTCCTCGAGTTCGACCACGGACTCGCCGTCCTCCGCGTCGAGCAACGTCACGACATGCGCCTTCCCGAGGAAGTACGGATCCACGGCGCCGGCGAACGACAACTCGGCCTGCTGCAGCGTGAACCCGCGCTTCTTCGGGTCGTGACCGCCGCCCTTCAGGTCGGCGAGCACACCGTCGCGCTCCGTCGACGCGCCGGCCGCGGCCATGATGTCGAGACTCACGTCGATCAGCCGCAACGGTCCCGACTGCGTCCCGAGCGCACCGGTCGGGGCGCCGGGCGGCGGCACGAGGTCGTTCGTCGCGCGGTCGAGCGCGTTGCGGCGAGGGCCCGGCGGATCCTGCGCGGCGAGGCCGGCGGTCGCGATGGCGAGAGTCAGGACGCAGGAAGAGGTGCGGAACATGGGGCGACGCCGGCCGGGTGCCGCTCGTGGCAGCGCAGTTCCGCGAACCGCGCGAAGTTCGCGCCGATGCACGCCGCCGCCTTGCCGCCCGGGGCCCGCCGGCCTAGCGTCGCGCCCCCGTGGCCACCCGCCCGCGAACCCGCCGCCTCGCCGAGACCGCCACCGTGCTGGTGTGCCTGCTCGCGCTGGCCGTGCGCCTGCTGCTGCCGGCGCTGCACACGCACGCGCACCGGGCGGCGGCGAACGGGTCGGCTCCGGTTGTCTGCAGCTGCGGCCACCACCACGCGCCGTCGCCCGCGCAGCGCAGCGACGAACGTACTGTCGAGGCTCCGGCGGACGATCTCGCGGCGACAGCCTGCCTCGCGTGCGAAATCGAGCTGTCGACCCCGGGCGCGCCACCGCCCCCGCCGATCCTGCTCGTCCACCACGACACGATCGGAGCCCCGCCCCCGGGCCCAGCGAACGAAGTGCGCGCCCAGGACCTCGTGTGCGCGCCGCCGAGCCGTGCGCCGCCCGCGACACACGCCGGATCCGTCGCCGAACGCCGCCGCACCGCGTGACCCGACCCCGCGCGGCAGAGCCGCGTCCGGTCGTTCGCCACACGCACCCGCGGTCGACGAGCCGTTCGATGTCCCCACCGTTCCAGGCGCCGCTGGCGCCGGCCGTTCCTCATCTCCCCGCCGCAACTCCGCACTTCGCGCGTGCGCACGCCGCAGCTCGCAAGGTGCTCGGCTGCGACCACCTCGCCGACGACGCGGTGCAGGAAGCGCTGCTCGCGTGGTGGCGCCTTCCCGCACCGCCACCGGATCCGCGCGGCTGGTTCGTGCGCACCGCCGTGCACCGCGCGCGGCACTTGCGCCGCACGCTCTCGCGCCGCCGCCGCCACGAAGACGCAGCGGCGCGGTGCGAACACCACCCCGCCTGCGACAACCCGCTCCACCACGCGTGCGCCCACGAACTCGCGAAGCGCGTCGGCGCGGCAGTCCTGCGCCTGCCCTCCGAGCAGCGCGCCGTCTTCGAACTGCACGAACGCACCGGACTCGACTACGCCGGGCTCGCGCATCGCCTCGCGGTGCCCGAGGGCACGGTGCGGTCGCGGCTGCACCGGGCACGGACGGCGGTCGAGAACGCGCTCGGCGACGACGCGGGAGTCAGCGCTCGCGCACGACGAACGAGCAGCTCGCCCAGAAGCTCTCGTACTCGAACTCCGTAGTGCGCGGTCGCGTCATGTGGACGAGGCGCACCGTCGTCCATCCCGGGCGCACGATCGGCACCAGCGCCTCGCCGCGTGCGTCGGTCCACGTGCATCCGGCGAGGTCTTCGCCGTTGCCCGGCAGATCCCAGCACAGGTTCGCGCGCACGAGAGGCGCGCCGTCGAACAGCACCCGGACCGGCAGCGTCCTTCGCGGCGCGAGCAGCGTCGGGTCTTCGAGCGGCACGATCTCCAGTCTCTGACCGACCGGCTCGGCGAACCGGCCGGAACCGCCGTCGCCGAGCCGGAACACGACCTTCGCGCACTTCCGGTACTGCTCCGTCGCATCCAGCCCTTCTTCGCCTGCATCCATTCGCGCCGCCAGAACGTGGGGCACACCGTCGTGCAGGAGGTAGTCGTTGAACTTCCTGGCGTCCATCGCGATGCGCTGCGGCGCCGTGTCGACCACGGCCACGTGAACACCGTCCGCCAGATCCGCGAGCGAGCACACCGCGGCACGGTCGTCCGGATCCTCGCGAAACCCGACGAGCGGGCGGCGATCGCCGGCGGGAGGCACGAGCCAGCCGTCGAGGTTGGCCGCAGCAACGGCGTTCTCGCTGCGCGGGAAGTCCGTCCCGGTCCGCAGCGACAAGCCGGCGACGCCGCGACCGTCCGGCGCGGGCAGCGTCAGCAGCCACGTGTCGTGCGGGAGCGGGGCAGCGAGGACGGCGAAGACCGCGACGAGGATCCGGGTGTGCATGCCGACAGAGGTGCGCTCCGCGCCGCCCGTGTCAAAGCCCGGCACGATTCCCCGTCCCTTCGCACCGGGCGCAGCGGGCATCGGCGAACGCGTTCGTTGCGAGCCTGCGCGGCGCGCCCCAAGATGGGCGCCCCGTGCTCCTCCTGTTCAGTTTCCTCGCGCTGGCACTCGGCCCGCTGCTCGTGCTGCTCGCGCGCAAGAACGCATGGTCGACGGTCGGCCTCGACGCGTTCTGCCTCGTGACGATCTGTGGCCTGTCGCTGCTGCACCTGCTGCCGGAGTCCGCGGCCCACGGCGGCTGGCTCGTGCTGCCCCTGGCGCTGGTCGGGTTCCTGCTGCCGACGTTCGCGGAGCGCACCCTGCACCACGGCTTCGCGACCGTGCGGCGCACCGTCCTCACGCTCGCCGTGCTCGGCATCGCCGCCCACGCGTGCCTCGACGGCCTGTTCCTCGTCGACGACCTGCACACGCTTCCCGACGGCCACATCCACGACCACGAAGTCACCGCGTGGGCGATCATCCTGCATCGCATCCCCGAGGGCCTCGGCATCTGGTGGATCGTGCCGCGCACGCTCGGCGTGTTCGCGGCGGTGTTGATCACGCTGGTCAGCGTCGGGTCGACGATGTTCGGCTACTTCCTCGGCGCGCACGTGCTCACCGACACGTCGCAGCAGGGCCTCGCGTTGCTGCAGTCTCTGCTGCTCGGCTCGCTGCTGCACGTCGTGCTGCACTCGCACATCCCCGCGCCGCGCGAACAGGGCAGGTGGCGCATCGCGTCGGTCGCGGGCGCGATCGCGGGAGTGTTCGTACTGTGGCTCGCGATCCACGACCACTTCCCCGCGCAGGCCCACGGTGGCCCGGGCGCGGTGTTCCTGCGGCTCGCGATGGACTCCGCGCCGGCGCTGCTCTTCGCCTACGCGCTGGTCGGTCTCTGCCACGCGTTCCTGCCGGCGAACTGGCTCCGCCGCATGACGGAAGGCCCCGCGATCCTGCAGGCGCTGCGCGGCGTCGCGGTCGGACTGCCGCTCCCGGTCTGCTCGTGCGGCGTGGTGCCGATCTACCGCGAACTCGTGCGGCAGGGCGCGACGCTCGCGGCGGCGATCGCGTTCCTCGTCGCGACGCCCGAACTCGAAGTGGCCGCGGTGATGCTCACGTGGCGACTCATGGGCGGCGAGATGGCGCTCGTGCGAGTCGGCATGGCGGCGGTGCTGGCCCTCGGCACCGGCGTGGTCGTCGCGAAGCTGGCCGGGGCACGCCGGAACCACGACGACTCGCCCGCCGGCGCGATGCCGGAGGCCCAGACCGGCCCGCTCGGCGAACGCCTGCGCACCGCGTTCCGGTTCGGGTTCGGCCCGGCGGTCGACAACACGGCGACGTGGATCCTGACCGGACTCCTGATGTCCGCGCTGCTGATGCCGTACCTCGACGCAGAGTCGATCCGCGCGTGGACGACGAAGTACCCGGGCTTCGACGTGCCGATCGCCGCGCTCCTCGGCCTGCCGCTGTACGTGTGCGCCACCGGCAGCACGCCCGTCGCCGCCACGCTGCTCGGGGTCGGCGTGTCACCGGGCGCAGTGCTCGCGCTGCTGCTCACCGGGCCCGCGACGAACGTGACGACCTTCGGCGTGCTTGCGAAACTCCACGGTGCGCGCGTCGCCGTCGTGTTCGCCCTGTCGATGGGGCTCGGTGCGACGCTGCTCGGCTGGCTCGTGAACGCCGTCGTTCCGGCCTCGCCGATGGCAGCGCCGACCGAAGGGCACGTGCACTCGGAGACCGACTGGCTCGTGCTCGGTCTGCTCGGCGTCGTCTTCTTCCTGTCGCTGCTGCGGCAAGGTGTGCGGCCGTTCCTCGAGCGGCTGTTCGAGTCGCCGGCGAACCTCGGCCACGGCGAGTCCCCCGGCTGCTGCGCCGAGGAAGCGCACGGGCACTCGCACCACGGCCACGGCCACCACGAACACGAGCCTGCAGCAGCAGAGCACACCCACCCTCCGACCGCGCAGTTCTCGCCGCGCACCGACGATCCGTTGCGCCCGCCGCCGCGTCCCGTCGGCGGTGGCCACGACTGCTGCGGCCACGGCTAGCGTCGCCCTCGCGCCGGCGCTAGCGTCGGCGTCCGCGTGCGCTTCGAAGTCCACCAGAGTCACCGGCTCGAAGACCTGCTCGGGCTCCTCGCGCACCGACTGCGGCACGAGCCCCTGCCGCCGCTCGAGTGGGAGACGGTGCTGGTGCCGGCGCAGGGCCTCGCACGGTGGGTGCAGCTGCGGCTCGCCGAGCACTTCGGCATCGTCGCCGGGCTGCGGCTCCCGTTCCCCGGCGCGTTCCTGCAGGACCTCTGCCGGCACGCCGAGCCCGGCGCGAGCGACCTGTTCAACCGCGACGTGATGTTGTGGCGGCTGTGGCGCGTGCTCGGTTCCGCGGTGCATCGCGACGAACTCGGCGCCGCGGCCAGCTACTTCGCGGACGACCCGACCGGCACGAAACGACTGCAACTCAGCCGGCGCCTCGCCGGGTGCTTCGACGACTACCAGCTCTACCGGGACGACGTGCTGCTCGCGTTCGCGCGGGGCGACTCGGGCAAGGACCACGGTCCGCACGGTCCGTGGCAGGCGAACCTATGGCGCGCACTGCTCGCCGACGCCGGCGTGCTGACGGCGAACGGCGACACGAAGAAGCGCGGCCGCGGCAAGGCGGACAAGGGAACGGGTCCCTGGTTGTTCCCCGAACTGGCCGCCGGAGCACGCCCCGCACCCGTCGCGACCAGCGCCCATCGACTCGAACGCCTGCGCACGCTGCTCGCCGATCCGGCGCGCGCCCGCGCCGCGCTGCCGCCGCGCCTCTCGGTCTTCGGCGCCGGCACTCTGCCGCCCGCGTTCGTCCGGCTCCTGCAACAGATCGCTGCACACGTACCGGTGACGCTGTACGTGCCGCAACCGACCCCGCACTACTTCGGCGACATGCGGCGGGCGAACGCGACGTCGCTGCTCGCGGCGCTCGGCGACGAGTCGCGCGAGTTCGCGGAGACCCTGCTCGACCTCGAGGAGGGATCCCCGCCGCTCACGCGGGTCGAAGCCGACCAGCCGGACGAGCCGCCGCCGGCGACGCTGCTCGCGTGCGTGCAGCAGGACATCGTGCAGCTCCGCGATCGAGGGGACGGCGATCGGTTCCCGCTCCGCGCCGACGACGCGTCGCTGCGCGTCCACGACTGCCACTCGCCGCAGCGCGAACTCGAGGTCGTGCGCGACCAGATCCTCGGCGCGTTCGCCGACGACCCGTCGCTGCAGCCTCACGAAGTGCTCGTGCTCGTTCCCGACGTCGACCGCTACGCACCGTACGCCCACGCGGTGTTCGGGCCGGTCGCCGACCACCTGCCATTCCACGTCGCGGATCGCAGTCCCGCGCGCGACCTCCCGCTCTGCAAGGCCCTGCTCGAAGTGCTCGACCTCGCCACGAGCCGACTCGTCGCGTTCGACGTCCTGCATCTGCTCGAGGAACCCTCGGTGCGGCGCCGCTTCGGACTGTTCGCGACTGACCTGCCCGCGCTGCGGCACCTGTGCCGCAGGAGCGGGATCCGCTGGGGCCAGGACGGCGCGTCGCGCGAGGCCCGGCACGGCGTGCCTGCGTTCGAAGCGAACTCGTGGCGCCAGGGTCTCGACCGCCTCCTGCTGGGCGCCGCGACCGGCCCCGGCGACGACCTGTTCGGCGATCTGCTGCCTTCGGCCGACACCACGGAGGGCAGGCTGCCGCTGCTCGCGCGCTTCCTGCACTTCGCCGACACGCTGTTCGACGAACTGGCGTCGCTGCGCGAGCCGCGGTCGCTCGCCGGCCATGCGCAGCGGATCGACGACCTCGTCGCGACGATGTTCGCTCCGGAGGGCGGCGACGAAGAGCTCGCCGTCTCGCAACTCCACGCCGCGACCGCGTCCCTGCGCGCCACCGCCGCCGCGGCGCAGCACGAAGAACCCGTGTCCCTCACGGTGCTGCGCGACTGGCTGCTCGAGGCACTGGCGCAGCGAACGGGCGCGCGCGGCTTCCTCGCCGGCGCGGTGACCGTCGCCGCGATGCTGCCGATGCGCACGGTGCCGGCACGCTGGTTGTTCGTCTGCGGGCTCGACGACGCCTCGTTCCCGCGACGCGACGTCGTGGTTCCGTTCGACCTGATCGCCCACTCACACCGCCGCGGCGACCGCAGCCGGCGCCTCGACGACCGCCAGATGTTCCTCGACGTCCTGCTGGCTGCGCGCGACCGCCTGCACCTCACGTTCGTCGGCCGCTCGGCGAAAGACGACTCGCCGTGCGCACCGTCGGTCGTTCTCGCGGAGCTGCTCGAACACCTCGGCCGCACCTGCATGCCGCCGTCGTCCGGGACCACGGTGCACGACGTGGTCGTCGTGCAGCACCCGCTGCAACCGTGGGGCCGGGGCTACCGCGACGACCGCGATCCACGCCTCGTCACGTTCGCCCGCGCGACGGGCGCGGGGAACAGTCCGCTCGCGAAGGAGCCGGCGTGGCACGACGGGATCCCCGCACCGATCGCCGTCGACGGCATCGAGTCCATCCGTCTCGACGACCTGCTCGACTTCTGGCGGCACCCGTGCCGCTGGTACCTCCACAACGTGGCGAACCTGTCGCTGCCGCGCGACGACGACCGGGACGACGACAGCGAACCGTTCTCGCTGCACAACCTCGACCTCTACCACCTGCAGGAGGCCGCGCTGCGCCGTGCCTGCCGCGGGGAGCGACCGCCTGCGGATCCGTTCGCCGACGCGCGGGCGCGCGGGATCCTGCCGATCGGTGAACACGGCCGCGTCGCGTTCGCGAACGCCGACGAACAGACACAGCGCTTCCTCAGGGCGGCGATGCGCCACCACGCGACGCGCCGTGCCGCCGTGACCGCCCGCGGCGCGGACTTCGTGATCGCCGGCGAAGTCGAGGGCCTCGGACCCGAGGAACTCGTGCTGATGCGCGCGGCACGGATGAAGGCAAAGGACCGGCTCAGGGCCTGGATCCTGCACGTGGTGCTCGCCGTGGCGCGCCATCAGGGCGCGACGGATCTCCCCGCGTCGACGCGCGTGATCGCGCGCGACCTCGCGGCGCTCGCGGGAGCGCTCGAGCCGGACACCGCGAAGGAGCAGCTCGAACTGCTCGTCCACGGGTTCCGGGTCGGCCGCACGGCACCGCTGCCACTCCTCGAAGGGGGGTCGTTCGAGTACGGCAAGGCCCTGCACAAGGGCGACGACGAAGCCGCGGCGATGCGCAAGGCCCGCGGCAAGTGGCGCGAACCCGACGGCAGCGACCGCTCCTTCGCGTACGACGAGAACGACGTGAACGTCGCGCAGTGCATGCGCGGGCGCGATCCGTTCGACGACCCGGAGTTCCGCGCGTGGGCGAACGCCATCTGGCGCCCAGCGGTCAGCTACCTGCACGACATCGAGGTCGGCGAATGACCGGTTACCGGAAGTTCGCGCTCGGCACGGATCCGCTCGGCCAGGGCACCGTGCTGCTCGAAGCGAGCGCCGGCACCGGCAAGACGTACACCCTCGTCGGCATCCTGCTCCGCCTCCTGCTCGAAGAAGAGATCCCGAGCATCGACCAGGCACTCGTCGTCACGTTCACCGTCGCCGCGACCGAAGAACTGAAGACGCGCCTGCGCAAGGGCCTCGTCACGGCGCTCGCAGCGTGCGAGGGCCGGCCGGCCGCCGACGAGTTCTTCCAGGGGCTCGCACGGCACGGCGACAAGGGCGCTCGCATCCTGCGCCGGGCCCTCGCCGAGTTCGACCAGGTCGCCATCGCGACGATCCACGGCTTCTGCAAGCGCGTGCTCGACGAGACGGCGTTCGAGAGCCGTGAGCCGTTCGATCTCGACTTCGCGCTGGACGAGGTGCCACTGTGGGAACTCGCCGCCGAGGATGCGCTGCGGTCCGTGCGTGCGCTGCCGTTCGCGAGCCTCGGTGCAGTGCTCGACCACCGCGACCTCGCGCCGGGGAAGCTCGTCGCGCACTACCGCCTGTGGCAGCGCCATCCCGACGTCGCCCTGCAACCGGAGGCGCCCGATCCGGAGGCCTGTCTGCGAGCGCTGCAGGACGCCGTGGCTCCTGCTGCGGCGCTGTTCGACGACACGATCCGGGCGCAACTCGCCAATCTCCGGTGGAGGGCGAAGAAGAGCCCGATCACGCCCGATCCCGAGGGGTCGTTGGAGAGACTGCGCGAGACGCTCGCGCACGATCCCGGGCTCGCGATCGTGCCTCTCCTCGACTTCTCGGCGCCCGCGCTCGAGGAGACCAAGAGCAAACGCCCTCCGCAGCCCCTCTCGCATCCGTTCCTCGACGCGTGCACCGCGGTCGCCGCGGCGTTCGACACGGCGCTCGCGCACGTGCGCAGTCTGCTCCTGCGATCGATGCACGAACGCATCGAGGCGCACAAGCGTGAGCAGCGCGTGCTGTCGTTCTCCGACCTGCTGCAGCGCACGCTGGCCGCGCTGCGGGACCCGGCCCGCGCGAAGATCGTGCTCCCGGCGCTCCGCTCGCGCCACGTCGCGGCGCTCATCGACGAGTTCCAGGACACGGATTCGGTGCAGTACGAGATCTTCTCGACCTGCTTCGCGAACCGCCCGCTGTTCCTCGTCGGCGATCCGAAGCAGTCGATCTACGGCTTCCGCGGCGCCGACCTCGAGACGTACTTCGCCGCCCGCAACGACGCCGTCGCGCGCGCGACCCTCGCGGACAACCACCGCAGTTCGCGCGAACTCGTGCACGCGACGAACCTGCTGTTCGCCAGCGCCCATGCGTTCGTCGACGAGCGCCTCTTGTTCGCTCCGGCACAGGCGGCTGCGCGGGCCGGAGCACTCGGCATCGCCGGCGATCCGGGGGCGCCGTTCCGTTGGCGCTTCCTGCCTCCCACCGTGACGGGCAAGCCTGCGATGATCCCGACCGACGTCGCCGAAGAGCGCATCGCGAAGGACGTCGCCGCCGAGATCTCACGGGTCCTGCGCTGCGGCGCCACCATCGACGGCAGGTCCGTCCGCCCGCGCGACGTCGCCGTGCTCACCCGCACGAATCGCCAGGCGGTCCTCGTGCAGGACACGCTGCGCGACACCGGCATCGTCGCCGCGATCGGCAAGGCCGGCGACATCTTCGAAACCGACGAGTTCGACGACGTCGAGCGGCTCCTCACCGCGGTGCTCCTGCCGGTCGATCTCGCACGCGCCCGCGCCGCGATGGCGACACGCCTGTGGGGCTTCGACGCCCGCCGGCTCGCCGCGATGGACCCGGACGGCGCCGCGTTCGAGACGGAACTCGCGCGACTCGAACGGTGGCGCCAGACCTGGATCCGCCGCGGCTTCGTCGTCGCGAAGGAGCAGATGCTCGCCGACCTCGAGGCCGAATCCCGACTGCTCGCGATCGCCGGCGGCGAACGCCGCCTCACGAACTTCCAGCAGATCTTCGAGATGCTGCACGAGGCAGAGCACGAACACCACCTGTCACCCGAAGGCCTCCTGCAGTGGCTGCGCCACGAGCGCACCCACCAGGACGAGATCGACTACCAGCGGCGCGAACTTCGGCTCGAGAGCGACGACGACGCGGTGCAGATCCTCACCGTGCACGGCAGCAAGGGCCTCCAGTACGAGATCGTGTTCTGTCCGTTCGCGTGGGGCGGCCGCGGACAGCCTCGGGTCCCGCTGCTGGTGAACGACGGACCGTCGCGCGAGCTGGTGTTCTCGACCGACGACCATCCGACGGCGACGGCGCTCGGCGACGAAGAGCGGCTCGCCGAGGACGTGCGGCTCGTCTACGTGGCGGTCACCCGCGCCAAGCGCCGCTGCTACGTTCACTGGGGCCCGATCGGCAGCCAGCAGGCGGGCAGCTGGCGCAGCGCCCTCGCCTGGCTGCTCCAGTCCGCCCCGCCGCCGCGGATCCGCACCGACTGGCTGTCCTCGTGGGCCAAGACGACGAAGGACGATCTTCCCGCGTTCGCAACCGCGCTTGTCGGGCTCGTCGCACGCAGCGACGGCACGATGTCGATCGACGTCGTGCCCGACGCGCCCGAGCCGGTCGCCACGACGCCGGCGACGGCCGCGGAGACCAGGGCACCGCGCGTGGCCGTTCGCAAGCCGTACGCGTTCGCGCTGCACTCGTTCACGTCGATGGTCGCCGGGGCGCCGACGGCCGAGCCCGCGCCCGAAGTCGAGGACCCGGCCTCGACGTCGCCGGCGGCGGCGCGCGCAGCCCCGGCCGGCATCTTCGCGTTCCGCCGCGGTGCCCTCGCCGGCCAGTGCCTGCACTCGATCCTCGAGCACGTCGATCTCGGGGCCCTCGACGGCGACGCCGCGCGGGATCTCGTCGCGGCGACCTTGCGGCAGTCGGGACTCGACGATCCCGCCGCGCACGACGGTCCGATCGCGCCGGTCGACGACGTGCTGGCGAACCTCCGCGCCGTCGCCGCCGCGCGCGTGGGAGCAGCGGGCCCTTCGCTCGGTGCGCTGTGCGCCGGCGAACGGATCGCCGAGTGGCCGTTCGCGCTGCCCGTGCCCCGCGCCCAGGTCCACGACCTCGCCGACGCACTGCGCCGCCACGGCAGCGCCCCCGCCCGCGACTACGCCGATCGCATGGAACAGCTGCCGCAACGCACGCTGCGCGGGTTCCTGACCGGCTTCGTCGACCTCGTCGTCCGTCACGACGATCGCTACTGGGTGCTCGACTGGAAGTCGAACCACCTCGGCGACGCGCGAACCGACTACGGTCCGGCGACGCTCGCCACCGCGATGCGGGACCACGACTACGTGCTGCAGTACCACCTCTACGTGCTGGCCCTGCATCGACACCTCGCGGCGCGCCTGCCCGATTACCGCCCCGAACAGCACCTCGGCGGCGCGTGCTACGTGTTCCTCCGCGGCGCGGAGCCCGGCACCGACTCCGGCCTGTTCGTCGACACGATCCCGCCCGCACTGCTCGCCGCGATGGACCGCTGGGCCGGCAACGGGGGTGCGCGATGACCGCGCGCCCCGACCGATCCGGGCCGGTCGACGCGCCGCCGTTCGCCACGAAGCTCGCCGGACTCCTGGTGCGCCTGCGGCGCGGCGGCGACGAAGCGTTGCTTCGCGCGACGGTGGCGCTGCTCTGCGAAGAGCGCGACCTCGGCAACGTGTGCGTGCTGCTCACGGCCCACGTCGGGCGCACGTTGCCGGGCCACGCGCCGTTCCCCGCCGCGCAGGACTGGCGCCATGGGCTCCTGGCAACGGGCCTCTGCGGCGACGGCGAACACGACGAGCCGACGCCGCTGGTGCTGCGACCCGACGATCGGCTCTACCTCCTGCGGCACTGGCGCACGGAACGTTCGCTCGAAGCCGCGCTCCGCACGCGCCTCGAGGCCGCCGACCTCGTGCCCGCGACGACGATCCGCGGCGCCCTGCAGCCCCTCGGCCTGGCCGCGCAGCCCGGACGGAGCGAACCCGACTGGCAGCTCGCGGCGATCACCCTCGCCGCGCAGCGCCCGTTCGCCCTCCTGTGCGGTGGCCCGGGCACCGGCAAGACGACGACCGTCGCGCGCCTGCTGGCCCTACTGCTCCGGGTCGCCCCCGCGACACGGATCGCACTCGCTGCTCCCACGGGGAAGGCGGCGGCGCGCCTCGGCGAAGCTCTCCTTGCGCGCCCCGAAACCGCGACCTTCCCCGCCGGCGCCGTGCGGAAGCCGACGACCCTGCACTCGCTGCTCGGGTACCGGCCGCTCGACGACTCCTTCGTGCGCGGCCCGGACCGGCCGCTCTCGTACGACGTGGTGGTGGTCGACGAAGTGTCGATGATCGACCCCGCTCTGCTCGCGGCGCTGCTGGCGGCGCTGCGTCCGAACGCACGGCTCCTGCTCGTCGGCGACAAGGACCAGCTCGCGGCGGTGGCGGCCGGCCAGGTCCTCGGCGAACTGACCCGCGACGTCGTGCCGGGTCGGGTCGGGGCCCGGCTCGCCGCGTTCGTTCGCGATGCGACCGGGATGGAGCTGCCCGTCTCGGCCGACGCTCCGCCGATCGCCGACGCAGCCGTGGCGCTCGTCACGAACCATCGTTTCGGCGCCGACTCCGGGATCGGCGCGTTCGCGGCGGCACTCGCCGCACGGCGGCCAGAGGCGGCGCTCGCGGCACTGGGCAGCGGACGCGCGGATCTCGAGACGACGAACGACCCCGCCGCCGCACTCGCGACGATCGCCGACGAACTGGTCGCCGCGGCGCGCGCGCGCGACCCGGCCGAGGCCCTGCGCCTGCTCTCGAGCGTGCGCGTGCTGTGTGCCTCGCGCCACGGAACCCTCGGCACGGCGGCGTGGAACGAACGCATCGAGGCGCTGCTGCGCGAACGCGGCCTGCGCGTCGAGGGTCCGCTGTACCGCGGCCGACCGATCCTCGTCCTCGCGAACGACCACCAGAACCACGTGTGGAACGGCGACCTCGCCGTTCTCCATCCCGACGCGGACGGACGCACGATGGCCTGGCTGCCCGGCGCCGACGGCGCTCCGCGCGCGATCGCGCCGGCGCGTCTGCCGCCGCACGAGACTGCGTGGGCCATGACCGTGCACAAGTCGCAGGGCAGCGAGTTCGACACCGTTCTCGTGTCGATGCCGGATCGACCCGGCCCGTCGTGGCAAGCGCCCCTCGTCTACACCGCGATCACCCGCGCGCGGCGCCGCGCGGTGCTCGTCGCGGACCCCGCGCTGCTGCCGGCGGCCCTCGCCACATGGCCGACGCGCACCTCGGGTCTCGCGGCCGGCCTGGCACGACCCCGCTGATCCGCCGCTGGCACCGCGCGCACGGTGCGACGCCCGCGCGCCTCCGATCCAAGGGCACCGTCTGCCGATGACGACGCGTCGCCCATCCGCGACGGTCGTCCGCCCCGGGCGACGGAGGCACCATGACCAAGATCCTGCTCGCCGATCCGGACCCCCGTTCGCGCGGCGATCTGCAGACCCTTCTCCGCACCCGAGGGTTCGACCTCGACGCCGCGAACGATGTCGCGGCCGCCATCGCTCCCGTCGCCGAAGGAGACGTCGACCTCGTGCTGTGCGACACGGCGCTGCCCGGCGGCGGCGGCATGGCACTGCTGCAACAGATCCGCGAGCTGCAGGCCGACACCGCGGTCGTGCTGCTCTCCGCGTTCGGCTCGGTGCAGGATGCCGTGCAGGCCATGCAGCACGGCGCCGCGGACTTCCTCGGCAAACCCTTCGCGCCCGACCAGGTCCTCGTCGCCGTCGAACGGGCGCTCGAGAAGGCGGCGCTGCGGAAGGAGAACCATGCGCTGCGCGCGGCGCTGGACGACCGCCTCCGGCTCGACAACGTCGTCGGATCCGACCCGCGCATGCAGGCGATCTTCAAGACCGTGAAGGCAGTCGCCGACACACGCACGACGGTCCTGATCACCGGCGAGTCCGGCACCGGCAAGACGCTCCTCGCCCGCGCACTACACGCGCTGAGCCACCGCCGCAACGGGCCGTTCGTCGAGGTCAACTGCGGCGCGCTGCCCGAGACCCTGCTGGAGTCCGAGCTCTTCGGTCACGTGAAGGGCTCGTTCACCGGTGCCGTGCGCGACAAGACCGGCAAGTTCGAAGCCGCCAGCGGCGGCACGATCTTCCTCGACGAGATCGGCACGAGTTCCCCCGCCTTCCAGGTGAAGCTCCTGCGCGTCGTGCAGGACCGGCTCGTCGAACGCATCGGCGACACGAAGACCATCCCCGTCGACGTGCGCATCGTGCTGGCGACGAACAAGAACCTCGAACGTGCCGTCGCCGCCGGCGAGTTCCGCGAGGACCTCTACTACCGCATCAACGTCGTGTCGGTCGAGATGCCGCCGCTGCGCGAACGCCCCGGTGACATCCCGGTGCTCGCGGAGCACTTCCTGCGCCGATTCGCAGCGATCCACGGCCGCCCCGAGATGCAGTTCGAACCGTCCGCCGTCGCCGCGCTGCTCGCAGCGCCGTGGCCGGGCAACGTGCGCCAGCTCGAGAACGTGATCGAGCGCGCGGTCGTGCTGGGCAAGGGCCCGGACATCGGCCAGGACGATCTGCCGACGCTGCTGCCGACGCGCATCGGGGCTGCGACGACGGCGCCGGCGCGGGAACCCCTCGTGGCCGCGAACGCCCCGCTCGCGCCCTTGCGGGACGCGCTGGCACATGCCGAACGGGCGATCATCGAACGCGCACTCGCCCACTGCGGCGGGAACCGTGAGAAGGCCGCGAAGCTGCTCGCGATCAATCGAAGCACTCTGTTCCACAAGCTCCGTCGTCACTCGATCCACTGACAGCCCCGGAACGCGCTCGCCGGCCGCCTGCGGCCAGCTATAACGGCGCGCCGCCGAAACCCGATGTTCCAGAAGAGCGCGCAGATCCTGTTCGCCGCGGCCCTCGTCGCCCTCGCGGCGACCGTCGGCTACGCGCTGCTCCATCCGAACGGCGCGGAGGACCTGCTCGCGAAGGCGCGCGCACTGATCGAGGCCAGGCGCCCTGCCCAGGCGGTCCGCGAACTCGAGATGTTCGAGAACGCCGCCAGCGTGCAGCGCGACCGCAACCTGCGTCGCGAGCTGTGGCGGCTTCGCCTCCGGGCGAACTCCGATCTCGACAACCCGGAGGCCGCGCTGATCGACGTCGAGAACCTGCTCGGCGACGGCCTCGGCGACGACGAATCGCTGCAGCTCGAACGCATCCGTCTCCTGGTCGATGCCCACCAGGGCGATCGTGCCCTGCAGCTCGCGCGCGCGTTCCTCGCGACGCACGAAGGCCACGGCCGCGGGCTCGAACTCGCCGGCGAGGCGTGTCGGGAGGCCGCGGCACCCCTGCTCACGACGCTGCGTCGCAGCGTCGAGCGCGACTTCGGCAGCGACCACGCGCGCGCAACCGAGGCACTGGACCGCGCCGTGTACTGCGCCGACGGCGACCCGGAAGCCACGCGCAACCTCGACGTGCTCGCCGGGTTCTACGCCGCCGACGCCCGCCTCTCCGTCACCTGGCCGACGACGCTGCGCGACATCCGCTCCATCCGCGAGCGCGTTCAGGAAGGCCTCGGCTACTCCCTGGACAGCCTCACGCGCAACGGCCACCAGACCCTCGCCCAACGCACGGTGACGGCCGCGTGGGCTGCCGCCGGCCGGTACGACGACCTCGCGATGCAGTGCGAGATCCACCGGCGCCTCGAAACGAACGAACCGACCGCGGAGGCAGGCGCCACCGCCGCCTGGATCCTCGCACGGCAGGGTGCGTACTCCGCCGTGCTCGCGCTGGCCGACCGGTGGCTGCCGTCCGCCGCACTGGCGCGGCAGATCGAGAGCAAGACGGTGGGCAAGGGGGTCGCGGATCTCCTGCTCGCGCGCGTCCACGCCGCGTGGCGAATCGACGACCGCGCGAACCTTCAACGTTTGTGGCCGGACCTGGTCGCGCTCCAGAAGGGCGGCTTCGAGGCATCCGTCACGCAGTTCGTGACGATCGGTCTGCTGCACGGATTCCGCAACGAGTACCGCCCGTCCGACTCGGCCCTCCGCCACGTGACGAACCTGTTGGGCATCACGCCGCAGCCACCGGACCAGGTCGACCTGCTGCCGGACATCTTCGCGTGGCGCATCGAGATGGTTCGTGGACTCGGCAACTCCGAGGACGCGGAGCTCGGCCTGCGCACCGACTGGATCAAGGCGCGGCCCGACGACCTGCGGCCGCGCGTCGAACTCGCGAAGTACCTGCTCGCGAACGGCAAGCTGCCGCCCGCGCAGGCGGTGCTGGCCGAAGCTGCGGCCCTCGCCCCGGACGACGGCTCGATCTTCCTGCTGCAGCTCTCGATCGCCACGGCGCTCGACCAGCAGGCCGGCCAGGGCGGCGAGGCCCTGCTGAAGCAGTGCTTCGAGCGACGCGTGCTCGTTCCCGAAGTGGCGAACCCCATGGGCTACCTGCAGTGCGCGCAGGCCGCGATGGGCTTCCCTCGGTTCGACGTCGCCCGGGAGTGCGCACGCATGGCGGTCGCCGCCTTTCCGCAGCAGCGGCTGCCGCGCCTCCTCGAGATCGAAGCCTGCCTGAAGACGAACCGTGCGACCCAGGCGGCCGAACTCGCGCGGCGACTGGCCGAACGCGTGCCGCCGGACGCGGTCACCGCGTGGAAGACCGTCGAGGCGCACCTCGCGGCCGGGGAACCCGTGGAACCGGTACTGGGCCGCGCGATGGCCCTGTGCCCGCCCCTCCCGGACCTGACCCGGGAGCTCCTTCGGTCCGCCCTCGCGAACACGGAGTCGCTCGCGATCCTGTTCGCGCGGCCTGTGCTCGCCTCGCCCGAAGCCCCGCTCGACCTGCGCCTGCTCGCCGCGCGCGCCGCCGCGAAGATCGGCAACAGCCAGGCTTGCGCCCGCGTGCTCGAATCGATCGCACAGGGGTCGGTGGTCGACGAGCGAACGAGCGACGACGCCCTGCTCGCCGCGGCCGCCTTCGTCGCCGCCGCCGCGCGCACGACCCCGGACGCGGAACTCTGCAAGCGCACCGAGAGCCTGCTCGATCGATTCGACGTGCGCGGCACCGCGGGACCGACGGCCCTCCTCCAATGCGCGGCCGCGGTCGAGCAGACGCATCCGAAGACCGCCTACCTCGTGTGCGCTCGTGCGCTGGTCGCGGCGGACCCGGAGTCCCGGAACGGCGGCGCCCACGCCCTGGCCGGCCGCCTCGCTGCACGCAACGGCGACCTCGTGCGTGCGGAGGAGCACTGGCTCGCAGCACTCGCGTTCCGCGACGGCCGCGCGGCGGCGCCCGATCTGGCGCGCGCATGGCTCGCGAGCGGCCGGCACGATCGTGCTCTCGCGGCGCTCCGCCTGGCCGAAGCGCCGACCGACGCTGCCCTGACCGCGATCGAAGGCAACGCGCTGGTGGCCGAAGCCCTCGCCACGATCGCGCTCGGAGCCGACGAGTCCGACCTGCTCGCGAATGCGACCCTCGCGCTGCTCGGCAAGGCGAGCAAGGTCGAATGGACGCACGTGCCCGACTCGCAGCGCGACCTGCGCTTCGAACTCCTGGCGCTGCTCGGGAGCCACGGCTTCGGCGTTCCGGCAGCGGAACGCGCGAAGGAGGTCGTCGCCGCCGACCCGGCTTCCGTGACCGCGCAGTTGCTGCTCGCCCGTGCCCAGCTCGAAGCCGGCCAGTTCGCGGAGGCTGCCGCCACCCACCGGTCGCTCGCGGCGTCGAGACCTGCCCTGCTGTGGCGCGAACTCGCGATCGCGCTCCGAACGCCCGGCTACGTCCTGGCACCGGAGTGTCACGACGCACTGCTGCACGCGCTCGCCACCGGTGCGTGCGCCGGATCGACGATGGCGACCGTTGCAGCGCTCCAGCGGATCACGAACGCCGTCGTCGCGGGCGGCGATCGATCGGCCGCGGACCGGTCGCGCGCGCTGCTGTGGCAGCAGTACCCGCGAGCCGCCTTCCGTCCCGAGAACGACCTCGCGGCGCTCGAAGCGATGGCCGACGACCGCGTGGTCTGGTCCGTACTCGACGCCGCACTCGAGGACCTGGGCAACGACATCCGTGCCGACCTCCGCACCCGGATGCGCCGCCACGCGTTCGCACGGCTCGGAAGACTCGTCGAGCGCGGTGCGATGCCAGTCGCCGAGGCCTGCGTCGCGGCCGTTCGCCACGTGCTGAAGGACGGGCCGTACGGTTGTGCCCTGCACTTCCTGCTCGCCCACACCGACAGCGCCGGGGCGCTCGCCACGGACGACTCCGCGCGTCTCGCGATGCTGTTCGGCCACCTCGACCTCGTGGCTTCGGGTCTCGACGACGACAGCAACCTGGAGAGCACGGTGGAGCAGCTGATCGCGGGGAAGGGCGCCAACGCGACGCTGGCCGCCATCGAGACGACGCTGCAGCGCCGGCCGACGTCGGTGCCCATGTGGCACGCGCGCGCCATCGTCCTCGCCCACATGGGACTCGCACGCGCGGGCATCGCCGACCTGCGAGGCGTGCTCGCCCACATCCACCACCCGAACGAGACGCTCGCGTTCGCGACGCTCGCCGCGTTCGCCGGCCCGCTCGAACCCGGCGACCAGCAGAGGCTGGACGGACTGGCGAAGGAGTTCGTCGGCAGCCCCGAGGGACTGTTCGCGCGCGGGGTCGCCCATCTGCGCGCCGGCAAGCCCGACGACGCCGTGTCGCTGCTGAGCAAGGCGGGCGCTCGCGCCGACGGTGCGCACCTCTACTTCCTGGCCCTCGCGTGCCTCGAGAGCCGCGACCCCAAAGGCGCGGCGCAGGCCCATGTGCACCTCGAACGACTCGCGCGCGACTATCCGAGGAGTTCGTTCGCGCGGAATGCGGGCAACTTCGCGAGCCAGCTCGCGCCGCGCTGAGCGAGGGCGTCGGACAGCGATGTGAACGCGAACTGCTGCAACAGCCGGTCGAGCTTGCCGGCCGTGCGGCGCAGGTTCACGTAGTGGCGGAACCCGCGCAGGCCGCCGATGCGCTGCCGCGGCTGGTCGGGGTCCACCTCCCACGGATGCAGATAGAGGCAACCTGGAACATCGAGGCGCTCCTTCTGGCGCAGCCCGGCACGCAGCAAGGCGAGCGGGAACAAGCGCAGGTACCCGCCACCACCCACGGGCACGTGGCGCCCGGCCACGTCCCACGTGAGCGGCGGGAACTCGACCAGTTCGCCCCGCTCGCCGACGAGCCGATACGGCGTCGTCGGGGCGCCGGGAACGCCGTAGTCCGGGTGCCGCACCGGCTGGATCGAACTGTCCAGCGTGATGCCCGCACGCAGCAGTTCTTCGATCGCCCACGGGCTGCGCTTCCCGATCGACCACGTGCACGCGCGGAACGCGCGCGGCCGACCGCCGCCCGCTCCCTCGAGTACGACGGCAGTGCGCTCGAGATCGGCGGCGAATCCCTCGCGGCCGAGATCGGGCAGCACCCGATGGTCATAGCCGTGGCTGCCGATCTCGTGGCCGGCGCTGGCGACTTCCCGCACGAGGTCCGGCAGTCGTTCGGCGATCCAACCGAGGAAGAAGAATGTCGCGCGCTGGTTCCGCCGCGCGAAGAGATCGAGCAGCCGCTTCGTCGCGTCCCCGCACCGCAGCTGCAGCCGATCCCACGTCGCACGATCGATCACGTGCGCCATGTTCAGGACCTGGAACCAGTCCTCGACGTCGACGGACAACGCGTGGCTCGTCGTCATCGCACCATCTCCATCGCCGCGGGCACGATCAGCCCCAGGAACCCCGCACAACGCTCCTCCGCGACGGCGTCGGCTTCACCGGCTTCGATCGGCGACTCGACGCGCAGCAGGAAGCCCGACTCGCTCCGCCGCAGCAAAGCCCGCGGCAAGTGGTGCCAGAAGAACTCGGCGTAGCTGCCGGAGGTCCATCCACCGCTGCCGAACACGCTGAGCGTCACGAAGCGTTGCCCCTTCGCGCGGCTGCGCGCCACGATGCGACTCGCGGTCGCAGCGGGCCCGAGCCACGGCGCCGCCACGAGGTCGTCGCGCTCGATGTCCATGTTGCTTCCCTCGATGCAGATGCGCGGCGGGTGCACACTCTTCCAGTTCGTGTCGTGGAACAGACCGACGAGCTGCACGGCATGGCGATCGGCGGTGCGGTAGTGCCGCCACACGAAGTCGCGTGTGCCCAGCAGTTCCCACCACTGCGGCAGATTCCGCTGGAAGCGCGCCTCGGCAGCCGCGGAGCGCGGCACAACGGCCCACGCGCCGACGACGGCGGGCAGTCCTTCGGCCCGACCGTGACCGTCGGTGAACGGCCGATGGAGCCCGAGCCAGAGCAGCGGGCCGGCGAGCACCCAGGCGACCGAAGCCACCCGCCGCACGTTCCCGGCCCGGGGGATCGTCGGCAGCGCCGGGGCGACCGCGGCGGGCGCGACGCCGCGGCGGAACCGGCTGTCGATCGCCAGCAGAACGGCGAGGTCGGCGACCCACTCCGCGACATTCGCCAGCGAGTGGCCGGTCCCCTCCGCGAAGGACACCCCGAACCACCGCGCGAGAAGACACAGGAGCGCGATGCGCACGACGTTCGCCGCGATCGCGACCGGCGCTGCGACCAGCAGAAGCACCGCGCGACGCACGGCGCTCGCCGGCCCGGTGAAGAACGCGATGCACCAGGCGAGCATCGCCATCGACAGCAGCGACCGCAGCCCGCTGCACGCATCCGCGACGTAGAGCCCCGCGGAGGCGCCGTTCGGCCGCAGGCTGTCCGACGTACGCACGACATCGGCGCCGAGCAGGTTCGCGAGGGCCGCACCGCCGTTCACGGCGATCTCCTTCAGCACGAACGCCATGCGCCCCTCGACGAAGATCGGCAACGGCACGAAGAAGAGCACGAGGCCGACGACCGGCCACAGGCCGCGCAGCCGGGCGCCGCCGAACACGAGGAGGCACGCGCCCGGCACCGCGAGCACGAGGCTCGCCGCCGACCACGAATCCACCATCAGCAGGAGCCCGAAGGCGTGCAGGGCGAGCGCCGGGCCGAGCAGCCACCAGCCGCGGGCATCGGGCGACGCCGGTGCGGTGCGCCACGCACGACGCCGCGACCACACCACGGCGGTCGCGACGATCGGCACGAGCCACCCGTGCGCGAAGTACTGCGTGGGCGCGTTCCACCGCTCGACGCACCACCACAGCGCGGTGGCGTAGCCGATCGCGAGCGGCAGGAAGACGGCGAGGACGACGTTCACGGCCGCCTCTGCGGGAGCGACTCGTGGATGCGCACGATGCGCTCCGCGTTGCCGGCCCACGTCCAACGGTTCTCGTCGAGAGCTCGGCGACCGGCGGCGCCGAGCCGCGCTGCGAAGGCACGGTCCTGCACGAGGCGGAGCAGGCGCGCGGACAGCGCCGCCGCGTCGCCGGGCGGGAACAGCAGCGCCGTCTCGCCATCGCGCACGTTCTCGCGCAGGTTCGGCTGATCGGGCGCGAGCACGGGCACTGCCGCCGCCAGCGCGTCGAAGAGCTTCAGCGGCGATGCGTAGTCGTTGATCGCCGGGATCAGCGCCGCGTCGCACGCGATCTGGTGCGCGGGCAGGAGGTCCGAGGGCACGTCGCCGAGCGCCAGCACCCGATCGCCGATTCCGCGGCCGACCGCCAGTTCGCGCAGCGGGCCGAGCGCAGGGCCGCGCCCCATCAGCACGAGCACGACCGGGCGCAGGGCGGGCTGCGCCATGGCGTCGACCACGAGGTCCAGACGATGCCACGGGCGCATGTAGCCGACGAATCCGAGCACGAACGCGTTCGTGGGCAGCTCCCACCTGGCGCGTATGGCCGCGGCCGCCGCGCGAGCCTCCGCGCCGTAGCGGTCGGGGTCGGCGCCGTTGCCGATCACGTGCACACGCTCCCGCGGCGCTCCGGCCTCGACGAGCAGGTCGGCCAGCACGCGCGTCACGGCGAGCACGGCGTCGGCGCCGGCCAGCACCGCGCGCTCCGTCCGCCGGGCACGCCGGGCGAAGCGCAGGCTGCCGAGCTTCTCCATCTCGAGGACCATCGGCGAATTCACTTCGAGCAGCAAGGGCACGCCCAGTTCGCGCGCGACGTCGAGGCCGCTCCGGCAGTGCAGCGCGTGCCGCTCGTACACGAAGTGCGGGGCGAGGGTCCGCGCACGGTCACGCAGCATCGTGCGCCCTCGACGGTCGTACAGGATCTCGAGCACTTCGACCGCCGTGCGCGGCAGGGACAGACGTTGCCAGAGCGACGTCGGGCGCTTCGTCGACGATGCCGCAGCGACCGCCTTCGGCACGAGTGCACACTCCTCCACCGTGTGCCCGGCTCGGCGCAGGGCGCCGATCACTTCGCGGACGTGCACCGCCTGGCCGTCGTCGGCGCGGATGCGATGGTGGTAGAGCACGCGGTACGGACCGGTCACGGCGCGTCGCCTCCGAGCGCGCGCCGGAAGGTCGCCGCCAGGAAACGAACAGGCTCGTCCCAGCCGTAGCGTTCGGCGAACGAACGCACTGCGCCGGATTCCGACGGCCGCTCGAGCGTCGCGGCGACCGCCCTCGCGAACGCGTCGCCGTCGCGGGGCGCAACGAGCGCGCCGAGGAGCGGATCCGGTTCACTTCCCGCGCTCGCCGCACCGAGGATCTCGGGGATGCCGCCGACCCGCGTCGCGACGACACGCAAGCCCGACGCGAGCGCCTCGGTGACGACGTTCGGCCAGCCCTCGCGTTCGCTCGGCAGGACGAACAGATCGGCGGCGCGGTACGCGCAGGCCACCAGGTCGGGAGGCAACGCGCCGAGGAACCGTGAGCGTTCGCCGGCGACCGCGGCGATCGCTGCCCGCTCCGGTCCATCGCCGACGAGCACGAGCGATACGTCCGCCGGCAGCGCCGCGAGCGCCTTCGCCGCGACGTCGTACCCCTTGCCGGGCACGAGGCGACCGACGCCGAGCAGGAACCGACCGCCGACCGGCAGCCCCAGCCGGCGCCGCGCCTCCGCACGATCCCCGGGGCGAAAGCGCTCGAGGTCGACCCCGTTCCGCACGTCGGAGATGCGTTCGCGCGGCAGCTTCGCGACCGCTGCGAAACGATCCCCGAGCGCGCTGCTGACCGCACAGCACGCGACCGCACGCGGCGCGACCGCGGCGATGCGCTGCGCCACGAACGGGTCGTTCGCGATCACGTTGAGGTCCGAACCGCGGGCGGTGAGAACGAACGGCACACGCAGGTTGGCGGCGAGTTCCGCCGCCGCGACGCCGTCGGGCCACAGGTAGTGCGCGTCGAGCACGATCGGGCCGTCGGCGGCGAGGCGCTCCACCACCGCGCGCGCCCCGCTCGCCATCGCGGCCGCCTGGCGGCGCAGCGACAGGCCCGGCCAGTGGCGGTAGCGGGGATGGAGCACCCGCACGCCGTCGAACGTCTCCTCGCGCGGCACCTGCGCCCATCGCCGGAAGACCCCGCCGCGCACGAACCACGCGACTTCGGGCACCGGGGCCACTACCTCCCACGCGAACCCGGTGGCCAGAGCGACACGCCGCATGCGATCGAGCACGAACAGCCCGTGCGTCGGCATCACCGACGACGGGAAGAGGTTCGTGAACGTGACGATGCGCTTCACGCGCACCACCTCTGCAGGAAGCGGGACAGCACGAACACCGCCCACAGCATCTCGCCGTGGTCGCCGGTGCCCGCACGGTGCCGCGCGAGCAGCCGACGTACGACGTCCGGGTCGATCCACTCCCGCAGGCGCCGTTCGCCGAGCACGGCTTCGACCGCATCGCCGACCTGCTGCCGGCACCACGACCGCAGCGGGACCGAGAATCCCCTCTTCTTGCGCGCGAGCGCTCCGGGCAGGAGACGCCGACGAAGGCAGCCTCGCAGGAACGCCTTCGTGCTCCCGCCCTCCGTCTGCCACGCGGCCGGGATGCGCGCAGCGTGTTCGAGGAGCAAGTGGTCGAGGAACGGCGAACGCACCTCGAGGCCGACCGCCATCGACGCGCGGTCCGCCTTCACGAGCAGGTCACCCGCGAGCCAGGTCTCGAGATCGGCGGCAACCGCGCGGTGCAGCGGAGCGGCGACGCCGGCGGCGGCCGCCGCCTCGTATGCCGCGATCACCGGTTCGTGCGGATCGCCCGCCGCGCCGTGGTGCTCGGGACGCAGCACCGCGAAGACCTCCTCGGGCACGTGCGCACTCACGGACCGTGCGTACGCAACCGCCGGGGAACTGCCCAGGTTCTGGAACGTGCGCCGCGCCCGCATCCAGCGCGGCAGCCAGTCGGCCTTCGGATAGACGGCGCCGAGGGCGCGCCACGCCGCGCGCGGCAGCCAGCGGCGCGCCGCGTTCTCCCGCACGTCGAAGACGTACCGGCGGTAGCCGGCGAACCCTTCGTCGCCGCCGTCGCCCGCGAGAGCGACCGTGACGTGCCGCCGCGCGAGGCGGCTCACGTGATGCGTCGGCACGGCGCTGCTGTCGCTGAACGGCTCGTCGAACGTGTCCGCGTACCAGGCGAGGTCGAGCAGGGCCTCGGGCTCGAGCACTTCCTCGACGAGCGACGCACCGCACGCTGCCGCGGATTCACGCGCCTCGGCGCGTTCGTCGAACGCCGGATCCGGGAAGCCGATCGTGCAGGCCTGCACGGGACGCCCGAGCGTCCGCGTCATCGAGTCGACGATCGCGTAGCTGTCGATCCCCCCGGACAGGAACGGTGCCAGCGGCACCTCGCCCATCAGCCGGATGCGCACCGCTTCGTCGAGCAGTGCGAGCACACGTTGTTCGTGTCGCTCGCGCGAGTCCTCCTGCGGTGCGAACTCGAGCCGCCAGTAGCGCTGCGTGGTCACACGACCGCCGCGCACGAGGCACCAGTGCGCGGGCGGCAGTTTGTGCACGCCGGCGAACACGGTGTCCGGGTCGGGCACGTACCGAAGCGCGAGGAAGCGGCCGATCGCCGCGGGCACGATCGTGCGGTCGATCCCGAACTCGTGCAGCGCCTTCAGTTCGCTGGCGAAGGCGAACAACCCGTCGCGCTGGGCCCAGTGGAACGGCTTCTTGCCGAGCCGGTCGCGCGCCGCGTACACCTCGTGGCGCCCTTCGTCGACGATCGCGAACGCGAACATGCCTCGCAGCCGCGACGCGAGCCCCGTGCCCCACGCGCGGAAACCGTGCAGCAGCACCTCCGTGTCGCTCTTCGTGCGGAACACGGCGCCGCCCGCTTCGAGTTCCGCGCGCAGTTCCTCGTGGTTGTAGATCTCGCCGTTGAACGTGACCCACACGGGCGCGTCGGCGAGGCCCATCGGCTGCTGCCCCGTCGCGAGATCCACGATCGCGAGCCGGCGATGGCCCAACACGTAACCGGGCCCGGCCCGAACGCCCTCGCCGTCCGGGCCTCGGTGCGCGATGCGCCGCGTCATCCGGCGCACCATCTCCACGTCGATCGTCCGTCGCGCCTCGTCGGCGAAGACCCCGGCGATCCCGCACATCAGCGCCACCGCCCGGGTCGCCGCCAGCCCGCGACGGCCGCCGATCCCGCCGTCGGGGACCGCCATCGCACCGCGATGGCACGCCGGCCCGCTTTCGCGACGGCGGTCACCGGCGCCTTCGCGTAGACGCCGAACGCCACGGCCGCGAGCGCCGTCACCAGCGAGAGCCAGTGGTAGACGAGGTCGAAGTGGCCGCGGTTCAGGAAGAACGCGCCGACGAGGAAGCCGATCGTCGTCGCCTCCATCATGCGCGCGTAGTCGGCGATCCACGCGAGGTCCGGCCGACTCCTGCCGATGCGATAGACGCGCCGGCAGACGACGAACACCGAGAGGAGCAGCGCGAGATAGACGACGAACGCGATCGTGCCGCTCTCCGCCCAGATCTGCAGATAGCTGTTGTGCGCGACGTACGAGGAGTTGGCACGAATGCTCTGCGCGTCGGCGTAGTCGGGGTAGCGCGTCTTGAAATTGCGCATGCCGACGCCGAGCACCGGATTGTCCTGGATCATGCGCAACGCCGTCGCCCACGCCGTGAACCTCGCGTTCGCCGACGACTCCTTCGTGTTCCCGATGGTCGACAGGCGGTCGAGCACGTCCTGCGGAGCGACCAGCGGGAAGATGGCGCCGAGCAGGAGCAGCACGCCCAACGCGCGGATCAGCTTGCCCGAGCGCCACGCGATCCAGAGACCGGTCGTGCAGAGCGCCAGGAAGCCGCCGCGGCTCTGCGTCAGCACGATCGTGACGACCGTGAGGAAGGCCGCCACCTGCGTGGCGCGCAGCACGAAGGGCTTCGTGCGCTCGGACACGCCGAGGTACCAGAGCAGCGGAACGTTCATCACGAGGGCGAGCGCGAAGTCGTTGTTGTCCTCGAGCATCCCGCCCGGGCCGCGCATGATCTTGGCGCCGCCGGTGAGCAGGCCGAACAGACCGCCCTTGATGCCGAAGAACCCGAGCGACAGCGCGATGGTCCACAGGATCGCCCGCAACCGCTGCCGCGAGTCGACCTGGCCCGACGTGAAGAGCGCGATCGCGATGATCTTCAGGTACTCGAAGAAGTACGAGTTGGTGTACTCGTCGTGCGTCGTCGCGAACGCGTAGCTGACCGCCACGAGCATCCCGAGCGCGAGCATCGCGTGGCTGCGGAAGTCCCAGGTCGCGAACCGCCGACTGCCGCGCTCGTTGGCCCACCACCCGACGACCATCGCGAGACCGACGACGAACGACAGCCGCATCGTGCGCGCCATGCCCCAGCAGAGGTCCTGCGGCCGCATGTAGGCGAGCCAGCTGAACACGAGGAGCCCGATGAACGGCCGCCGGAAGCTCGACGGCAGCGTGAGTAGCACGACCAGGACGACGGCGATGTCGCGGTAGCTCACGGCGCGACTCTCAGGTCCTGCCGAGCAACAGCGCGAGCAGGTCGCGCACGAACGGCGGCAGGCGCGTCGCGTCGACGTAGAAGATGGTCACCACCGCGACGCAGAGGAAGAGGAATGCAGCGGCGGCGAGCGACACGCGGCGGCGCTTCCGAGCCACGGTCTCGCGCTCGAAGTCGGTCTCCAGGTGGCTCATGCCGCCGAGCACCGGCACCGGCAGACCGCGTTCGACCTCGTCGATCGTCTTGAACGTGCCCTGCACGACGTCGAGCAGCAGGATCATGCCCACGGCGAACCCCAGACCCAGAACACAGCCGAGCAGAGAGACCAGGAGGATGCTCGGATCGGTCGGCCGGGGCGGGGCATTCGCCTCGTACGACTGACGCACCGGCTTCTCCTTGCCGAGGCTCGTGAGCAGCGCCTCCGCACTGCGCAGGTCGGCCTGCGCGGCGCCGTAGTCCTTCTCGATGTCGGCGAGGTCCAGGCGCGTCGTGTGGTACTTCGCGTAGCCCTCGGACAACGCGACGACGCGCTGCTCCTCGTCCGCGACCTGCCCGTTCATGATCTCGAGTTCGGCCTTCTTCGCCGCCAGGAGATCGGCGCCGGCCGCGATCGCCTTGCGCAGGGTCTCGTACGCCGGGTTCGGCACGAAGCCCTCGGCGTCGATGTCGCGGTCCGCGATCAGGGCACGCAGCCTCGCCTCGGTCGCGGCGATGTTGCGCAGCGCCTCCGCGTGCGGCCCGGTCCCGGGCTGGAAGTTCGCGAGCTTGTTCTGGAAGTAGACGAGTTCGAGCGCGAGCCGCGGGCCGTCGGGCTTCTTGCTGACCAGCTCGATCAGGACCGCCGGGTCCTCCTTCACACGGGTCGGCAGGCCGTCGAGCTTCTCGCGGTCGGCGGCGAGCGCCCGCTCCATCACCGCCACTTCGCGCGTGGCGTCGTCGCGCCGCCGACGAAGCTCCGCCTGTGCATCGGCTTCGTCCCTCAGCCGCGTGTAGAGGAAGTTCTCGGGGATGGTCGGGTCGATCCCGAACTTGCGCTCGATCAGTTGCTTCTCGATCGTGAGCTGGTCGAGACTGCGGCGCAACGCCCGCACCCGCTCGGCCGCAGCGGCGCGGTCGTCTTCGGCCGGCTGGCGCAGCTCGTCGATCCGCTTCTGGATCCACACCTTGACCAGCATGTTCAGGAACGCCGCGGAACGCGGCCCGTCGCGGTCCTTGAACGTGATGCGGATCTGCGCGTAGTCGCGGCGATTCGGCTGCCCCTGGTTGATGTCGTAGATGCCGAGTCGCGAACGCACGGCGCGTTCGTTCTCCTGCAGCTCGTAGCCGGTGGCCTTCGCTTCGGGCCACTTCAGCTCCTCCATCGCCTTCGTCACCGCGAGCGGGATGGTCCAGTACGCACTCTCGACGATGGAGTGGAACGGATCGTCCGCGTTCGCCATCATCTTCCCCGGCACCGCCTGGTGCTGGATCAGCGTCTCGGCGACGTAGTAGCGCGGGATGAAGAACGCGACGATGCCGCCGATCAGGAGGCCGAGCAGCGAGACGGGGATCACCTGCCACCGCCGCCGCTTCAGCAGCTCGACGTAGCGCTGCAGCGAGATCTGCGGGACGTCCAGCGTGGTCATGCGCCGACCTGCCCTCGGCGGGCCGCCGCGCCGATCCGGGATCCGCGGCTCGTCGTCATCAGAAGCGGAAGTACACGTTGTTCTCGTTGCCCGTCGCGAACTCGTACGCGGTGCGGATCTGTGCGACGCCGATGACCGTGACCACCGCGACGCGAACCGGCTCGAGGACACGCGCCAGGAGGCGCGCGATCAGGCCGAGGAACGTCGGCGGCACATAGAGCACATCGCGCTCGCGGATCGCGAAGTTCGACTGCGTCACGCCGCTGACGACCATCTCGCGGAAGTTCACGTCCATGATCAACGGATGCTCCGCGTCGGGCCGGATCAGGTAGACACGGCCGATGTTCGCGAGCGCGGTCCAGTTGACGACGAACATCGCGTCCCACAGCGTCATGTCCGTCTCGAGCGGAATTCGACCGCGCAGCAGCACCTCGCCGACCGCGTAGAAGTACTTCGCCGCCGGGTTGAACAGGATGCGCGCCTGCACGTCGACCGGAAACGTCAGCACCGACCGGAGCTGCGTCGACACGAGCGTCGACAGCTCGGCCTCGGTCTTGCCCAGCACGTAGACGGGTCCGACGTACGGAATGAAGACCGTGCCGTCGATGCCGACCGGCTGCACCGCCGTCAGTTCCGCCAGGCGCTCGGCGCCGTCCTGGGTCAACGCCGTCGGCGGCACGAGGAACTGGATCTGGTCGCGGCCGCTGACGTAGTTCTCGTGGCGGGCGTCGCCCGCGGCACGCGTGCCGAAACCCTTCTCGACCATCAGCTCGCGGATGCGCTTGTCCTCGAAGCTGCCGCACGCGACCAGGAGGACGGGCAGCAGGAGACCGAGGGCGCGGCACAGCGCGGACAGGAGATGTCGTCGGTTCGTCACCAGGGTTTGCCTCGCAAAGCGGGTCGGCGCCGCATCGTAGGAGGAGCATGCGCGAGGGCAATGCACCGGTCCCCGATCCCCCGCATCATCGGCACTTCCGCGCCGTCGACCTGACCCGCGATCGAGGGACGCGATCTCGCGACCGCTTCGCAACGGACGCTTCGATCCCGTAGAAGAGAGCGCTCGAGCAGCATCCGATGGAACCGGCCCTCCGTTGCCTCCCTGCGGCCGCCTTCGCGGGCGCGCCGAGCGTTCGAAGCCGATCGCTTCCCACGTCCTGAGCGTTCCATGCAACGGCTCCCGATCGTGCTCCTGCTGCTGGGTCTGATCGGGACCCTGGTCGCCGGCGTCTTACTGCTGCGCGGCGACGATCCGGTCGCACCGCCGCCGTCGGCGAGCGAGGACCCGGCCCCCCTCGGCGAGACCGCCGATCCGGCCACTGCGGACCCGGTCGAAGCGAGCGAGCCGGAGACTGTGGCATCCGACGACGAACCCGCGGCATCCGACGAAGGAACCGACACCGAGCGTACGGTCGACCCCGGCGATGTCGCGGCGAACGACGGGCCCCTCGTGCGCGTGGTGCGCGGCCCGCAGAACGATCCCGTCGCCGACGCCGACGTGTTCTTCCTGACGCACCGCGACGGCGAAACCAGGAACCGCGGCGGCAGTGCCGCACGAACGACCTGGCCCGAGACCTGGGGCAAACGCGTGCGCACGGGCATCGACGGCACGGTGACCCTGCCGCCGTCGCGGGAAGGCTGGCTCGTGTCGGCCCGATCGGGCGACGAATTCGCGTTCGCCGCGGGCCGCGGCAAGCGCCCGATCGTGCTCGCGCTGCTGCCCGACGAGACGCTCCGGATCGCCACGCGAACGAAGGACGACAGCCCGGCGCCCGGCGTGCCGTTCGCACTGCACCAGGGCTGGGTCGGCCAGGACGCGCGCCGCATCTGGGACGGCGAAACCGGCGCCGACGGAACGGCGATCGTCCTGCACTTCCAGCTCGTCCGGCAGGGACTGCCGCCGCCCGGGAACGACGAGACGAGGGCCGAGGCGTTCCTCGCGATCGCCCTCGTCGCCAGCGCCGAGCCGGCGATGGCGGCCTTCGGCGGCCGCCCGGCCGCCCGCGATCCAGTCGTTCTCTTCGTGCCCGCCCTCGGCAGCCTCGAGGTGCAGCTGACCGACCACTCTGGCACGCCGCTGCTGTCACCCGCGACGATCACCGCGATGCCGGACCCGCCACCGCGCATCGACCAGCCGCTCCGCATCCAGGGCGCGGTGCTCGGCCAGACCGTGCAGAAGGCAGCGACCGCCGAGGCGGTCGAGATCGCACGGATCGCGTTCGCGCCCCAGGTGCGCCTGTCGGCGAAGTTCGACCACGACCGCCGCGCAGCGTTCGCCGTCGTCGCGGGGCCAGGCACCGCGGGAACGAACTCGCGCCGACTGCTGGCCCCGGCGCCGCACCAGGTCGTCGTCGCCGGCCGGCTGCTGCTGGCCGACGGCACTCCCGTCGGCGCGGCCGCGATCCCCGCCGTGCTGGTGCGCGGCGAGAACGACGGACCACGCGTCGTGCTGCACCCGATCGCCGACGGGCGCTTCGACATCGTGCTCGCGGGCCGCCCGGGCGCGCGCGACTTCGCATTCGAGGTCCGGCACTCGGCCGCAACGAACGGCGACCAGCCGAGGCGCGAGCTCGGCGCGCGGGTCCGCGTCCCCGATCTCGAAGCCGGGCACCGCGTCGAGCTCGGCGACATCGTGCTGACCGACCTGCCGCTGCTCGCGGAAGGCCTCGTCGTCGACGACCGCGGCGAACCGGTCGCGAACGCCGACGTGCGCATCCAGCGCCTCGCAGTGCCCGCGCCGGGTTCCCCGCCGGATGCTCCGCCGCCGTGGCGCGACGTGCCGCACCAGGTCACACGGAGCGGGCCCGACGGGTCCTTCACGTTCTTCGGCCCCATGCCGCCCGTCACGCTGCGCGTGCGGGCGGACACCGACCTGCACTTCGCCGACAGCGTGCCGTTGCAGACCGCGGGCCAGCGGCTGCGGGTCTGCATCCTGCGATGCGGCATCGTGCGCGGGCGCGCGATCCTGCCCGACTGGATCCCGGACGGCGCCGCCTCCCTCGTGCTGCAGCCGTTCGACGAGACGCTGCGCGAACGCGAGACGCGCCGCACGGATCTCGCGCGGCGAGCCGGCGGCCGCTTCCGCGTCGAGCCCCTGCGCCCCGGTCGCTACGACGCGATCGTGACGCTGCGCAACGTCGCGAAGCCGCTGCTCACGATTCCCGACGTGTTCGTGGTTCCCGGCGACACCGCGGACCGCCGACTCGACGAGATCGACCTGCGCCAGGCGATCCAACGCTACCGGCTGCGCGCGGTCGACCCGCGGGGGATCCCGATCGCCGTCGAAGGGCCGATCCTCGTACGCACGGAGAACGACGACGGGCGCCCCGTCGAAGCCGCCTTCCGCTGGCGGAGCGGGCGCGCGGAGATCCTCTCGCCCGCGGCGGTGGCGGAAGTGACGTTCTTCGGGCGCGGCATCGCGCCGCAACGCACCACGCTCGGCCCCGGCGACCACGACATCGTGCTCCAGGTCCTCCGCCCGGCGATCGTCGAGGTGCCCGGCGCGCGCGCTCTCTGCGGCCCGACGCGCCGAGTCCGTGTCTCCGTGATCCTCACCGAGGCGACCGGCATGCCCGAGTCGCTGCAGGGCACCGACCAGCGCTCCGGCGAACGCTTCGGCTTCGCGCGCTGGGACCTCGGCAAGAGCAGCGGCGCGTGGCTCGGCGCCAGCGACACCGTCGAGGTTCCGATCATGAAGAGCGGCAAGTACGAAATCGTGCTGCGTGCCCACGCGACGTCGAGCGAACGCACTGCCCAGGCATCGCTGTCGCTCGGCACGTTCGAGCTCGAGGCGGACAGTGCGGCGCCGCGGACCGTCACGGTACCGATCGACTCGCAGGCGCTCGTCCAGATGCTCGCGGACCTCGACGCCCGCCACGCGGATCAGCTGAAGAACGAACAGAACCAGCGGCGGTAGCGCGGGTCGTCAGGCGTCGTGCGCCGCGTCGCCGCGCTTCTCGCCGAAGCAGCGCGTGACGAGTGCGGTCCATCCGGTCTGGTGCGACGCGCCGCAGCCGCGCCCGGTGTCGCCGTGGAAGTACTCGTGGAACAGCACGAGGTCGCGCCAGTGCGGATCGTCGGCGAAGCGCCGGTCGCCGCCGGCGAACGGGCGGTTGCCGTCGTCGCCGCGGCGGAAGATGCGCGTGAGCCGTTGCGACAGTTCGTCGGCCACCTGCTGCAGCGTGCACAGACGCCCGGACCCGGTCGGGCACTCGACCTTCAGCCCGTCGCCGTAGAATCGCCCGTAGCGCTCGATCGCCTCGATCAGCAGGTAGTTCAGCGGCAGCCAGATCGGGCCGCGCCAGTTGCTGTTGCCGCCGAACATCGCGGTCGTGCTCTCCCCCGGCGTGTAGTCGACGCGGTACTGCTGGCGGTCGACGGTGAACACGAACGGCTTCTCGCGGTGCACGGCGGAGAGCGACCGCACGCCGAACGGCGACAGGAACTCGCGTTCGTCGAGCAGGTACCCGAGCACGCGCTCGAGCTGGTCGCGCGACGGGATCGCGAGCAGCGCCGAGGTCTCGTCGCCGAAGCCGCCGAAGCTCACGTGCTGCGCGAGGTCGTGTTCGTTCGCGAGGAACCAACGCAGCCGCTTGTCGAACCCGTGCAGCCGGCGAATCGTCGCCAGCGGCAGCACTTCGACCGCGCACAGCGGGATCAAGCCCACCAGCGAACGGATGCGCAGGCGTTCGCTGCGGTCGCCGCCGAGGTGGATCTGGTCGTAGTAGAAGCCGTCCTGCTTGTCCCACAGCCCGCTGCCGCCGAGCGTGTTCATCGCGTGCGTGATCGCGACGAAGTGCTCGAAGAACTTCGACGCCACGTCCTCGTACGCGGGATCGTGGCACGCGAGTTCGATCGCGATGCTCAGCATCGTCGCGCAGTAGAACGCCATCCATGCAGTGCCGTCGGCCTGCTCGAGCTGGCCGCCGGTCGGCAGCGGCTGGCTCCGGTCGAACACGCCGATGTTGTCGAGCCCGAGGAAGCCGCCGCCGAACACGTGCTTGCCGGTCAGGTCCTTCCGGTTGACCCACCACGTGAAGTTCAGCAGCAGCTTGTGGAAGGCACGCGCCAGGAACACGCGGTCGCGGTGGCCGCGCGAACCGGTCATCTTGTAGACGCGCCAGCAAGCCCACGCGTGCACCGGGGGATTCACGTCCTGGAACCCGAACTCGTACGCAGGGATCTGCCCGTTCGGCGCCATGTACCACTCGCGGAGGAGCAGCAGCAGCTGGTGCTTGCTGAAGTCGGGGTCGACCTTGGCGAACGGAATCGTGTGGAAGGCGAGGTCCCACGCCGCGTACCACGGGTACTCCCACTTGTCCGGCATCGACAGCACGTCGCGGTTGTAGAGGTGCCCGAAGTCGGCGTTGCGCCCGCTGCGGCGCTCCTTCGGCGGTGCCGGTTGCGCGGGATCGCCCGCGAGCCAGGTGCGCACGTCGAGGTGGTAGAACTGCTTGCTCCAGATCAGGCCGGCGTATGCCTGCCGCTGGATCGCCTTCGCCTCGGCGTCGACGTGCGCGCCGATGACCTCGTCGTAGAACGCGTCCGCTTCGCGGGCGCGCGCCGCGAGCACGGTGTCGAAGGCCTTGCCGAACGGCTTCGTGTCGTGCAACGCCGCGGCGCGCAACCGCAACCGGACCTTCGCCTCGCCGCGGGCCGGCACGTCGAGCACGCAATGGAACGCCACCTTGCTGCCGCTGCGAGCCGGTTTGCACGCGATCGTATTGCCCTTCACGACGTGCTCGTGGAACGCGTCCTTCGTGAACGACAACGGATCGCCCGAGCCGTAGAGGCGCCGCGTGTTCGTCTCGTTCTCCGTCGCGAGGATGCCGCGGCACTTGCCGTTCTCGACACCGCCGAGTTCGAGCGCCATCGACGGCAGGTCGGCGCCGTTCGCGATCACGCGGCAGTCGCCGTCGGGCACGATCACGCCGCGCGGCCAATAACCCTCCCCGCTGCGCCCCCACGCCCACGTGTTGCGGAACCAGAGCTGCGGCAGCACGTGCAGCACGGCGGCCGCGGCGCCGCGGTTGTGCACGGTGAGTTCGATCAGGATGTCGTCGGCGTCCGCCTTCGCGTAGGTCGCGAACACGTCGAAGTAGCGGCCGTCCGCGAACACGCCGGTGTCCGCGAGCTCGAATTCGCCGGCGTCGCGGCCGCGCCCGCGGTTCTCCTCGACCAGGCGGTCGTACGGGAACGCCGCCTGCGGGTACTTGTAGAGCCCGCGCAGGAAGGACGCGGTCGGCAGGGCATCGAGGTAGAAGTACTCCTCCTTCACGTCCTCGCCGTGGTTGCCCTCGGGTCCCGTGAGCCCGAACAGCCGCTCCTTCAGGAACGCGTCCTTGCCGTTCCACAGGGCGAAGCAGAAGCACAGCCGGCACTGGCGGTCGGTGATCCCGAGCAGTCCGTCCTCGCCCCACCGGTAGGCGCGGCTCCGCGCGTGGTCGTGCGGAAAGTAGCTCCAGCAGTTGCCGTCGGCGCTGTAGTCCTCGCGCACGGTGCCCCACTGCCGCTCGGCGAGGTACGGCCCGAAGCGCGACCAGTTGCGCTCACGCGCGGCGTCTTGGTGGAGGCGTTCGCGTTCCGATGTTGGCACCTTGCTCGGCATGGGCGTCGGGGTGTACCCGGCGCGCGGCGCCTTCGCATCACTCGCGATCGAACAGCCGCAGGAACTCGCGCGGGATCGGATCGGCGTAGCGCGCGATGCGACCGGTCTCCGGGTGCGGGAACGCGATCTCGCCGGCATGCAGCAGGAAGCCCGCGCCGACCTCCGCCACGGAGCCGTAGCGGTGATCCCCCACGATCGGGTGCCCGAGATGCGCGAGGTGCGCGCGGATCTGGTGCTGACGCCCCGAGTGCGGCACGACGCGCAGGAGCGCCATCCTCTCGTTGTGCTTCGTGACCTCGTAGTCGGTGCGCGCCGCCGCACCGCGTGCGTCGACGACCACCTTGGCCTCGCGCGAGTCCGCGTCCGGATCCTGCCACAACGACGCGATGACGCTGCCTTGGCGGCGCTCGGGCACGCCGTGCACGACCGCGAAGTAGACCTTCTCGACCTCGCCGTTGCGGAAGGCGGCCGTCAGCAATCGCAGCGCGTCGGGCGTGAGACCGATCACCACGAGGCCCGACGTGCCGCGGTCGATGCGGTGCGCCGGCGCCGGCGCGAACGTCGCGGTGCGCACCCCGACGCGCTGCGTCGCGAGCCAGCCGACGAGCGTGTGTTCCTGCTTCGTGCCGGGATGCATCGCGAGGCCCGCCGGCTTGCCGACCACGAGGATGTGGTCGTCCTTCCACACCACGCGCGGCTGGAGCCTGCCTGGCGCGGTTCCCGCCGACCTCGCGAGTTCGTGCGGATGCAACGCATCCAGAGGGTCGTCCGACGTCGCCGCTGGAGACGGCTCGGCCGGCGCCTTCCTCACGTCGCTGTCGGGCACCCGGAGCGTGACCTTCATCCCGGCCGCGAGACGGAGATCGCCGCCGACCTTCTTGCCGTCGACGCGGATGTCGCCGTGGCGCAGCATCCGGAAGATCGCGCCGAGGGGCACGGTCGCCAGCAGCTTGCGCAGGTAGCGATCGAGCCGTTGGCCGGCCTCCGCCGCAGTCAGCGTGATCTCTTGCACCGGCTCATGACAACGCCGGTGCGCAGAGATGGCAAGCGCGCTACTTCACCAGCAGGCGCGGCCACCATTCGGAGGACATCGCGGTGCTGCTGTCGGACGCCATCACGTGCACGACGTACTGACCGCTGCCGAGCCAGCACTCGGGCGCATGGAACGTGCCTTCGACGATCCACGGTGCGGCCGACACCTGCTGCAGTGACACCTCGGCCATTTCGACGCCGGTGATCACGTGCACGATCTTGGCCGTGCCCTTCACCTGGCTGCCGGCCTGCAGGGGCCCCTCGACGTACGCCCGGATCGTCTGCGTGCCGGTCGACTGTGCGAACGCCTCCGCGGGCACGATGTCGTGCGCCGGCAGTTCCACTTCCGCGATGCGCAGGGGAGCCGTGCCGGCCGGCGCGGTGGACCAGTGCGCCCTCTTCCCACTCTGCCCCGGCACGGTCATCCACGGCCAGATCGTGCTCTTGTTGCCGGCTCCGTCGAACGCCTGCAGCGTCAGGTGGAAGACCGTGCCGGACGGACGGCCCGACAGTGCACTGATGTCGAGATCGAACTTGAAGCGATCGTGGGCTCCGGTCGGCACCGCGTGCACGATCCACGACGCGCCGAAGTCGGGTTCCTCGACGAGCAGCTTGCCGCCGAAGTCGCCGTCGGCATCGCGGACCGTCACGTAGAAGTCCATCAGGTAGTCCGCGTGACTCGTGAGCACCGATCGGGACGTCCGCACCGCTTCGATGCGCGGAGCCGTGTCCGGCATCGCCCCCGGGCCCGCGGCGACGTGGAGCCAGCGCAACACCGTCGCTTGCGCGTTCGTCGCGTTGTCCACGATGCGGAACTCGAGCTCGCGCCAGCACGCCTCCATCGGAGTGCCGTGCAACAGGAAGACGCCCTTGTGTCGCCGCTGCGCCGCGTTGCCCGGCAGGAAGGTGCCCGTGAGGCCCGCCGGCAGAGGCGTCAGCAGTTGCACCGTGTAGCGCGACCCGGTGGTCGACAGCAGCGGGTTGCCGCCTTCGGGCACCAGGACGTGGCCGAACAGCGGGCCCGCCGTCGGATCGATCGCGTCGTCCAGCGGAACGCCGTAGGGCACGCCGGTGCGACCGTGGATCAGGTGGCGACTCACGAAGCGGAGGCCGTCGAGTCGTTCGAAGTCGATCGGGTTCTGCCGAAGCGCATCGAGGAACGGTTCGGCATAGGCATTCGGAGACGCGTGTGTTCGAGCCGAACCCAGACCCTTCGTGATCCGCACCGACGGCCACGTACCGAAGTAGATCTGGAACACCTCCTCCGCACCGTCGCCGAGGATGTCGGCCGCGAACGCCTGGCTGTGCGCGTAGCCCAGCGTCAGCAGTCGACTCGCACGGTATCGCGGCTGCCCGGGCGTCGAACCGTTGCCGACGAACCCGGTGAGAGTCGACGGCTGACTGAACGTGTTCAGGATCTCCTGAGCGGAGCGATCCCCCACGATGTCCGCGACGTAGCGGGACGGAACGCCGGGCAGCGGCCCCGTGTCGCCGTCGAAGCCCCACGCCAGTGCGGGGAGATGCGGCGACGAGCCGAACAGGAAGAACGGTCCCTGCGACTGGTAGGAGTAGGCCTGCCCGTTCTTGAAGTTCCCGCCGAGTTCGAAGCCGGGCTGGTCCGCGATGAGGTTGCCGAAGTAGACGAGTTGCAGGTCCGGGTTGGCCTGGTTCACCGTCGCGGGAGTGCTCCCGGATCCGGCGAGCAACGCGGCCACGTCGGCCCACTGGCTCGTCGCGTGGGGCTGCGACCACGACGCGAACGACGGGAATGGGTACTGCTCGCCGTCGTGGTTCGTGCTGCCGGCCGTGTTGACGAAACGCAGCGGGCTGCGCGCCGTGCGCTGCGGAGTCGCGAGCAAGGACGCGAAGTCGTGGCCCATGACTCCGTTCCACAGGGCCGGTCCATGCCAGTCGAGCCGGTCCCCCTGCGGCGAGCGATCGTCGGCCGTCGCGACGACTTCCACGCCGGGCATCGGGATCAGGTGCCCCTGTCCGTCGAGATGCGCATCGACGAAGTCCCCGATGGCGATGTCGTCCCAGTGCATGTTGTTGTTCGTCGCCGCGGTGAAGAGCGACGGTCCGTACGATCGCATCGACATGAGGCTCCACCGGAGATCGAGCGACCACGCACCGTTCGCGAACCGCGGCGTGTCCACACGCTTGTCGCAGATCTCGTCGATGCCGTCCGCGTTCACGTCCCCCACCGCGAGAGCGTGACCGGTTGCGCCACGCTGGTAGGGCGGGAAGTTGGTGCTCATCCCCATCGGGAACCCGAGGAACTGGAAGCTGCCGTTGCGCCACGCGTAGGCGGCGCCGTGGTTCCCCTGGGCCTCCGCCCGCGTGTGACCGACGACGCCGTTCGCGTGGCCCGCGCCGAACAGCCCGGCCTTCCACTTCACGCCGTCGACCGCGTTCGTCCACACGCCGGGGAACTGGCGGAACGCGCCGTACGAGAAGCCGAGGCAGCCGGGCGTCAGGTCCGTGTCCGTCGCGATCTGTGCGTCGGCCTCTGCCTGGCTCACC
>JAEUHQ010000061.1 GCA_016794565.1 Planctomycetota bacterium | reverse complement strand
GCAGGATCTCGCGCAGGTCCAGGAAGTCCCGGATCTCGTAGGTGGGCCGGGTGAGGCCCTCTTCGGTCGAGTGGCGGCCGCTGCGACGGATGCGTGCGGTCATCCAGCCCTCGCGGACGCAGGGGTCGATGTCGTGAGTGGGGTTGTCGCCGACATAGAGGCAACGCTCGGGGAGCAGGCTCATGCGCTGCAGGACGCGCCGGTAGAGCTTCGGGTTCGGCTTGCTGAAACCGACCTGGTCGGTGAAGAAGATCGCGGACGGCGTCAGGAACTCGAGCACTTCGAGGCGCACGAGCTTCTCTGCCTGCTTGATCGTGATGCCAGCCGAGATGATGCCGCGCACGAGCGGCGTCGACGCGAGCCACTTCAGCACTTCGTAGACGTCGTCGTAGACCTTCAGTTCGCGCCACTTCGTCGCGTGGTACGCGACGACCCCGGCGGCGACGATGACGGCGCGGTTGTGGCCGGCGACCGACTCCGGACCGAGGCGGTCGATGACCTTGTCGAAGTGTCCGCCGTAGTTGCTCGAGAACTCGGCGATCACTTCTTCGAGTTCTCGCATCGCGTCGGCGCGATCGGCCCGCAGGCCTGCCCGGACCATGGCATCGACGGCGGCGCGACGCGCCTGGTCGGCGAACACCGATGTCGAGAACATCGTGTCGTCGATGTCGAAGAAGATCGCGTCGAGGGCCTTCGTCACGCCTTCAGTTGTCCGCCATCGCTGCTGGGCCCGCAAGCGTCCGCTGCTTGGCTCCGCCGGCGCAATGCCCTTCTCCGGGCGCCGAGCGACGTTCGCTGGTGGAGTTGCCCTGCGGCGCGACAGCTCCCGGGATCGATGAGTCACGCCGCCCGTGGGGCGGGGTGGCTCAATCCTCGCGCACGTCGGTGATGCGCGCGTTCACCATCACCATCAGGCTGCGGTTCTCGTCCGCGGTGCCTTCCTGCTTGAAGAGGAAGGAGATGAGCGGCAGCCGGGCGAAGATCGGCACCTCGGCGCGCCGCTCCTTCGTCAGCACCTGCCGCAGGCCACCCAGCAGCACGGTGCCGCCGTCCGGCACCTTGGCCGTGGTCGAGAAGTTCGTCACGGTGATGTTCGGCAACTGGAGTGTCACCGGAAGCGTCGAACCGGCGAGCGACGTCGTGAACGTCGGGATCGGGCGCTGGAGCTCGGACACCGTCGGGTTCAGGTTCAGGACGATGTAGCGGCGGTCGTGCTGGATCACCGGCTGCACGTCGAGAACGATGCCGTCCTGGATCACGTCGATCTTCGGGTCGGCGATGAACGCCGCCTGCGCGACTTCGACGTCGAAGTCGCGGACATACGCGGTCTGGTTGATGACCGCGACGTGGCCGCGTTCGCGGTTCAGCACCGACAGGATCTGGCTGTTCATCACCTCGGCGTCCTGCTTCTTCTCGACGGCGCGCAGGATCATGTTCAGCTGCGTGTCGTCGAGGAGCGTGATGCCCGCGGTCAGGCCGCCGGACGGAGTGAGCACGCGGCCGAGATCGCTCGTGAAGAAGTTCTCGGAGCGGGCGCGGATGTCGCCGTCGCCGCCGTCGTTGAAGAAGGCGCCCGCGAGCGGGTTGGCCGCCGGGTCACCGGTCCCGCCGTTGTCGAGGCCGCGCGACGAGTTGTCGTCGAGGCCGTTGGTGAGGTCCTCGAGGGTCGCGACGTCGCCCTTGTTCCCCGAGCCGCCGAGGCCGCGGAAGTCGACACCGATCTCCATGAGGAAGTTGCGCGAGATGGTCAGGAACTTCGAGTCGATCGTCACGATCGGCGTCTGGAAGTTCCGCATGTCCGCGAGGCGGCGGCGCACGAGCGCCTGCATGTCCGGACTGGCGCGAACCGAAAGGAAGCCCTGGTCCTCGCCCTGGATGCCCACGCCTTCCGTGTCCCAGTACTTCGGATCGGTGGCGTTCTTGATGTTGTCGACGAGGTCGGCGAGTTCGACGCCCGCCTTCTTCTCGTCCCCTTCGCTGCCCGTGCGCGGCGTGTCCTCGCCGTCTTCACCGGGGATGCCGGCGATGCGCGGCGGGAGGAACTCGGTGCGCTTGAAGATCAGGTCTTTGACCGAGTAGATCTCGTGTTGGATCGTGCCGGCGGCCTGCGACTTGTTGCCGATCACGACGACGCCGTTCTTCACCGTCCAGGCGAGGTTCTGGCTCCGCTCGACCATGTGCTTCAGGAAGTTCTCGAGCGTGATCGAGCCGGCGAGCTCGATGACGACCTTGAGGCTCTCCCCGCTGATGATCGTGCGCGCTTCCGGCGTGGTGATGATCTGCACGCCGGTGATCAGGTTGAGGTTCTTGACGACTTCGAGGAAGTCGCCCGTTTCCTCGGTGTAGGAGAGCTTGCCGACGGGTTCGGTCCGCACCTTGTCCCACACGGCCTGGTCCTGCGGGTCCATCACGCTGCTGCCGTTCGCGGCGAGCGAACGGCCTTGCGCGCGCTGCCAGACCGCCATGTCCATCTCGAGGACGTTGGTCTGCGGAACCTTCAGTTCGTCGGCCGTCTCGAGCATCGCGCGCAGCGCCTTGCTGCGTTCGGCGATCCACGTCTCGTTCTGCTTCTCCCGCGCGGCCTTCACCGACGCGTTGTGCATGTCGACCGCGACCTGGTTGCCCGGATCGACCTGCATCGCGCGCGCCGACAGCTCCTGCGCACGCGAGAACTGGCGGCGTTCGAACGCGACCTGGGACTCCTGCAGGAGACCGGCGACCTGCGCGCGGCGGCGGGCTTCCTTCTCCGCGTAGTCGGCGCGGATCCGCTCCGCGAGTTCCGCGTCCTTCTGCGCCTGGCTCTGCCGTTGCTGCTCGTCGAGCATCTTCTCGGCGTTCGCCTTCGCCGTCGCCACGCGCCCTGGAAGGTCGGCCCAGTCGGTGTTGTCGCGGACGCGGATCAGCAGGTCGGCCTGCCGCAGCTCCTCGATCGCACCGCTGTAGTTCTTGTCGGCGACCTGCTTCTCCGCCTTCTGGAGGCGCGCCTGAACGTCGGCCCGTGCGCGTTCCTCGCCGATGTGTTGCAGCTGGCGCTGTTCGTCGGTGAACGTGACCACGCGCCCGGCGGGTTCGCCCAGTTCGGCCTGCACGGAAGCGAGCAGGCTCCGCACCTGTTCGTTCGTCGGCGACAGGTCTTTGGCGCGGATGAGTTCGCTGCGCGCCGCTTCGAGCTGGCCCTTGCTGCGCAGGCCTTCCGCGTTCTCGATGTACTTCGCGACGAGCGCGTCGCGACGCTGGTCGCGGACGCGATCCTGCGGCGACTGCGAGGCCGGCTCCTGAGCGCGTTCCGCGGGGGCGGTCCGCGGCGCCGCGACCGGCGGTGCCGCGGCCGTGTCGTTCGACGCTTCGTTCGGAGTCGAGCAGGCGGCGCCGAGAACTGCGGCGGTCAGGGATGCGGCGAGAAGGGGCCTTTGTTCGAGAGCCATCGGGTCACGCTCGGTGCGTTACGAGAGTTCTTTGGAGCAACGGGAGGGCGTTTGCTCGCCTCGCGACTCGACAAGCGATTGGCGGACGACTTCGACGGTGGCAGACCGTCGCCGATTCGGGGGACGCTCGGAATCGGAACCAATCGAGAGGGACTTGCCGAAGCACGAGAGCAGTCACCGTCGGCGACAGGGCGTGGCGCCGGCGGCAAGGGCCGGAACGTAGCCACGTTCGCGAGGATGCGCCAGCGGTTTCTTGCCGCCGCGGGCCGCGGAATACGGGGCCCGGAAGCGACCCGGCCCGCCCGGGTCGCGAGGACCTGGGCGGGCCGGGGGGCATGCCGCGTCGCGGCGATCGGCTATTTGGCGCCGAGGCCGCCGCCGAAGTTGATCTCCTGGAAGCCCGCGTTCTTGCAGGCGTCCGCGGTCTTGGCGACGTCCTCGTAGTAGGTGCCTGGGTAGGCCTCGATGACGCACCCCATGAGCTTGCGGCCGCCGGTCTCCTTGTCTGGGACCATGCTCGCCGGGTTGGTCGCGATGCGCTTCAGCTCCGCATCGACGTCGGCCAGGTTGTAGAGCGGCTTCGGGCCGACTTCCCACTTCACCTTGTGGCCGACGAGCGAGAAGCGGTACGCGCGGCCCGTGTTGGGGTTGACCTGGTTCGCCCCGCCGTGCTTGTACTCGGGCGTGCCGGCCTGCTCGACGTGGATCTTCACCGACAGCTGTTCCTGCGGTTCCACGACGTCGGTCTGGCTGCCCTTGTCCTTCGGCAGGTAGGCGGGGAGCTTCGACTCCAGCACTTTGAAGTCGATGCAGATGAAGAAGATGATCATCAAGAACACGACGTCGATCATCGGCGTCATGTCCGGCTTCACTTCTTCCTGGGCGTCGTCGAGCGCGCTCACTTCTGGCCTCCCTTGTCAGGATTCTTCTCGCCCGTTTCCTTGTCCTGTTCGGAGAGCGCGAGCTCGACCTTCCAGAACGCGATTTCGGGCTGACTGCACTGCTTCATGATCTCGCCGATGTAGTGCCACTCGGTCCACTTGTCGGCGCGGATCAGGATCGGCTCGTCGACCAGGGGAACCATCTTCGACCCGACCTTCTCGTCCTTCAGGTGGAGGGTCTTGTTGAAGAGGCCGAGCTTCCGGATGTCGAGCAGCAGCTGCTTGATCGGCGCGTAGTTCTTGCCGTGCTTCTTGGGGTCGTAGAAGACTTCCTTGTTGTAGACCACCGTTCCGTCCTGCAGCACGTTGATGATCGGCCGGTTCTCGGCCGGCTTGTCGTCGGCCTCCTGGAACACGGCACGCGGCAGGATCAGGTCCTCGAGGTTCTTCTGGCTCAGGTCGATGACCAGGACGAAGAAGATCATCAGCAGGAACACGCAGTCGATCATGGGCGTCATGTCCATCTCGACGTTCTGCTGGACCAGCTTGCTCATATCCATGGGGTTCGTTTCTCCGGCTGTGGGCCGCCGCGAACGGCGGCGCCGAGGTCACGGGGAAGGGGCGCCGCTCACTTGCCGCGGAACCGCTCGAACAGGTCTTCCGAGATCGCATTGATCTCGGTCGACGCCTTGATGACGCGGTTGCGCAGCGTGTAGAAGGCGACACCGACGGGGATCGCGACCGTGAGGCCGAAGATCGTCGTGATGAGCGCCATCTTGATGCCGCCCGCGAGCTGCGCCGGGCTGACCGAACCGCCTGCGGCCGCGATCGCGCTGAACGTGACGAACATGCCCGTCACCGTGCCGAACAGACCCATCATCGGCGCGAGTGCGGAGATCAGCGACAGCCAGCCGATCTTCTGGAACAGCTTCACCGACTCCTCGGTCTGCATTTCACGCAGCGACGTCTGCATCGTCTCGAACGAGTGGCCGAGCTTGGACAAGCCGGCGCCGACGACGTTCGTCAGGTACGTCTTCTCCTGTTCGCACAGCTCGACGGCTTCCTGGAAGTTCTCGCCGTCGAACAACGCCTCGAGCTCGTCGAGCACGTCCGGCGGCGCGAGCTTCTCGCGCTTGATCGACATGAAGTTCTCGATGATCAGCGCGAGCGCCACGACCGACATCGCGACGATGAGGTAGCCGACGAGGCCGGCATTCTTGTACGCGAAGACTTCGGAAATCGTGCTCGTGCTCTCCGCGGCCGGGTCCTGTGCGAGCAGGCTCGAGGCCAGCAGCAATGGCGCGGCGACAGCGAGAATCCGGGAAACAGACGCGTTCTTGAGGTTCATGGAGCGGGGACTCCTGGGACTGAGTCTCGTTCGGAGGGGGAGAGGGGCGGATCGGAAAGGGGGCGGGAAGTCTGCTCGACCGGCGACGGGTGCGAAAGGGCCGATCGGCAGAAACTGACGGGGGTTGCGGTGGCGTGCGCGCGGCTCACTTCGCCAACTCCAGGCGCGCTTCGGTGGCCCAGGGCGACGACGGGTAGCTCGTGACGACGATCTGGAAGTAGGCCGTTGCGCGCTCCTTCCACGTGTCCCCTTCGCGCTCCGCGCCGAGTGCGGTGAGGCAGCGGCCGAGGTAGTAGTTCGCCTTGGCGCTCGCTTCGCCGCTCGCGATGTCGGTGACGGAGGCCTTCGCGAAGCAGACCTGGGCCCGGCGGATGTCGTTTGGCGAACCGTTCGGGCCGGCGGCCAGGAAGATGGCCTGGCCCTCGCCCGCGTGGCCCGCGGCGACGAGCGCGGGCTCGTTGCCGGTCGTGAGGCCGCGGAAGAAGCTCTCCGCCTTCGCGAACTCCTTCTCACCGAGGAACGTCTCGCCCTCGCCGACGCGCGCCTGCGTCTTCAGGACCTTCAGCTCCGCATCGTCGGGCGACGGCGTCGTCAGCGCGGAGTCGACCGCGGAGCTCGCTGCCTGGAACGCGCTGCGCGCTTCCGAGGTCTTGCCGTCGGCGAGAAGCGTGAGCGCGAGTTCGGACTTCGCGCGGGCGCTCCAGATCGCGCCGAAGCCTTCGCGGAGCGCGCGGTCGTCGAGCTCGCGCAGCGTGGTCGCGGCGGCGCCGCCCGTGCCGGCGAGTCGTTCGGCGCGGCCGGCGAGGAACAGCGCTTCGGGCGTGCGCCAGTGGTTCGCATTCGCGGCGATCCAGGACTTCGCCCGCGCCGCGGCGGTCGCGGCCGCGCCCTTGTCGGCGCCGATCGCGCTGACCGCCGACTTGATGAGGAAGAACTCGGCGTCGGCCTTCACGAGCGGGCGCTCGGTCTGGTTGATCGCCTCGCCGAACATCTGCGTCGCCGTGCGGAAGTCGCCGCGCTCCATCGAAGCGCGGCCGCTGATGAAGGCGTCCGGCAGGTTGCTCCACTCGATCGCCGCGACGAGGTGTGCTGGCACCTCGAACGGGTCGGCGCCGCGTTTGCCGCGCACGCCGGTGAGCAGGAACTCGGTGATCTCGAGGCCGCGTACGCGCGAGCCGTCCTTCTTGAGGATCGCGTCGTTGATCTTCGGAGTCTGGGCGACGGCGGAAGCAGCGAGCGTTGCTGCTGCGAACAGGATGGGGAGGATGCGCATCGTGGTCGGTTCGTCTCAGGCTCTCAGCGGTTGATCTGGAAGTACTTGTAGAGGTTGAGTCCCTCGGCGCCGTGGCTCTTCAGGGTCGCAAAGTCGTCGGTCGCGCGGGCGATGCGATAGAACTTGTCCGCGATGTCCTTGAACTTGCTGTCCTTCGCGGCGGCCTGCCTGGCGAACCAGTAGGACTCCCACTGGAAGCGGTACCAGTCGAGGCTGTACTTCGCGACTTCCTTGCGTTCGCCCCAGGTGCGGTACTCGCCGTAGTACTTCTGGTAGGCCTCGGCCGGGCGATCGAGGCCGGGGACCTTGGTCGGGGCGCCGGTCTTGCTGAACTCGAACCAGCCGCCGAGCGCGCGGCAGATCTGGCGCTTGATCTCCCATTGCGTGGGATTGGCCTTCTCGGCCTCGATCAGCATGGTGTAGGCGTCCTGGAAGCGTTGCTGCTGGAGCAACGCCTCGCCGATCTTCGGGCGGACCAGCAGGTCGACGGCGTCCTTCACGGCCTTCGTCTTCTCGTCGCCGTAGAGCGACAGGGTCTTCTGCGCGACTTCGTCGACGCGCTTCCACTCGCCGAGCTGCTCGTATTCGAGCATCGTGCCGATCAGCACGGCGAGCTGAGGCTTCGGCGAGGCCCCGATGTAGTCGCTGCCGAGCGCGACCAGCTTCGTGCGCATCGCGTTGGCAGCGGTGGTCGCGGTGTTGATCGCGGCGTCGCCCTTGTCCTCCTTGATCGCCTTGTCCACTTCCGCGACCAGTGACTTCACCTGGTTCTGGTACTCGCGGAAGATCTCGGTCGCGAGGCGCGAAGCCCGCGTCGGATCCTTCTCCTTGAGCTGCGCGTAGGCCTCCTCGGCGCGGTCGAGTTGCCCGAGGTCGCAGTGCATGCGGCCGAGGTACTCGAGCACGACCGGGATGTTCGACTCGCCGCCCTTGGCGAAGTTGGTCACGAAGCCGCGCGCCCGCTCGATCGCGGTGGGGTACTTCGTGAGGTCCTTCGTGCGCTTGAGTTCGTCGTTCCCGCGGGCGTCGAAGTAGGCCATCGTGACCTGCGTGTACTCCGCTTCGGCGGCGGACACTTCGCGCACCTGCGCCTTGCCGGTGTCCTTGGGATCGAGCGCGTTCGCCGTTGCCCACGCCGAATAGTCGGCGAGCACCTTGCGCGCACTGTCGAAGTCGCCGAGGTTGCAGTACGCCTTCGCGATGCGCACCTGGGCCTGCTCGTAGAACAGGAAGTCCGGCGTGATCTTCTTGTACTCCGCGATCGCTTCGACGAACTTCTTCTCCGCGAACTGATCGGTCGCGGACTTCCAGAACAGCTTGCTGCCGACGGAAGAGCCGCCGTAGTCGCCGACGAGGCGGCTCGCAGCGTCGATCGTGGGAGTGAAGAAGGCGTCGTTCTTGGACTGGCGCTTCAGCGCCGTGATGGCGCGGTCGAGCACGTCCGCGACGTCAGCGGCCCTCTCCTTGTCGTCCTTGCCGAACTGCTCGAGGCCTGCCGACAGGGCGAGCACGCTCTCGAGGCTCCGGCCGCTCGCACCGAACGCCTGACCGAGCATCTGGTATGCCTCGAGTCCGATCGCCTTCTGCTCCTCCGGCGTCAGCGCGCCGATCGCGCGGCGCAAGCCCTTGACGGCTTCCTCGTAGTTCTTGTTCTGGAACTCGCCCTTGCCGATCTCGAAGAGCAGCTTGCCGGAGACCAGTGAGCTCTGCGCAGCGAGGATGTCGCGCAGCGCCGCCTTCGCCTTCACACCGACGAAGTCCGCCGGGTGCTTGTCGTTGATGCGCTGCGTCATCGCGAGCGCGGCGGCGACCTTCTTCGGGTCGCCCGACTCGGCGAGGAAGCGGCTCTCGGCGAGCAGCATGAGGTGGCCGTGCTCGTCGCTGACGACGTCGAAGATGTCCTTGCCCTTCTCGCCGAACGCCTCCATGTCCTTCCGGAACTGGGCGAAGAGATCGGCGGTGCCCGGAGCACCCTCCTTGATCATGACTTCGCCGGTGTGCACGTAGACTTCCTGCATCATCTCGAACAGGAAGGCCGCCATTTCGCCGGACAGGCCGAGTTCGTCCGCCTGCTTCAGCGAGTTGCCGATCGAGAGCGTGGTGCCCTTGTAGCTGTCGATCGCAGCGGGAATGTCGCCGGCCACCTCGCGGCACTGCGCGATCTCGAAGAGGCCTCGCAGGCCGAGCGCCGTTTCTTCGCCGGCTTCGAGCACCATCTCCGACAGGTCGTCGATCGCAGCCTGGATCAGCACGGCCCGATCGGCCTTGACCGCGCGCGCTCGCTCGCGCGACAGGACGCCGCGACGCATCCAGAGCACGAGGTACTCGGTGCGCTTCTGGTCGTCCGACATCTGTGGCTTCAGGATCTCCATCACCTTCGTGCATGCGTCGATCCCGACCTTGAAGACTTCGGCCGCTTCGTCCTCGAGTTCCTTCACGCGCTCGGGTGAGGTCTCGCGCGCGATCTCGAGCTCTTCGATGAGGAACTGCCCGAACTCCTGCGACGCGTTCGCGAGAGTGCCTCGTGCGCCCATCTGCACCGCGGGATCCGAAGAGCGCTCGACGAGTTCCTTCGACTTGTCGATCGCCTCCTTGAACAGCGTGCGCTGCTGTGCGCGATCGCTGCGCGAGCGGGCGCCGTAGTACGACACTTCGACGCCGAGCTGCGCGATCTTGTCCTGGTCCGCGGCTCCGCGGAACTCGGACGCGAGGCGGTCCGCTTCCGCCTTCGCGAGTTCGATGAATCGCATCTCGCGGGCCAGCGCGCGCACGAACGCGATCTCACGGTCGAGTTTCTGCTGCTGCGCGAACGCGAGCGGGGACAAGGAACCGAGGGCCAGGATCAGCAGGGGGGCGTTGATGCCGACTCGACGTCGGCTGACACGACAGCTCACGGGCAGACTCCGGGATTCGGGACAGCGTGGGATCGGTCGCGCGGGCGTGCTCGAGGAGGCGGCGCGTCCGCGCGCAACGCGGCCGGTGGGGCTCCGGGACGCGCTGCAGAGGGGGAAACGGCGAGCATAGCGAAGCGTTCAGTCGATCCAACTGCGCGCCGCCCGGCGCGCGGGGCGGAAACGACCGCGGCCGCCGTTCCCGAGGGGAAAGGCGGCCGCGCGGCACGAGCGGGCGCGTTGGCGATCGGCGGTTCAGCGACCGGTGTTCGCCAGGGCGGCGGAGATCGCTGCGCCGGTCGGCTCGTGCTCGTCCATCAGCACGATGCTCGCGTGGATCAGGATCAGGATCTTGCGGTTCTGCACCGAGGTTCCGTTGCGGCTGAACAGCCAGCCGAGGCCGGGCAGACTGCCCAGCAGCGGCACCGACGAGCGCAGGTTCTGCCGCTCCACGAGGCGCATGCCGCCGAGCATCATCGTGCCGCCGTCGGGCATCGTGACGGTCGTGCGAACGCGTTGCAGCGTGACTTCGGGCAGCTGGATCGAGATCGGGTTGCCGACGCCGAGCGTCGTCGTGAACGTTGGGATCGGGACCTGCAGCGTCATCACCGTCGGCTTCAGCTCCATCGTGATGAAGCGCATGTCCGCGTCCACCACGGGGCGCACGTCGAGCGCGACACCGTCGAACACGGTACCGACCACCGGGTTGGCCACCGCGGCTGCCTGCGCGATCTCGACCTCGAAATCCTTGATGTAGGCGATGTTCCGCAGGAAGTGCATCTGCGCCTGCGTGTTGTTGTAGACGAGCAGGCGGGGCGCATCGATGTTCTCCTTGCGCTCCTGCTTGCTGACGGCGCGCAGCACGACTTCGACCTCGGTGTCGTCGAGGAACGCGTACTGGAGCGACAGGCCGCCGGCGTTGGTCAGGCCGCCGTTGCGACCGCCGAGCGTCTGGTTGTAGAGGTTCTCGACGCGCGCCATGAGGTCGCCGTCACCACCGTTGTCGTAGAAAACACCTGGCGTCGTGCCCGTGCCGACGATGCCCGGTGACGCGGCGTTCTGCTGGTTGCGAGGGCCGAAGTCGTCGAAGCCGGCGTTCGAGCGATCGCCCTGCTTCTCGAGGCCGCGACCGGGGACACCCTGCGAAGCCTGGTTCCCGAGACCGCGCAGGTCGATGCCCACGTCCTCGAGGAAGCTGTCTTCGACCGTGAGGAAGCGCGCTTCGACGTCGATCTGGATGCCGACGTGGCGGCGCAGTTCCCGCAGGAGGTGGTCGATCGCGACGTGCGTGTCGTTGTCGGCGCGGATGTAGAGCACGCCGTTCTGCGGCGTGATCGTGAAGGGGGCGCCGTCCCACTTGTCCGTCGCGACCGTCGACTTGATCAGGTCCACGAGGCGGCCCTCGTCGACCAGCGTCGGCGGCGCCTCTTCTTCCGGCGGCTGGAACACCGGGTTGTCGTCGCCCGGCGTCTGCAGGCGGAGGTTGGGGCCAGGCGTGCCGCGAACGCCCATCACCAGGTCCTGCACCTTGTAGTTCTGCAGGCGCAGCGTGCCGATCGCGTTCGCCGGACTCACCAGATGCACCAGGGCGTCCTTCACCTTGTAAGCGACGCCGGTCTGCGCCTGGATCGCGCGCAGCGCGTCACCGACCGAGCGGCGCGTGAGCCGGAACTCGGTCAGCGTCGTCTGCTCCGCCGGCATCTCCTTGACCTCGGGCGTCACGTAGAACGTCACGCCGGTGAGCTGGCCGTAGTACGCCGCCCAGTCCTGCACCGTCGCGCTCGCGAACGTGTGCTCGAGCACCGTCTCGTTGAGGCGCTTCAGCACTTCCTGGTTGTCCGGCGACTCGATCTCGTCGACCGCCGTGTACGCCGCCGGCTTGCGCGACGCGACTTCCGACCAGCGCTGCGGGTCGAACACGACCGAAGCGGTCTGCGGCACGAGGCTGTGCTGCAGCTCGAGGAACGTCTTGTTCCACTCCGTGCGCCAGCGTTCGCGGCTCGTGTCGAGCGCCTGGTTGTGGCGTGCGCGGTCCGCGAGTTCGCGCAGGTCGAGCGCGACCGGGTTGGCCGGGTCGAGCATGAGGGCCTGGTCGACCAGGGCCACCGAGCCGGTGTAGTCGTTGTTCTGGAAGCGCACGTTCGCCTGCTCGAGCAGACGCGTGACCTTGCCTTCGCGCTGGATCTCGCCTTCGCGGCGGATGCGGTCGATCTCCGCCTGGGACTTCATCGTCAGGCTGTCGAGTGCGGCCTTCTCGGCCTTCGCCTTCTGCTCACGGGCGTCGGCGAGTGCGGCTTCGGTCTCCTTGCGCAGCGTTTCGTTCGCCTGCACGTAGATCGAGAAGCGCATCGTCGTGGCGGCGCGCTCGAACGAGTCGATCGCGCGGCCGAAGTTGCCCTGCGACATGAACGCGCGGCCTTCCTGCATGTCGCGTTCGACGATCGCACGTTCGCGCTCGAGCTTGATGCGCTCGAGCAGGACCGTCTCGGTCACACCCTGGCGACCGGTCTCGCCTTCTCCCAGCGAGTCGCCGAGGATCTGGTTGCAGCGCTGCAGGATGTCGCGCGCTTCCTTGTTGTCGTTGTCGAGCTCGAGCGCGTAGGCGGCTTCGTTGCGCGCGTCTTCGAACAGGCGAAGGTCGAGCGACGCACGGGCGTTCTCGACGGCCTTGCGCACGATCGCAGCGCGATCGCCCGGGCCCTGGCCCTGCGGATCCTGGCCTTGCCGCCGCGCACTCGCGTCGACGGGCGTGCCGCGTCGTTCATTCGTCGCGGGGCGGGCGGCGCCGCGTTCGGTGGTCGGCGCCGAAGTCGTCATCGGCGCGCCGTCGCTGGCGTTCTTGTCGAACTCCGAGACGTTCTCGGACGGCGTACCCGAACACGCTGCGAGGGCCAGCAGGGACGATGCACACAAGCCGCGCAAGCGCAGGGTCTGAACCTTGATCATGCTGTGGGAGCCTGGATAGGCGAGCTAGCGGGAGGAGGGGGGCTGCCAGTTCGAGAGGCCTCGGTCTCGAAGTCCACGGCGTTCCTGCATGCCACAGGACATGCGCTGAGAGGACGGCGAGAGCGGCGGGTCCGGACGAAATCCCGCGATCCGGGGAGAAGCGGAACGCGAGAGTCGGCGGACGGTAGCGAGGCCTTGCGCGAGGGTCAAGGATGGTTCGGCCCTGGCTTTCCGGGCACTTCGGGCAGTCCGAGCAGCCGGTTCACCCGCTTGATGTCGTCCCACGTCTCGCGCTTGTGCGAAGGGTCGCGCAGCAGGTAGGAGGGGTGCCAGGTGACGATGACCGGGGTGCCGTGGAAGTCGAGGGTCTGGCCGCGCAGCGCCCTCGCCGGCGCGTTGGTCCCGAGCAGGTTCTGGGCCGCGACGCGCCCGAGGCACACGATCACCTCCGGCTTCAGGATCTCGATCTGCCGCCGGAGGTACGGCAGGCACGCCGCGACTTCGTCGGGCTCCGGTTCGCGGTTGTCCGGCGGCCGGCACTTGTTGACGTTCGCGATGTAGACGTCGGCGCGCGCCATGCCCATCGCGCCGCCGATGATCTTGTCCAGCAGCTGGCCCGACGGACCGACGAACGGCCGACCCGTCCGGTCCTCCTGCAAGCCGGGCGCTTCACCGACGAAGAGCACCCGCGGCTTCGGATTGCCCTCGCCGAACACCACGCACGTGCGCCCTTGGTGCAACTTGCAGCGCGTGCACGGCATCACCTCGGCGCGCAGCGCCTGCAGCGGGTCGACGGCCGCGGGTGCGGCGGGCGCCGAGGCAGAGGCTGGGGCGGGGACAGAGGAGGGGGCCGGTCGTGCTGCGGGGCGCGTCGGCTGCGGCGGCGGGGACGCCGGCCGCGACGGCGGGGGCGGTTCCGTCGAGCGGGCCTTCGGCGCCGCGGTACCGGGAGCCGGCGCCCGTTCGGCGCGTGCTACCGGCAGATGCAGGTCGCTGCCGTACGCGGCGGCGAGCCGTTCGAGGTGCTGCAGCAACGGGTCGGGCGCGGTCACGGCGCGGTTCTAGCCGTGCCGCGGATCGGCAGCCATCGGGTAGTCGGGCCTTCGCGGGAACAGGCCGTAGCTGTGCGCGAGGCTCGCCCGCGATCCGAGTGCGAACACCGAATGCCACGCTACGCGGTCGATGCTCTGCGACGGCAGCGCAATGCTGTCGCCGGCACGCAGGACGAACAACGCACCGCGCGCCGCCAGCTGCGCACAGAACGCGGCGTCGCGGTTCAGCAGTCGCCACAGCCGTTCGTCCGAACCGGCGTCGAGCGCTTCCATCGCCGCGCGTCTGGTCCTGCGGGCACCGGCCCGAACGACCAGCGCCGCGAGCCGTTCCTTCGGCAGCGAGAGCCACGCGGTGTGGCCTTCGAGCTGGCTGAAGATGACGCCGATCTGGCCCGGCTCGGCGTCGTGGTGGAACACGGCGCCGCCGTCGGGTGCGTTGTTGTAGACGATGCGCTCCGACAGGCGGTGCGGCCGCGCGATCATCGCATCGAGCATCTGCCGCAGCGGCTCGCACCGCAGCACCGCCGCGCACTCGGGGAACATGCGTTGCGCGAAGCGATCGACCCAGCTCGCGGTGAGGTCGGTGGAGCGCATCCACTCCTCGAGTTGCTCCTTGCCCGCGGAGAAACGGATCCGCAGCGACGCGTCGGATTCGTCGTTCGCGATCCATGCGAGCTTCGCCCAGACGTCCTCCGCCTCCTTCCGGCCACCCGGCTCGGCGTCGACGAAGACTCGCTCGACTTCACGCGGATCGCTGCGGTCCTTCGTGCTGCCGGCGTAGCGCAGGTCCGGATCGTCGCCGACGCGACGTTCGACCTCGTCGAGGAAACGACCGCCGCGCCGGAGGCGGTCGAACATCCGCAACGACGCGTCGATCGCTCGTTCGTGGAACTCGGGTGCGTCGTCGAGGATGCCGGGCAAGAAGACCGGCTCGCTGCGATCCCACCGGCGCTTCGCGGCGGCGACCGACGGCATGGTGCGGTCCATCGCGACGACGAACCCGAGGTCGGCGCCGCGACGGTGCAGAGGCCAGACGTCGCGACCGCGGCGGCGCAGCGCGCCGACGACGGCGTGCGATCCGGGGCGCAGGTGGCGGGCGGCGAACACGGCGCGACAGCGTGCCGCGGCGGCGAGGCGGTGCAAGGGCAGTGGCGTCCCTTCGTCGGCAGCGTACGCTCTTCGGCCCGCGATGAACGGAACCGGCGAAACCTCGGTGCGCGAGCGTGGCCCCGCGCCTCCGGCGTTCGGCGATCGCGTGTGGCACACGGCGATCGTGATGGTGTCGCTCGCGCTCGTCGTCTACCTGCCCGCCGCGTTGCCGGCCCGGTTCCTCGACTTCGACGACGCGTTCTTCTTCGGCGCCGGCAACGACGTGTTCCGCGACGGGCTGGCAGCGGTGTTCGATCCGTCGCGGCCGATCGCGAACGCGTGGCTGCCCGTCGCCCACGCGTCGTTGTGGCTCGACTGGCAACTCGCGGGCGCCGCACCGTTCTGGGCGCATCTCCACGCGATACTGCTGCACGGCCTCGCGGCGATCGTCCTGGTGCGCTTCGTGCGCGCGCTCGGCGCAGGGACCGGCGTCGCGCACGTCGTGGGGGCGCTGTTCCTCGTCCACCCGGCGCTCGCCGAATCGGTCGCGTGGGTCAGCGGGCGCAAGGACCTGCTGTCGGGACTCTTCACGTTCGCGGCGCTGTGGTTCGTCGTGACGTGGTGCCGCCGCGGCAGCGCGCTGCCGGTGTTCGGTGCCGTGGTCGCGTCCGCTCTCGCGATGTACGCAAAGCCGACCGCGGTCGTGCTGCCGTTCCTGGCGCTGCTCGTGTGCTGGGTCGTGCCCGGCGAACGGCGTCGCTTCCTGCTGCCACTCGTCGTGGCCGCCGTCGTCGGGCCGATCGCGTGGCACCATCAGACGATCGCCGCCGCCGAGGGCACGCTGGTCGCAGGCAGTGTCGTCGAACGGTTGCCGCAGGCGCCGGGCGCGCTGCTCCACTACGCGGCGATCTCGCTGTGGCCGAGCGGTCTCAACGTGCTCTATCCGGAGGTGGACACGATGGCGCGCTTCCGCGCGGCGGCCGTGCAGGGGACCGCGGTGGCCCTGCTGCTCGCGCTCGTCGTCGCCGCCGGGTTCGTGCGGCCGCGCGTGCGTTTCGTGGCGTTCGGTGTCGGCGCGTTCCTCGTCGCGCTCCTGCCCTTCAACACCGCGTATCCGGGATCGTCGATCGCGGCCGCCGATCGATATCTGTATCTCGCGATTCCCGGGGCCGCGCTCGCGATCGCGGCGGCGGCGCGGCTCGTCTTGGGGCCGCGCGGCGTCGTGGCCGCGGCCGCCCTCGCGGTGCCGCTCGCGTTCGTCTGTGGCGCCCGCGCCCACGACTTCCGCGACGACGAGGCACTGTGGCAGTCGAGCCTCGCGGTCGAGGACCAGAACGCCGTCGCGCACCTGAACCTCGTCTATGCGCTCGTGAAACGCGGCCCGGCCGATGTCGCGGCGCTGCGCCGGCACCTCGTCGCAGCCGTGAAGGCTGCGCGGTATCCGGTGCACGAACTGCGCGCCCGCCAGCTCCTCGTGCAGATCGCGATGCGCGAGGCGGACTATTCCGTGGCTGCGGTGGAGGCGCGCGCCGCGATCGCCGCAGCCGCGGCGCAGCTCGCCCGGGAGACCGGTGAGAAGAGACTCGCCGAGGCGCGCGCGCTGCTGCTCGCCGCACGCCTCGCCGCGTTCGAGCCGCTGCAACTCGCGGGTGACACCGCGGGGGCCGAGGACGCGTGGAAGCAGGCGAAGGAGCTGATTCCGGATCACCCCGACGTCGTCGCGTTCGGTGCGATGCGCGATCTCGCGGCGGTCGTCCGCGACCTCCAGCAGCGCGCCGGTGAGCTGGGCATGCGATGGCTGCCCGAAGACGATCCGCGCGGCCGCGCCGCCGATGCGACGCTCGGCGCTGCACTGCAGAAGAACCCGCGGCACGCGGGTCTCCTCTGTGCTCAGGCTGCTTGGGAGCGCGTGCGCGACCGTGTGCTGCCGGCGCTGCGCAACTACCGCCTCGCCCAGGACGCGCAACCCGACTGCGTCGACGCCTGGCTGGGTGCGTCGCGGCTCCTGCGCGATCGCGAGAGTTTCGCCGAGGCCGCGGAGTATGCGAAGAAGGGGCTCGCGCATCGGCCCGATCCGTCGTTGCGCCAGGAATACGCGATGGCGCTGGCCGGGCAGGGGCGCCTCGACGACGCGATCCTGCACCTCGAAGCGTACATGAAGGTGCGGCCCGACGACGCCGACAGCGCTCGCGTGCTGGCGAACCTGCTCGTCGGGACCGCGTACGACAAGCTCGGCGACTCGTCGACGAAGCCGTCCGACGTGCGACGGATCGTCGATCGGGCGCTCGCCTACAACCCGAAGGAGGCGAAGGCGCACCTCGTGCTCGGGCGACTTCTGCGGCAGGAGCGCGACCTGCCGCGAGCGCTCGATCACCTCGAGACCGCGTTCCGCGTGCTGCCCGACTTCGACGACGCGCGTCGCCAGCTCGTCGACTGCCTCGCCGATCTCGGCTACCAGCGGATCCTGCAGCGCGACGACGAAGGCGCGGCGGCGGCGTGGTTGCGTTGCCTCGAACTCGCGCCGAAGGACTTCGATTCGGCCGGGATCCGGGCGCAGTTGCAGGCCGTCTGGCGGCGGTGCGAAGCGCGGGGCGTCGAACTCGCGGGCAAGGGCGACCGTGCTGGCGCCATCGCCGCGTTCCGCCGCTGTCTCACGATCGATCCGCAGCAGCACTGGGCTGCGTGGTTGCTCGCGTTGGTGTTGCAGAAGGAAGCCGATGCCGACCTCGACGAACTCGAGCGGCTCTGTCGCCAGGCGGTCGCGTGGCAGGAGTCGCACCAGCTCGACGGCACCGAGCAGGCGCTGTTGCTCGCGACGACGCTCTCGCGCCGCGGCCGCGCGGACGAAGCGAAGGCCGCGGCGCGCGCCGGGCTCGGTGCGGCGTCCACGGATGCGAAACCGCAGGTCCTCGCGATGCTGCGCAACCTCGCGGCGGACTGAACGCCGCGGCGTTGCGCGCGACCGCCGCGTTCGCTACCGTCGCCCCTCCTGCGGCTCGGTCGGCCGCACCTGCGCCCGCCCCTCGGTCGGGGAGTGCGCGGCATCTCGTTCCGGTCCTCGGTCAGGCGTCCCCGGCGGGGGCGCGGGGGTGTTTCGTGGTTCGCAAAGCAAGCGACATGGCGCTGCTGCTCGGTTCGCGCGGGCAGTATCGCGGTCGGTCGTCCGGTTTCCTGCCGACGCTGCGCCATCTCGGCGGCGCCGTTCTCCAGTTCGTCGGCGTGGGGCGCTCGAGCCACACCCGGCGCGGCGAGACGCGCGCATCGCGCGGCTCCATGGTGTCCGGGTGGATCGCCCTCGGCGCCGCCGTCGCGTGCTTCGGCGCCGGTTACCTGGTCGGCAACGCGACGAGCGGGCAGTCCACGAAGGGCGCCGAACTCAACGCGAACGGCGGCAACGGGCCGGTCGCACCGGCGGTGCTGTCGGACTTCGATGCGCGGCCGTTGACGAACGCCGCGTTCATCGTCGCGGCGTATCCCGGCCTCGTCCCCGACGAAGCGAAGCTGCGGGCGAAGACCCTGAGCGACTGGCTGAAGGCGCGCCAATTGCCGAATGCCCGCCCGTACGAGTATCCGTCCAGCGGGGGGCCCCTGTGGGTGGTCGCCGTCTACCACGACGGCGGGGCGTCGGAGTCGATGACTCGCGAGCGGCTGCGCGGGCTGCCCGAGGACGCACCGGACGAGATGTTCGTGCACTATCGAAAAGACGGTGCCGAGGACTGGCCCAAATCGATGCCGATCCGCTAGACTCCTCGCCCCTTTTGCTGCCGAACCCGCACTGCCATGTCGATCCACAGTAGTCTGAAGCTCGCCGGCGCCGCCGGAGGACAACGCAACGTCTGGACGCGCACCGAGCGCATCGCCGCACTGAAGAAGGCGGGTCGCTGGAAGGAAGGAGACCGCGTCGAGGGCCTGCGGAAAGTACGCACCTCGTTCAAGGTGAAGGCGAAGAAGAAGGCCGACGACGGCGCGGCGAAGCCCGCGGCCGGCGGGGCCGCTCCGGCAGGCGGCGCAGCGGCCCCGGCTGCGAAGGCCGCGGCTCCCGCGGCGAAGGCCGCGCCCGCGAAGAAGTAGCTCGCTCCGTCGGGTCCCATTCCTCCCGTCGAGTCCCGCGTGGCGAACGCTCCCCAAGGTTCCGGTCGGCCGGGCGCGTCGCTCTCCGCGCGCGTGCAGGGCATCGAGCCGAGCGGCATCCGCCGCATCTTCGAGCTCATGGCGACGATGGAGGATCCGATCAACCTGTCGATCGGGCAGCCTCACTACGATCCGCCGGTCGAACTCGTGGAAGCGGCGTGTCGCGCGATCCGCGACGGCAAGAACCGCTACACGGTGACGCAGGGCCTGCCCGAGCTGAACGCCGCGATCCTCGCGGACATCGAGCATCGCCACGGGCGTCGTCCGGAGACCTGCCTGCTCACGGCGGGAGTCTCCGGCGGTCTCGTGCTCACGTTCCAGTGCCTGCTGGATCCGGGTGACGAGATCCTGCTGCCGGATCCCGGCTTCGTGATGTACCGCCACCTCGCGGCGCTCTGCGGCGCGAACGTGCGTTACTACGACGTCTACCCGAAGCGCCCCGGCGGCCGATTCTCGGTCGATCTCGACGAGATCGAACGGATGTGCAGCGAGCGGACGAAGATCGTGTTCGTCAATTCGCCGAGCAACCCGACCGGCGGTGTCCTCACGCGTGCCGAGATCGAGGGCGTCTGCCGCATCGCGAACCGCTGCGGCGCGTACGTCGTCAGCGACGAGATCTACGACTTCTTCTGCTACGTCGACGACTACGCGTCGCCGGTGACCTACGCCGACCGCTGCATCCAGCTCGGCGGGTACAGCAAGACGTACGGCATTCCCGGCTGGCGCATGGGCTATGCGACGGGTCCCGCAGCGGTGCTCGACGCGATGAAGACGCTGCAGCAGTTCTCGTTCGTCTGTGCGCCGGCGCCGTTCCAGCACGCGCTGCTCGAGGCGATCCCGAGGATCGACTTGCGGCCGAGGCACACGGAGTACCTGCACAAGCGCGACCTGGTGACGCGGTCGCTGCATCCCGTGTACGGCCTCCGGGCGCCGGAGGGTTCGTTCTACGCGTTTCCGCAGTTGCCCGTCGTGAACGGTGCGCCGGTCGACGGCGCGAAGTTCCTGCAGGCGGCGCTGCAGCAGAAGCTGCTCATCGTGCCGGGCAAGTCGTTCTCCGCGCGCGACACGCACTTCCGGATCTCGTTCGCCGCCGAGGATGCGGTGCTGCAGCGCGGCATCGACGTGCTGAACGACCTGGCGCGTCAGTTCGCGTGATCGGGCGATGGACCTGAAGCGCGCGCTGCAAGGGCTGCAGCAGGCCGAGCGCCGCGACGACGGCGCCATCCGTTCGGCAAAGGCTCCCCTGATCGAGGTGTTCCACTCGGTGCAGGGCGAGGGGCGCTTCGTCGGCATGCCGATGACGTTCCTCCGCGTCGCGACGTGCCCTCTGCGCTGTCTCTACTGCGACACGCCGCACAGCTACGCGGCGCCGGCGCGCTTCCCGGTGCGGCTCGGCGTGCGCGATCAGCAGGAGCCGAATCCCTCGTCCGCCGTCCGTGCCGCGGAACTCGTGCGCCTCGTCGTTGCCGCGAACGAACCGGGTGCTCGCGCGCCGCGCGTCAGCGTCACCGGCGGCGAGCCGCTCGTGTTCCCGGAGTTCGTCCGCGAGTTCGGCCGGCTCGTCCGCGACAAGGGCATGCGCGTGCACCTCGAGACGGCGGCGGTCCATCCGGAGGCGCTCGCGAAGTGCATCGACCAGGTCGATCACCTGAGCGCCGACTACAAGCTGCCGGAGACGCTCGGTGCACCCGTCGATGCCGCGCTGGCGTTGGTTCCCGGAGCGTCGTTCGGCCCGCGGCATCGCCAGTGCTGCGAGATCGCCCTTCGCCGCGGCGCCACGGTCGACGTGAAGATCGTGCTCACGGACCGCGTCGGCGATGCCGGTCTCGAGGCCGCGCTCGCCGATCTCCAGCCTCTGCGCGAACGCATCGTGCTCGTGCTGCAGCCCGTCACGCCGTTCGGCACCGTGACCCGCACGTTGCCGCGCCAGGATCTCGAACGATTCGTGGCCACGGCCGTCCGCCAGCAGTTCGACGTTCGGGTCCTGCCGCAGGTGCACAAGACACTGCAGGTGCCCTGATCGCGGCGCGCCGGGGGAGTGCCGCTGCGGTGCGCGTTCGCTACCCTTCTCCGGCGATGGTCCGATCGATCCCGTTCGGCGCGGCGCTGTGTGCGCTCACCACGTTCGTCGCGGCGCAGGACGTCGTCACCTGCCGCGCGTGCAACAACCACGGCTCGTTCGCGTGCTCCAAGCACGGGAAGCTCTTCGCGCAGGAAGAGGGACCGGGCACGAAGTTCTGCAGCGTCGCCACCGAGTGCAAGGCGTGCGGCGGGGCTCTCGCCGTCGACTGCAAACAGTGCGTCAATCCGTCCGTCGAGAGCGCGCTCGCGGAGCGACAGCGACTCGCGCGCGAGTGGCTCGACAAGCGGCGCAAGGCGGTCGACGAGACCGTGGGCAACAGGACGTTGCTGCATCTCGAGACGCCGCACGTCGACCTCGTCTTCTCCATCAGGCCGCTGATGGTCGGCAAGGAGAAGCTCGACACGCACACGCTGATGCACCTCTACGGCGAGCGCCTGGAGGCCTTCCGCACGCTCTACCAGCAGACGCTCGAACTGACCGACACGGAGATGCCGGGGCGGCTGCGCGTCTACCTCTTTCGCGACCAGCACGACCACGGCATCGTCGGGCCCCGCGAAACGGGATTCGGCAACGCGGGTGCCGTGGGGCTGAAGCAGATGGGGCCCGAGTTCGTCTACAGCATGTGGCAGGAGCCGCGCAGTGTGCCGGATGACGAGGCCCTGCACCGCAACGTCGTTCACCACGTGACGCACCTGCTGAACAGCGAGGTCTTGCCGGTCATGTTCATCGGCAACAAGGGACACGGCTGGATCGACGAAGGGCTCGCGCACTGGTTCGAGGACAAGGTCACCGGCCGCTGTCTCAATTACTGCTTCGAAGAGGTGCTCACGCAGCCGATGGCCGACTGGAAGGGCGGTCGCTGGCGCACACCCGTTCGCCAGCTGCTCGACGCCGGCAAGCTGCCGACCTTCGCGTCGTTCGCGAGTCAGAACACGGACCAGCTGACGTTCGAAGGCCATGCCATGGCGTTCGCGTACGTCGACTTCCTGATCGCCACGAAGGGCGGAGCGAAGATGCGCGACCTGCTCCGCGGCGTGAAGAAGGGCCAGCCCTCGCGCGATGTGCTGCAGGCGGTCTACGGTTGGAACCCCCTCACGATCGAAGCTCCGTTCCAGCAATGGGTGAAGGACACGTATCCGCCTGTCTCGGTGCGCTGACTTGGGCGGCGTTCGCGGCGTTCGCGCCGGCGCAGGGAGTCGCCTACCGCGAGCGCTGGACCTACCTGCATCTCGAGAGCCGTCGCCTCGACGTCCTCGGTGAACTCCGCGGCCGTCCTGCGGACGTGCGCACCGATGTCGCGCGCATCTTCGCCGAACCGGTCGAGCACCTCGGATTCCCCGCCGTGGCGAAGGCGCTCGCTCGGTTGCGCGGCGTGCCCGCGGACGACGCGTTCGCCTACCGGACCGCCGTGTGCGTCTACCTGCTGCCCGAGGTGGCCGATCCCGACGGGAAGAACGAGGTGTGCCGCGAGGTGAACGTGTCCGCGTTCGTGCCGTGTGCGTTGCCGCGGCCGAAGAGCGTGTCGTTCGACTTCGACGTGCGCGACAAGGGCGGTGAGTCGGTCTGGACGGGCACTTTCGACAGCGATCCCGAGAGCGACGACGTGCGACTCGGGCGGACGTCCGTCAAGGTGCCGGCTGGTTCGCTCGCGGACGGCTCCTACGAACTCACGGTGCGTACGCGCATCGACGGAAGTCTGCCGGGCCCCGCCGATCCGGTGCTTCGCTGGCCGATGCACGTGCTGCGCGGATTCCAGGCCCGCAGCGAAGCCGCGCTGGCGGCGGCGCGTGATCTCGCGCCGGCAGATGAACTGCCTGCTGCGCTCCTCGCCGGCATCGCGGCGCCGGTCGCGCAGGCGCATGGCGGAGAAGCGTTCGCCGGACGAAGCCGCGCTGTTGCGGACCTCGAACGTCTCGAACTCGCCCTGCGCAACGTGCGCGCCGGGAAGCCGGTCTTGTCCGGCATGACCGGCGACGTGCCGTGCGCCCTGCCGACGGGTGAGGATCCGCTCGCCTGCGTGCTGCGGCTGCGCGCCGAATCGCCCGACGACGCACCGCGTCCGCTCGTGGTTCTCGCGGGCGCCACACCCGCCTACGACGCGGGCGTTGCGCGGCCGATTGCGCCGGCCAGCCGGGCACCGATGTGGCTCGCCATGGAACTGCCGGCGTTCGGCGTTCGCGACGGCTTCGACGTCGTGTTTCTCGAGTCGCCGGGCGGTGGGCGCGACTATGGGCGCCACCTCCTGGCCGCGATCGACCGGAGCAAGGACGTGATGCGCACCGGGGACCGTCCGGTGGTGCTCGTCTGCGATCGCGAGGCGGCGTCCGTCGCCGCACTGCGGGTCGACTCCCTGCGTCGGCGACTGGCGGGGCTCGTGCTGCTCGGTTCGGGCGGCATCACGACGAAAGCGCTGGAGGGGCTCGGCGACTTCGCGGTCCGGCTGCGGCCCCTCCACGGGCATGCGGGCAGCGGCAACATCGAGAGCGTGCTGGCCTGGGTCCGCTCGCGCGGGGACACGTGGCGCGGCGACGTCACCCTGCTCGGCGAAGGCGACCTGCCCTGGCCGTTCGGCGTGCCGCTCGCCGAATCGGAGATCGCGGCGTTCGCCGCGCACTGCTTCGCGCGCTGACCGGGGCCGCGTTCAGTCCGACTCGCGAAGGAACTCGCGCACCACTTGCACGAGGTCGCGAGGTTTGACGGGCTTCTCGACCCAGAGGCCCGGCCAGAGCTCCGTCGACGTCAGTCCCGCCTGCGCTCGCGAACTGCCCGACACAACGACCACGGGCAGGTCGATGTGCCCGTCTGCCCGCAGCCGGCGTACGACGTCGGCTCCGGAGACGGTGGGCAGGCTCATGTCGAGCACGACGAGCGTCGGGGCGCGGTCGTGCAGGCGGCGCAGGGCCTGCAAGCCGTCGCGCGCGACCTCGACCTCGTGGCCGTCGCGCGACAGTGCCCGCGCGAACACCTCTGCCGTGAGCGGCTCGTCTTCGACGAGCAGGACGCGGCTGCCGCGCTGGCGTCGCGGACCGTCCTTCGTGCGTTGAGGAATCAGCGCATGTTCGTGCGCCGGCTGCATCGTGATGGGTGGCATGACCGATCTCCTTCGCTCCACGTCGGCTATCGACGATGGCACCGGGCGAATGGAGTCGCGCTGCTCAGGGATTTCCCCGACTTCGGCAGACGACGAGAGTTTGTTCGGCGACGAAGCGCCGGAGTGCGTGCGTCGCGACGACCTCGAGTCCCGCGTCCGCCAGTTCGCGCAGGAAGGTCGCACGCATCACCGCGGAACGGCCCGAGCGCGTTTTTCCGAACCAACGGCGGACGACTCTGCGCAGGTGTTGAAGACTGCACGCATCGAAGAAGGACAGGACGATCGGGCCCCGGGTGACGCGCGCGAGCTCGTGCAGAACGATGCGCCGTTCGACAGGTGTCGGGATGTGCTGCAGCAATCGGTGGCAAAGCGTGCCCGCGAAAGCGGCGTCGCCGAACGGTAGCGCGTGCACGCTGGCGCATGCGCGCTGGTGCGTTTCGCCGCAGGCCACGACCATCGCGGGGTCGCGGTCGATCTGTACGACCGGGCCCGGCAGCTCTGCCGACATGCGGCCGGCGCCGCTCGGGGCGTCGAGCCACGGACCGGGAGTGGCGGGACACCGTGCGAGCAGCGCACGAAGCGCCTGGCGTTCACGTCGATCGGTCTCCTCGCCGCTGCCGGTCCGGAAGCGACGTTCGCGGTAGCGCAGCGCGTAGCCGGCCTCGCGGGAGTACGGGGTCTCGTGCACGCGCGGACGATACCGCGACGCGACGTTCAGCCGAACGGCGCCATCGGCCGATGGCAGGGACAGGACCCGCCATGGACGAACCACGAACGACGACGACGGACCATCGCCGCGCTGAACGCGTGCCGTTCGCCGGCACCGTAGCCATCGAGTTCGACACGACCTCGCTGGTCGGCTCGGGCGAGAACATCTCGAACGAAGGCGTCTACTTCACCGCCGAGGGCGAAGTGCCGGTGCTCGTCCGCATGGGCGACGGGGGTACCACCGTGCGTGCGCGCCTCGTGCGCTTCGAGAGCATGGGAGGCGGACGCGTAGGTATCGCAGTGCGCTTCGACGCGCCCGTCGAACCTTCGCGACGCGCCTGACGCGCCGCGTGGTGCGTCGGGTCCGGTTTCGCTAGGATCGCCTGGCCATGAGCCTGCGCGACCAGTTCAAGAAGGCGAACCTCATCTCCGACAAGGAGGCGCGGCGCCTGCAGCACGAGGCTCGGGTCGAACGCACCGAGAAGGGGCGCGAGACGCTCGAGCAGGAGGCCGGCACGCGGCAGCGCGAAATCGAGCAGTTGCAGGCGCGCGAGCGCGAGACCGCGCGCCGCGAACAAGAGCGACTCGACGTCGAGCGCAAGCAGCGCGAGGAACTCGCGGCCGTGCAGGCGCTGCTTGCGAGTGCGAAGAAGCCGGGGCCGGGGACCGTGCGCTTCTACTTCGAGGCCGTCGACGGGTCGCTGCCGTGGCTGGAGCTTTCGCCGCGCGAGGCGCAGGAAGTGCGCGCGGGCAGCCTGTGCGTCGTGCGCGGCGGTCCGGCCGCCACGCACACCTACCGCCTGCTCCCGCTCGACGCGACGAAACGGCTCGCGAGGGTGATGCCCGAGGTCGTCGCGCACGCGCCGCGCGGCGTCGTGCCGAACTGAACCGACTTCCATGGCTCGCAAACCAGCCAAGCCGGTGGCGGGACCGGCGCGCGCGCGCCGCGCTCGTTCCGATCGCGGTTCGGGGTATCTGCACGGCTACACCGTGCACGAACAGGACCGGCTCTACCACCAGGCCGCGTTCCTCGCGGACGCCGTGCACGACCGTCTTCCGTTCCGGCGCTGCCGCCGCCTGCTCGAGGTCGGTTGTGGTGTCGGTGCCCAGACGGAGATCCTGCTCCGGCACTTCCCGTCGCTGCACGTTACCGGTGTCGATCGCGCCGCCGACAACCTGAAGCGTGCAAGGCGCCACCTCCACGGTTGCGCATGGACCAAGGGGCGCTTCGCGCTGCAGCAGGCGCCGGCCGAGACCTTGCCCTTCGCACCCGACACGTTCGACGGTGCATTCCTGTGCTGGATCCTCGAGCACGTCGACGATCCGGCGCGCACGCTGGCCGAAGTGCGCCGCGTCCTGCGCGCGGGATCGCCGGTGGTCGTCACCGAGGTGATGAACGCGACGTTCTTCCTCGACCCCTACAGCCCGAACACGCTGCGATACTGGCAGAAGTTCAACGACGCGCAGCTCGAGATGGGCGGAGATCCGTTCGTCGGCAGCAAGCTCGGCAACCTGCTGCTCGGCAACGGCTTCACCGACATCCACACCGAGGTCAAGACGTTCCATCTCGACAACCGCATGCCGGGTGAACGGACGGAGTTCCTCGCATACTGGACGGACCTGCTGCTGAGCGGCGCCCCGGCGCTGGCGAGAGCCGGCAGGATCCCTGCGGAGGTGGTGGACGGCATGCGCGCAGAGCTGCAGCGCGTGGCTCGCGATCCGGATGCGGTCTTCTGGTACAGCTTCGTGCAAGCGCGCGCGAAGGTGCCCTGAGATCCGGGGCGAAGCGCCTGTCGAAAACGCGGGGCTCCGATCGTCTACTGCCGGTCGCCCGTGTTCACGGGCGGAACTGGAGATCCAAAACCATGAAGTACGTCACGTCGTTGGCGCTCGTCGCCGTTCTCTTCTCGTCACCGTTCGTCGTCGCCCAGGAATCGAAGGGCAAGGAGGCCAAGGATGCGCAAGGCAGCGGCATGCCGGGCCCGGGCCAGGCGCAGAAAGCCCTGAAGATGGCGGAGGGGACCTGGAACGCGCTGATCGAGATGGCCGGGCAAGAGTCGTCGAAGGGCGTCTCGGTTCAGAAGATGGTGCTCGGCGGCATGTGGCTCGAGGACAGCTTCAAGGCCGACTTCGGCGGGATGCCGTTCGAAGGGCGCGGCATGACCGGCTACGACCCGATCAAGGGCAAGTACGTCGCGACGTGGTGCGACAGCATGTCGCCGGGGGTCACGACCACCGAAGGCACCTACGACGAGAAGACGCGCACGCTGACGATGGTCGGCGACAGCTACGACCACATGGGCGCGAAGGTGAAGGTGCGCATGTTGACGATCCACAAGGATGCCAACACCGTCGTCTTCGAGATGTACCAGACCGGCGCCGACGGGAAGGAGGCCAAGCAGATGACGATCACCTACACCCGCGCGGGTGGCACGCCGGCGAAGTGATCGCGACGGCGTTCGCCGCCGGCTCTGCGAGGCCGTGTCATGACGGCTCCTCGGCTCTTCAGTACTCGATCTGCGCGTCGTCGACGCCGAGTGCGCGCCGACGCGACAGGCGAAGCCGGCCGCGGTCGTCCGCGCCGAGAACGGTGACGATCATCTCGTCGCCCTCGCGAGCGACATCCCCGGCCGCGCGCACCGGCGCCTTGTCCAGTTCTTCGAGGGGCACGAGACCCTCGTTCACCGCGTTGATGCGAACGAACGCGCCGAAGTCTTTCACGCCGGTCACCGTGCCGCGGTAGCAGCGGCCGATCTTGAGCACGCCGGCAGAGCGCTGGACCATCACGGCCGCCCGTTGTGCGCTCTCCTGGTCCGTGGCATAGATCAGGACCTCGCCGTCGTCGTCGACGCTGACGCGGGCTCCGGTGGCCTCGGTGATGCCCTTGATGTTCGCTCCGCGCGCGCCGACGAGCGCGCCGATCGCCTCGGGCAGGATCGCGAGGCGCTGCGCGCGTGGCACGAAGCGCGATGGTGCCGCCGGCGCCGAGATCGTCTTCGCCATCTCGGTTAGCACGTGCAGGCGACCGTCCCGTGCCTGTCCGAAGGCCTGCGCCAGCACATGGTCCGGCAGCCCGCCGAGCTTGTTGTCGAGCTGGATCGCGGTGATGCCCCGTTCGGTGCCGACCACCTTGAAGTCCATGTCGCCGAGGTGGTCTTCGTCGCCGAGGATGTCGCTCAGGACGGCGAAGCGTGTGCCGTCCGAGATCAGGCCCATCGCGATGCCGGCGACCGGGCGTTGCAGCGGCACTCCTGCGTGCAGCATCGCCATCGCACCGCCGCAGACCGTCGCCATCGACGAACTGCCATTGCTCTCCGTGATCTCCGACTCGATGCGGATCGTGTAGGGATACTGGGACATGGGCGGCAGCACGGGCCGCAGCCCACGCCGCGCCAGGGACCCGTGACCGATCTCGCGCCGGCCCGGGCCGCGCAGCGCGCGAATCTCGCCTACGGAGTAGGGCGGGAAGTTGTAGTGCAAGATGAAGCGGTCGGTGCCGCCGTCGGCGGCGATCCCGTCGGCGCGAACCGCGTCCTCGGGACTGCCGAGCGTGCACGTGACGATCGCCTGCGTCTCGCCGCGCGTGAACAGCGCCGATCCATGCGCGCGGGGCAGAAGGCCGACTTCGCTCCAGATCGGTCGGATCTGCGTGGTCGAGCGACCGTCGAGACGGATCCCGTCGGCGAGGGCCTGCTCGCGCGTTTCGTGCCAGACCGCGTGCGCGAACGCGGCGCGTGCCGCAGCGTGCTGTTCCTGCGGCAACGCCGTGATCCACGCGGCTTCCGCCGCGGTGATCGCCGCACGTCGTTCCGTCTTGCGGGGCGTGCGCAGCGCGGTGCGCAGCGCCGTCAGCGTGACCTCGGGCGGAGGCGGGAGCGTCGGTGCCTCGGGGATCGGCGACTTCGGCGCGCCCGCGGCGGCGCGAAGCGCGTCGAACGCCTTCTGGCAGCGCCCGATCCAGTCGGTCGCCTGCGCAACCGCGGCGATCGCCGTCGCTTCGTCGATCTCCTTCGCCTCGCCTTCGAGCATCACGAGTCCGTCGGGGCCGACGCCGACCGAGAACTCGAGATCGGCGTGATCGCGCTGCGCCTTGCCGCCGAACGCGGTCCACTGGCCCTGCACGCGCTGGATGCGCAGCCCGCCGGCGGGGCCCTTCGCGGGCACGTGACTCACGTGCAGTGCGGCGCACGCGGCGAGCAGCGCGAGGCTCTCGAGGTCGCTCGTCGCTTCGGCGCTGAACACCTGGACCTGCACCTGGACCTCGTTGCGGTACTCGTCGGGGAACAACGAGCGGATCGTGCGATCGATCAGGCGGCTGCAGAGCACTTCGTGGTCGGTGATGCGGCCTTCGCGACGGCCGAAACCGGGCGGGATGCGACCGGCCGCTGCGAACTTCTCGCGGTATTCGACCGTCAGGGGGAAGAAGTCCTGGCCCGGTTTCGGCGCCGGGGCAGCCGTCACCGTCGCGAGCACGACGTTGTCGCCGCAGCGCGCCAGCACTGCGCCGTGCGCCTGGCGCGCGATGCGACCGGTCTCGAAGGTGATCTCGGTACCGGCGATCTTCACGTTCGTGCGGTGCGGCGTGGCGGACATGCGCCGGATCTTGCCGATGTCGGCCGGGTCGCGCCACGGCCCTCATGCTGCGGACAACGGCTCTCTTGGAATCGGAAGACCGATCCTGCATGATTTCCGTGTTGAGATTCGTTCTCAATAATACCGAACCTCCCGCTGCCGTGACCGCCGTTCCGCTGACTCCCGACGATCCACCGTCCCTTTCGACCCTGGCGGCGCTGCGACGCGGTGGGATGGGAACGGTCGCAGCGGTTGCCGGCGACGATGCGCTCGCGCGCCGACTCATCGCAGCAGGGATCTGGCCCGGGGTCGTGGTCGAACTGCTCGGCGCGGCTCCGTTCGGCGATCCGCTGCTGTTTCGGCTGCATGGCTATCGCCTCGCGCTGCGCCGCGCGGAGGCGGAACGCGTGAGCATCGTGCCGGTGGAGGGGGCGCCATGAACGCGATCGTGGCGGACGACAAGTCGGTTTCGACGCGCACCGTGGCGCTGGTCGGGCGCGCCAACTCGGGCAAGACGTCGGTGCTCATGCACGTGACGGGGTCGCGACAGCGTCCGGTCAACTTCCCCGGAACGTCCGTGGAGCGGGTCGAGAGCGAGGTCCGCTGCGGCGACGTACTGCTGCGCGTCGTCGATCTTCCGGGCATCGCGTCACTCGAAGCCGCCAGTCGCGACGAGGAGGTCGCCTTGTCGTTCCTGCGCTCGACGGCCGACGCCGGCGCCGACCTTCTGTGTGTCGTGCTCGACGCTGCGAAGCTGCCGATCGAACTTCGTCTCCTTCAGCAGATCCGTGGCCTCGGGCGGCCGATCGTGGTCGCGCTGACGAAGGTCGACGTTGCCGAGCGCGAGGGTTTTCCCGTGGACGTCGACCGCCTCCGTCGCGCCGTGGGGCTGCCCCTCGTCGCGGTGAACGGATTCGACGGAACCGGTGCCGAGGATCTGCGCACCGAACTCGCGTCGACATCCCTCCGGGCCGCCTCCTCCGAAGCAGTGCCGACCATGGCCGATGGCGTGCGCGGTCGTACGTCGCGTCGTTCGCGCACCGATCGCCTCGACGCGGTGTTGCTGCATCCCATCGTCGGACCCGTGGTGCTCGCGGCGGTCCTGCTGTCGATGTTCCAGCTGGTGTTCACGGTCGCCGAGCCGTTCATGGCCTGGATCGAGGACGCCCAGGGCCTGGTCGGTTCGTGGGTCGTTGCGAGCGTTCCCGACGGGGCGGTACAGAGTTTCCTCGTCGACGGACTCGTCAACGGCGTCGGAGCGTCGCTGGTGTTCGTGCCGCAGATCGCGCTCCTCATCGCGTTCGTGACGGTTGTCGAGGCGTCGGGCTACATGGCGCGCGCCGTGTTCCTGCTGGATCGGCTGCTGCGCCGTTTCGGCCTGTCCGGCAAGAGCTTCGTGCCCCTCACGAGCAGCTTCGCGTGCGCGATCCCCGGAATCGTCGCGAGCCGCATCCTCTCCGACGAACGGGATCGCCTCGCGACCATCGTCGTGTCGCCCCTCATGTCCTGTTCGGCGCGGCTGCCGGTCTACGTCGTCCTGCTCGCCGCGTTCTTCCCGCCCGCGCAGGCCGGGCTGCTGCTGTTCCTGCTGTATCTCCTCGGCATCGTCGCCGCCGTCGTCGTTGCCCTGGTGCTGCGGCGGACGGTGTTGCGCGGCGGCGGGTCGATGCTCGCGATGGAGCTGCCCGTGTACCAGCGACCGCGCCTGCGAGTGGTCGCGTTCGCGGCGTGGTTCGCCGTGCGCGGATTCCTTCGCACGGCGGGCTCGGTGATCCTGGTCGCCACGGTCGTGGTGTGGGCGCTCGGCTACTTCCCCCGCTCGGCGGACGTGCACGAACGGTTCGAGCGTGAGCGCGCGGCGACGCCGGCGGGAGCCGAGGGCGACGAGGCGCGTCGCGTGATCGATGCGCGAGAATCCGCGGCCCACCTCGAAGGCAGCTGGCTCGCGACTCTCGGCCGGACGGCGCAGCCCCTTTTCGCGCCGGCGGGATTCGACTGGCGGATGACGGTCGGCGTGCTCGCTGCGTTTCCGGCGCGCGAACTCGTCGTGCCGACGCTCGGCACCCTCTACAGCCTGGGCGACGTCGAGGCGTCGACGGACGATCCCGACCCACGCCTCGGCGAAGCGCTGCGGACGACGCCGGGGCCGGACGGCAGGCCCGCGGTGAACGGTCTCGTTGCGCTCGCGGTCATGGCCTTCTTCGCGCTGTGCAGCCAGTGCGCTGCGACCCTCGCTGCCATCCGGCGTGAAACGCACTCGTGGCGCTGGCCGATCTTCACGTTCTCCTACATGACCGCACTCGCGTGGTCGGTCGCCGTCGCGATCTACCAGATCGGCCGCCTGCTGGGCTTCGCGCCGGCGTGAGCGCCGCCGGTCACTCCATATCGAACGGGTTGCGCGGCCGCGAGTCCTTGTCCTTCTTGGCCTCTTCCTTTGCCCGGCGCAGCTGCTCCTCGAGGCGTTCGCCGCGCTTCTGCTCGAGATCCTGGGCGGACGAGAACAGATCGCCGAGCCGCTGACGGTCGCGGCCGTGGTCCTTCAGCATCTGGTCGAGATCGCGCCCACCCTTGGCTTCTTCCGGGCGTGCAGCGCGCGCCTTGCCCGAACGGACGTCGACCTCGATCAGCTTGTTGCAGCAGGGGCAGGGGAACGTGAACACGGTGTCGGCCATGGCGCGGTGCCTCCGGATTGACGGTCGTCGTGCGTCGATGACGACGGTATCGTGCCGCTCCCGGACGAACATCACCGCAGTGCGCGTCGCACCCCTGTTCGCATCGAGACATCGTGCCCCCCGAGAAAAAGCCTCTGGCAGGTGGAACCCCTGGAGGACCGCCGCGTCTGTTCGCGGGCGTTCCGCCGGCTGCGGGTCGGGATGCGCTGCGCAAGGACACGATGCCGGCCGGGACTGCCTCACCTGGTGGCCACAACGACGTCGATCCGGCTCGCGAACCGATGCTCGCGGCGCAGCGTGGCGACGTGGATGCCTTCCGAACTCTGGTGGAGATGTACCAGGACCGGGTGATGCGAGTGATGAGTTCCGTCTTGAAGTGCGACCGCGCGTTCGCGGAGGACCTGAGCCAGGAGGTCTTCCTCCGCGTCCACAAGGGACTGCCCTCGTTCGACGGCCAGGTGCGCTTTCTCACGTGGCTGCACACGATCGCGATGAACGTCGCCATCAGTGAGTACCGTCGGCGGCGGGCCCACAAGCGCGATCGCAAGACGCTGTCGATCGACGTTCCGATCCAGGGAACGGACGACCTCTACATCCAGCCCGCGGGGCGCGAGATCGACCCGGGCGAACGGGCGCACCAACACGAGTTCCTGGCGCGAGTCCGCGCGTGCGTGCGCGAGCTGCCCGACGACTTCCGCGAGTGCGTCGTTCTGCGCGACATGGAGTCGCTGTCGTACGAAGAGATCGCCGCGATGCTGGACCTGCCGATCGGAACCGTGCGGTCGCGCATCCACCGTGGCCGAGCGATGCTGCAAGGCATGCTCCAGGAGTTCCTGCGATGACGGGCGCGCCGAGGAGAGAGCCCGACGATCGGCTCGCGGACTGGGTCGATGGTCGCATGACCCCGAGGGAGCGCGAGCGCTTCGCCGCGGAGTTGCGAGTGAGCGCTCACTTGCGCGACGACCTCGCCGAATACGAGAGGACCGTCGCTGCGGTGCGAGCTGCACTCCAGGCACCGATCCACCCGGCCAACCTGGCAGACCGTGTGATGGCACGGATCGCCGCAGATGCGGCGGCCCCCGAACAGGCACGGGTCGCGCCGCGCGCTGTTCGCTGGTGGAACCACCCCGTGACGTGGAGTCTCGCGAGCGCCGCCGCGGTGTTGCTGGTGGCTCTGCTCGTGAACTCCTGGTCGGGCGGAACCACGGCTGTGCGGACCGCGATGGTGGCGGAGGGAGCGAAGGACGTTTCCGTCGCCGATCGGGGCCGGAGCGTTCCCCTCGACGAGTTGCTGCGGCTGGAGCGACAGGTCGAAGAGGAGAAGCCGCAGCGCGATGCGTTGCCCGAGGTGACGACGGTGGTGCCGGCGCGTCCGCGCGAAGGTGCCGCGGGGACGGCGCCGGGTGCGCCGAAGCCGTTGGCAACGGCGCCGACCGAGACCTCCGCAAAGGAGGTCGATAGCCGGACGGGGACGTGGGAGAAGGAAGCTGCCGCCGCGTTGCCGCCCGGTGCCGCGGGGCCGAGCACCGTCGGGCCGACGGCACCGACCGCACCGCCGAACGGGGCCGTGTCCCGCCCGGGTGACCCGCCCCCGAGCGCAGGTGCGCAGCCTCGCACCAAGGGTGGCAGGGGCGTCTTTGGCGAGGACAAGGAGCGCTCCGACCTGTCCGAGATCGCTGGAGGGGAGGATCAGGACCAGGCCGAGGCGTTGCGCGGCAACCTCCGGAAGCAGGCGGAAGGTCGCGAGAGCAAGAACGACCAGGCTGCCAGCGCCGAGAAGACCGATTCCCGTGGTTCCACGGGGAAGAGCGACCCTGAACAGCCGAGAGAAGTGCTCGCGCTGGTCGTGCTCCAAGGGGATGCACTCGACGCCGCTCCGGTGACACGCCGCGCCGGAGCCGAAAAGGACGGCGAGAAGGACGTCGGCGGTGCTGCCAAGACGAAGTCTGGCGACGCGCACCTCGGTCGCAGCGGCGACAGCCCGACGTTCTCGCGTGGGGAGGCGGCGGGGGCAGCGTTCGATGCGTTCTTCGCCGATCAGATGCGGTCTGTCGCGCCGTCGGCGGATCCTCCGAAGTTCGTGATCGGCCCGGTCACCGTGCGAGCCGTTGGTGCGGAATCCGCGGTGGCGACCGGCGCAGCGCCAGCTCCGGCGACGCCACGTCCTACGGATGCCTTGAAGGAGGACGCGACGCGCACGCCGATCGAGCGCACCTTCGTTGTCGAGGGGGCGAAGGAGGATGTGGCGTTCCTGCTCCGCCGGTTGGCATCCTTCGCGCGGGCTGGGAACCTGCACCTCACCAACGGCGAAACGAGCCTGCCCCGGACGACGACTGCCCTCGGCGGACAGGCGAGCGACGCGCCGGTGCCGGATCCGGCGACCGCGGGGAACCTCGCCGCGGGCTTCGTGCAGGTGACGCCGACGACGCGCGTCGTGCTGAGATTCCGCGTGCTGCGCCGCTGACGTCACGGGTCGTCGATCGTCAGGGAGCGTTCGAACCGATCGCCCGGAGCCATCGTCGTCACGATCTGCACGCCCCCACCTTGGAGGATCACGCGCAGGCTGCCTGTCGCGGCGGACACCAGATCGATCCGAACTCGGAGGCGCGGTCCGCTGGGTGGAGGCGACGCTGGGTCGTCGAGTTCGTCGTCGTGCGAGGGACCGGTGCGGATCGACAGGTCCAGGTCGAACGTCGCACCCTCGGCGATCATGTGGGTGAGGCGCACGTGTTCGTGCCCCGGTGGGAGCCAGGGTCGCAGACGCAGCCACCCCTCGTCCACGGCGACGCCGGTCGCGAGCCGCACGCCGGTGACGGCGAACAAGGCGGCGTCGAGGCAACGCGCCGCGGATTCGCCGGCAGGCGCATCGTGCGCCAGTGCTTCGACCATCGCGCGCCATGCTGCGTCGCGCAGCGGCCGGTCGGCGAGTTGTGCGGCGGCAGCGAGAGCCGCAGCACGTGCTGTCGCGTCGTGGAACGCTGCCCGCTCCGGCGCGGATCCGTCGCATGCGCGCCGAGAGCACGACATCAGGTTGCGCTCCATGCGATCGTCGGACGCGAGCAGCATGCCCGCCGCGGCGGGGATCAGCGCGGCGGGGTCGGCGGGGGCAGGAAGCACGATGTCGTCGCCCGTGCATCGTGGTCGGAAGTGGCCGAGGCCAGGTTGCCACGTCAGTCGCTCGACCTCGCGCCAACGAGCGACGCCGAGTTCGATCCACTCGCCAGCGGCGTCATGGCGGCCCCGCGCGGACACGATGCCGCCGCGGCAGAGCAGCGCGTGAGCGAGCAGCGCTTCGAGCGCAAAGGTGCCTCGCACGTCGACGGGTGGCATGTGACGGAGCGGTCCGTCGACTTCGGCGGCCAGACCGGCGGCGAAACCGTCGTCGCGGCTGGCGCGCAGGTACCAGTAGAGGGCCGGAGTCAGCCAGCCCAGATCCGTCGTCGTCCATTCGCGGCGACGCGCCGCCGCCCAGCTCACCGCGAGCACACGACGCGCGCCGTCGAGGTCGGCCATCCGCATCGTGGCGAGCACGCGCTGCGCCGCCCCGGACGGCGAGTCGACCGGATCAGGGCCGGCGAATGCCCCGTCGCAGCCGGGAAGCGGCAGCCCCTCGACCACGAGCTGCGCCTGCGCACGGGCGGCAGCGAGGAGCGGCACCGACAGCGCGCTGACGACGAGGCGACCTAGGTTTCGCACGCAGGCTATGGCACGCGGGTCGCGTCTTTCTCGCGGGATTTCGTCCGATGTCCCCGGGGGTGGCGCGTTCGGTCTGGCCCGCGCGATCGCCGCGGATAGAACGCCGACTTGGACTCCGGGCGGCGCAACTTCCACGCGGTGTGGCCGAGCCTGTTCGCGACCTCCACGGGTCTCAACGCGTTCCTGCCGGTGCTCGCGTTCTACGTTCAGGAGCGGTTCGGGATCGTGGACGGGGCGGAACTCGCGTTCTGGACGAGCATCGTCTACGGCGCTGCGCCACTCGCGGCGGCGTTGGCCGGCCCGCTGTGGGGCGGACTCGGTGACCGCGTCGGCAAGAAGCCGATGGCGATCCGCGCGAACCTCGCGATCGCCGCGACGACGGCGCTGATGCCGTTCGCGCCGACACCTGTCGTTCTGCTCGTGATGCGCGCCGTGCAGGGAGTGCTCGCCGGCTACGTGGCGCCCGCGATGGCGCTCGTGTCCCAGGGCACCCCGCGATCCGAACACGGCCTCGTGATCGCACGTCTACAGGTGGCCATGGCGGCCGGCCAGGCAACCGGGCCGCTGCTCGGTGCGGCCGTCACGCATTGGTTCGGCCGCGACGCGGTGTTCTGGCTCACGAGCGTGCTGTCGGCGGGCGCTGCGTTGCGGTTGCACTTGTCCGCGAACGAGGAACGGCCACAGCGGCTCGTCGGCGCGCCCCCATTCCTGCGCGAGTTCCTGCACTCGAGCCGGCAGCTGCTCGGGAACCGCGTGTTCGCCTGGCTGCTCGTTCTCGTGCTCGTCCTGCGTCTCGGCCAGAACATGGCCGAGCCGTTCCTGGCGTTGTTCGTTCGCGAACTGGGGCCCGAGGCCCTGCTCGAATCGCTGGCCCCGACCCGCCAGCTTGCGCTCGATCTCACGGTCGGCTCCGTCTTCGCGGTGCTGGCCGTTGCCCAGATCGGGCTCACGCCGTGGTGGGGGAGACTGGCCGATCGCCACGGGCCATTGCGTTGTCTCGCGGTGCTCGGGGTCGCGCTCGCGATCGTGCAGGCGGCGTCGGCGGCGGTAGGCACGATCGATCAGTTCCTCGTTGCCCGTGCTCTGGCGGCCACGCTGATGGCCGGGTCGATGGCTCTTGCGTACGCAGCGGCGAGCAAGCGGGTCGTCGACGAGCGGCGCACCCTGGCGTTCTCGATGATCCAGAGCTGTATGCAGTTCGCGTTCGCCGGTGGGCCCATGCTCGGCGCGATGATCGCCGTTACCGCGGGCGGGGCCACCGAATACCGGCGCCTGTTCGTCGCGGCGGCGATCCTGTGCATGACGGCCGGACTCGGCATGTTCGTCCTGCGCCGCCATCGCACGGAGGCGCACAACGCGCACGGCCCGTGAACTGGCGCGGCGGTCGGTGTGCCCTACACTGCGCCCCGCCGGCGAACCATGTGCATCCTGATCGTCTTGCGTGGTCTCCATCGCGATCACCCGATCGTCGTGGCGGCCAATCGCGATGAGCGCCTCGATCGGCCCGCGTCTCCGCCCGGGCTGTTCGTCGGGTCCCGGCACCGGTTGCTTTCGCCTCGCGACCGGAGGGCTGGCGGCACCTGGCTGGCGATCGACGCACTGGGCCGGTTCGCGGGAATCACCAACATCGCCGGGCTTCCTCCCGTCGCCGAGGCCCCGTCGCGTGGCCATCTGCCCCACGTCGCTCTCGATCAGCCCGATCTCGCGAGCGCGGTCGCCGCGGTGCAGGCTCGCGTCGAATCGGAGTCGTATGCGGGGTTTCAGCTCGTTCTCTGCGACGGCACGCAGACGGTCGTCTTGCGGCACGCTCGCGGCCGACTCGAGAGAATCGACTGGAAGGACGAAGTGCTCGTCGTCACGAACGAGCACCCTCCGGGTGCGCTGCACTTGCACGGACTCGCTGCCGCAGCCGCGCCGGCGCTCGACGTCCCGAGCCGGCTCACGCAGTTCGAAGCGCTGATGAAGGACACGAGCGGCAGCGACGGCCATGTCGTCTGCAAGCGCGGCACCGAGTACGGCACCGTGTCCAGTTCGCTGGTGGCGGTGCCGCGCGACCCGCTGCAGCTGGTGTGGCGTTACGCGCCCGGGTCGCCCGACGCGACCCCGTACCGCAACTACGGCAACCTCGGCCGGCGCTTGCTGCCCGACGGGCCGGACTGAAGCCAGCGCAGCGTCGTCGCCGACGCGCGCGGAGCAGCGTCATCTCATCGCGGCGAGATTGGCCTTCGCGTCGCTGCGCGCCTTCTCCGCGCGTTCACGAACAGCAGCCGGGAGCGTTCGATCCGCGACCTGCCGGTCCGCGATCGCGATCGCACGTTCGTACAGGGTGCGAGCGCGCGCGAGGTTGTCGGGGTTCGCGAGGTGGTACTGCAGCACCACGCCCGTGTCGTTCAGCAGTTGCGGCGAGTCGGGCTCGCGTTGCTGCGCGTACTCGTACGACGTCAGCGCGTCTCCGAAGCGACCGGTCTCGCGGCACAGGAACGCATGGTTGTTCCACGCATCGGCCGAGTCGGCGAGACATGCGACGACGTGGTTCAGGTCGCGGCTGTCGGGGATGCGCCCCTTCTGGTACGCGCGGTCGGCGAGGAACTGGACCACCGCCCCGACTTCCGCGCGCTTGCTTCCGTCGAGTGCGCGGATGACGTCGGCGAAAGCGGGGGCGCCGAAGCGCGCGTACTTCGCGGCGTGCTCTTCGGCGGCGTCCTGGTCGCCGAGTCGCCACGCGCACATGGCGAGGTAGTACCAGCTGTTCCTGGCGTCCGGGTTCCACGCCGCTGCGTCGGTGAAGCACTTCGCGGCTGCTGCCCAGTCCCCGCCGTCGTACGAGGCGCGGCCTTCGTACCAGCGCAAGGTCGCGCGCTTCGCCGGCAACGCGGTCGTCGAGCCGGAGTAGCGGCGCAACGCCTCGGCATAGAGGTCGCGCCGATTCCGCCAGTCGCCTTCGAGCGCGAACACGCCGTGGTCGATCGGCGCGTCGGGATCGATCGAGATCGCGTCGACGAAGTGTGCGCGCGCTTCGTCCAGTTTGTGATCGAGCAGGTCGAGCTGGCCGAGTGCCGCGTGCGGATGCGCGCGCGTCGGGTCGAGTTCGACGGCGCGGAGGAACGCGCGCCGCGCCGTCTGGCGTTCTGCGTCGATCGCAGCGACGAGGTCAGCCTCCTCTTGCCCGGTCGGGCGCTCTTCGGAGTGCCGGCGCAGCAAGAGGCGGAATCGGGTCGTCGCGACCTGGCCGACGAGCACGTGCGCGCCGGCGCGATCGGGGAACCTGCGAACGGCTTCCGTCGCGGTCGCCGTCGCGGCATCGAGGTCGCCCTGCAGGAACCGCACCTGCGCGAGCAGGAGGCGGCACTCGGCGTCGTCGGGCGACTTCTGCAGCACACCCTCGGCGACCTCGGCTGCGTCGGCCCAGAGGATCTCCGGGTGCAGCGCGCCGGGCGCTTCTGCCTGCAGCAGGAGCGTCCTGGCGAGCATCGTCGGGATCTCGAGCGAAGTGGGGAACGTGCCTCGCGCACGATCGAGCAGTTCGAGCGCCTCGCGGTAGCGCGCGGCCCGGCCAAGACAGCGGCTCGCCGCGAGCACCCACTCGGCACGCGACGGCTCCGCGGTGGCGAGCCGGAGGAACGCGTCGGCCGCCTCGCCGAAGCGCTCCGCCCGCTCGGCCGCGAACGCGCGTTCCCGATCGGCGGTGATCCCGGGAGTCGTCGCCGGCTCCTGCGCCGCACACGAGGTCGCGAAGAGAACCGCGACCGCGAGCGCGGCGAGACGGGGGCCGCTCACTTGCCCTGCAGCATGCGCTCGGCTGCCTGGAGGTGGCGTCGGGCGCCGGGCCGCTGCATGCCCGGATGGTGCTTCTGGCTCTGGAGCGCAGCTTCCTTGGCGGCTGCCCCGTCCTTGTCGCGCAGGAGGTGCCAGAGCGCGAGGTTCTCGTAGCAGTCGCCGACTGCCTCGTCGAGCTGCTGCCGGAGGTCGGCGTGGTCGGGCGGATCGTCGCGCAGCGTCTTCTCGCCGTCCGCGATCGCGGAGTCGAGCATCTGCTTCGTGAAGTCCCAGTCGCGCCCGAGGTGGTAGATCGCGATCAGCGCGCAGTCGTTGCGAAGGCGAACGTTCTTCGGGTCGATCTCCACCGCGCGCCGGTACGCCTTGTAGCTCTGCTCGTACATCTCCGCCGCGTCCTTCTTCTTGCCCGCGGCTTCCAGTTCGTTGCCGTGGTCGCGCGCGAAGAAGGCGGCGTTGTTCAGCAGGTCGACATCGCTGTCCGCGGCGGCGGCCGCGGCGCGGTAGATCGCTTCGGCCTTGCCGAGTTCCTTGCGCCGGAAGTACTTGTCGGCCACCGAGAGGATGCCGACCTTCGTCGTCTCCTCGAGACCGAGTTTCGCGTCGAGGCGATCGGGGCGCAGGCGAACGGACTCGAGCAGCCACGTCTCCGCGTTCGCCAAGTCGTCCATCCGGAACGCGATGTTGCCTTTCTTGCCGAGGCACATGGCCATCCACTGTTCGCAACTGTCGCGGTACTGCGGGTTCGCCTTCATGGAGTCCGCGAAGGCCTGTTTCGCCGCGTCCAGGGTCCCGAGCGCCGCGGCGTTGTCGCCGTTCTCGCGTTGCGAGCCGGCCAGCTGGAACTTCGCGTAGCCGAGGTACCAGAGGCCCGTCGCGTCCTTGCGCCCTCGCAGCGTTTCGACCGCGAGCGGAAGTTGTGCGTGCGCGGCGGCCGCATCGACGAGTTCCTTCAGGGCGACCTGATCGTCCGGGTTCTTGGCGACGGCGCGTGCGAACACGTTCACCGCCTCGGCGGGGGCGCCGGCCCACAGCTCGGTGTCCCGCCAGACGGCTCGCAGCGTCGCGTCGAGCTTGTCCTTGCCTTCGAGCACGCGGAAGGAGTTCCGGGCCGCCGTGAGCATGTCGGGATCGTCGCCACCTTCCTGCTTCTTCGCCGCGTAGGCGGTCGCCGCCGCGCGGGCTCGCAGCGTGTGCACGGCGACGACGACGTCGTTCACGCCGCCGCCCTGCGACTGCAGATGGAGGAGCAGCGACGAAGCGGTCGCGACGGCGCCGGCGGCGTCACCTGCCTCGAACTGTGCTTCCGCCAGCGTCTGGCGCGGCGGCACCGCTTCTCCGTCGAGTTCGACGGCCCGCTGCAGCGCCGTCACCGCGTCCTGGTAGTGGAAGTCCGTGCCCCTGCGCCCGGCGTCGCGGCTCTGGCGCGCGAACAGCAGGGTGACGTGGCCGCGCAGGAAGTGGTACGGCGCATACTCGCGGCACTCCTTGGCGACGCCGTCGAGCAGGCCGAGTGCGCCGTCGAGGTCCTGTGCGGCGACCTTTGCGTCGACGTCGGGCTTCACCTTCGCCAACGCATCCGCCGCGCCACCCTGAGGGCTCGCCGCGGCCAGTGCGTTCGCGTCGGCGCGCGTCGTCGACGGCAGCGCGGCGCCGTCGCCGTCGCGCAGCATCCGCGCCGCCTCGCGGCGTTCGTACGGGAAGTAGCGAACGGCCTCCTCGCAGAACGCGCGGTAGTCCGCGAATCGCGCTCCCTTCTTCTCCCGCAGCAGGACGGCGATGTTCTGCAGTGCATCGCCGACCGCTTCTTCGATCGGCTGTCGCTCGTCTGCGGAGGCAGCGCTGCCGAGTGCCTCGAGCCTCGCCTTGCCGACGGCGATCGCCCGGTCGAACAGCGAGCGAGCGCGATCGAGGTCGCGGTCGAGGTGGTAGAGCAGCATCAGTCCGCAGTCGTTCACGATCCGCGCGTCGTCCGGCGCGAGCGCCACGGCCTTCTCGTAGAAGCCGTAGCTGCGTTCCCACAGATCACGCGCTGCATCGCCCTCTCCGGCCTTCGCCTTCTGGACGCCCAGATCGCGCGCTGCGAGCGCGGCGTTGTTGTAGACGAAGCCGAAGCGATCCGGGCAGGCCGTCAGCACGTGCACATTGAAGGCGAGTGTCCGGGCCAGCGAGTCGGCGCTGCCGTCGGCGATCGCCCGGTTCACCGCGGCGGCGGCGGAGGCGAAGTGGTTGCCGAACGAATCGCACAGCTTCGGCCGGTCGCCGTCGTACTCGGTCGCGAGCGGGGATGCCGCGGCAGCGGCGAGCAGGCGCGCTTCCGCGTCGTTCGTGTCTCCCATCTCCACGGCGACACGGCTCGCGGAGAGGTCGCACAGCGCGACCCACTGGGCGGCGGAGGCGGCGTGCGCCGGCACCATCGCGCGGTACTCGCCGAAGATCCCTCGCGCCTTGTCGTACGCGGTGGTCGCGCCCTGGAAGTTCCCTTCGGCGCGCAGACGATCGGCGCGGAGGAAGGTCGCACGCCCCTGGTACCAGCGCAGCAGCGGCGTGCTCGGCATCTCGCGGACGAACCGCGAGTACGCGCCGAGCAGGGCGTCGTGGCGACCGGAGTCGCTCATCCACTTCAGGTACGCGTCCTGGATGGCGCCCTCCTGCGGTGACGTGCGGATGCCCCGTTCGAACTCCTGCATCGCTGCCGAGTCCTGGCCGAGCCACAGGTGCAGTTCGGCGGTCTTGGTCGTGGCTTCCGCGGGGAAGTGCTCCCTCGCGCCGCCAAAGCACGCGGCCGACATCGCCGCGAGCTCCGCGGTCTCCTTGGCGATCGGCGCGGTCTTGCCCGTTCCCTCCGCGGCTGCGAGCTCGGCGCGTCGGGCGGCGACGAATCGCTGCATCTCGCATCTGCCGGCCCACAAGCGAGCCTCGGCGGCGGCGGTGCCCGCGTCGCGTGTGTGGCGCACCGCGAACCCTTCCGCCGCGCTCCGTGCGACGGCGGCGCCTTCTTCGAAGTTGCCCGTCTCGTACAGGCACTCGGCGAGCAGGCGACGGGCTTCGGGCGCGCCGTCGTTCGCCGCCGCGGCAATCACCTTGCGCAGGTGCTGCGCCGCTTCCTCGTAGAGAGCGTCGGCGCGGCGACCGGTCTTCGCCAGCCGCATGGCGCCCTCGGCTTCGAGGAGGCGCGCGGGCGCGCACTCCGGCTCGGCGCGCAGGACTTCGTCGGCGATCGCCAGCGCCCGGTCCGGATCGCTGTCGAGCAGGGCACGTGCTTCGTCGAGGCGCACCGTGGCCATGGGGGATGGGTCCGAAATGCTGGCGCAGGCGGCCACGATCGTGGCGCACCAGAAACAGGTCGTTGGCTTCATGAGGAAGGGGAAACCGGGCTCGGCCTGGGCCGGCCGGCGCGCTGGATGCTGCGCGCGAAAGAGGGGTTGCGACCGGCGCGGATTGTCGCGCCGGTCGGGCCTTCGCGGAAGGGCGAAGGCGGACGAGAGTGCCCGGGGTCGGCATCAAGGTCGCGCCGGGAACCGCCGATAGGACCGGGAACTGGCAGGCCCTTCGTGACCCACCCGACCATCACGGCAGCGGCGACCCTGGATCGAACCACGGTGGACCGCCTCGTCGCCGACCTCGATCGCGAACTGCGGTCGGCACCGGCGCGGGTGACCATCGACCTGGGTGCCGTGGATTCGTTCGACTCCGCGGGCCTCGGTGGCGTCGTGCTCGGCATGCGGCGGGCGAAGGAGGCGGGCGTCGAACTGCGGTTGCGCGGCGTGAGCCAGTCGATGCTCGATTTCTTCTCGCTCGTGTCCGTGCAGCGCCTCTCGCGCACCGATGCGCGGACGGAACGGCCGGACGTCGTGACGCGACTCGGGGCCTTCGTCGAGCCGATGCTGGACGGCGCCGTCGCGGTCGTGCGGCTCGCGGCGCAGTCGCTGCACGAACTGGCGGCGGGCCCGTTCCAGAAGCGCGCGCTGCGCCTCGACCGCACCGCGATCGAGATCGACCACTGCGCGGCCGGAGCCCTGCCGATCGTCGCCCTGATCGCGTTCCTGCTGGGGCTCATCCTCGCGATGCAGGCCTACGTGCAACTGCGCGTGTGGGGCGCGGAGATCTACATCGCCGACATGGTCGGCGTGTCGGTGCTGACCGAGATCGGCCCGCTGATGACCGCCATCGTTCTCGCGGCGCGATCCGGCAGCCGCAACGCGGCCCAGCTCGGCGCCATGGTCGTGAGCGAGGAGATCCAGGCTCTCGAGCAGATGGGGATACGTCCGCTCGCGTTCCTCGTGCTGCCGAAGGTCGCTGCGTGTGCGTTCGCGGCGGTGACGCTGACGGTCGTCTTCGACGTCGTGGCGATCGCCGGCGGCGCGCTCTTCGCCCGCGGTGTCGCCGGCATCGAATTCGACGCGTTCGGCGAACAGCTGCGCACGGCATTGTCGCTGTCCGACTTCGTCGTCGCGCTGATCAAGGCCGGCACTTTCGGTGCGTTCGTCGGCGTCGTTGGCTGCGCGCTGGGTCTGCGCGTGCAGGACGGCAGCGAAGGCGTGGGGCGTGCGACGACCAATTCGGTCGTGCTCGGGATCTTCCTGATCATCGTTGTCGACGCCGTCTACGTGACCTGCCAACGGATGCTCGGATGACCACCGACCTGTCCTCCATCCTGAAGCCCGACACGCGCCGGCGCACCGACGACCTCGTGCGAGCGGTCGCGCTGACCACGGTGTTCGGCGAACGTACGATCCTCGAGGGTGTCGACCTCGCCATCCGCCGCGGCGAGGTCTTCGTCATCATGGGGCCGTCGGGCTGCGGCAAGACGACGCTCCTGCGCAACCTCTGCGGACTGCTGCCGCCGACGCTCGGATCCGTCTCGGTCGCCGGCCACGACGTCTACAGCGCTCCGCCCGAACTGCTGCAGCACCTCCGCCTGCGGACCGGGCTCTCGTTCCAGGGGGGCGCGCTGCTCGGCAGCCTGACGGTGCTCGAGAACGTGGCGCTGCCGCTCCGGGAGAACACGAGACTGCCGGAAGCAGTGATCCTCGAGACGGCGCGGATGAAGCTCGACATGGTCGGGCTCCTGCATGCGTGCGACTTGCTGCCGAGTTCGTTGTCCGGCGGCATGAAGAAGCGTGCGGCCCTCGCGCGGGCCATCGCTCTCGATCCCGACATCGTCTACTTCGACGAACCGTCGGCGGGCCTCGATCCGATCACTGCGGCGGAGGTCGACAACCTCATCGCGAAGCTGAACAAGGTGTTCGGCATCACGATGGTCGTCGTCACGCACGATCTGCCGTCGGCCCATGCGATCGCCGACCGCATCGTCGTGCTGCTCGACGGTCACGTCGCGAGCCTCGGCCCGCGGGATCAGGTGTGGCACGACCCGGATCCCCGGATCCGCGACTTCATCGAACGGCGCGTTCCTGCCGAAGACAGCCGTGGCATGGACGTCATCGCGCATCTCGAGGTCTGACGATGCACAACCGGGGCAGACGCTTCCGACTCGGGGTCTACGTGCTCGGCACGGGCGGGCTCTTCGTGCTGCTGCTCGGGTTCATCCTGCAGAACAGCCTGAACGCGGATCGCGCGAGCTACTTCATCCTCTTCACCGAGAACGTGAAGGGCATGGTGGTGGGCAGCAAGGTCAACTTCCAGGGCGTGCCCATCGGCGTCGTCAAGGACATGCGCTTCCAGGACGGCAAGACACTGGTCGAACTGCGCGTCGACCCGAGTCGCGCCAGCATCCAGGACATCACGCGCGCCCGCATGGACCGGCTGCTGGTCACGGGACAGGTCACCGTCGAACTCGAAGGATACGGACCCGAGGGCAAGCCACTCGTCGCTGGTTCGTTCGTGCAGCCGAAGGAAGATCCACTGCATGCGTTGACCGCGAGCCTGCCCGAAGTCGTCGACCGTGCTGCCGACGTGCTGGGCCGCATCGACAGCCTGATGGCCCGTGCCGAAGCGATGCTCGGCCCGGAGAACCAGCGCCACGTCACGGCGATCCTGGAGCACGTCGAGCGTGCCGCGCAGCAGCTCGCGGATGACACGATGCCCGCGACGGCCTCGCTCGTGCGCGAAGCCACCGAGGCCACCCGGTCGGTGCGCGAGCTCGCGCCCGATGCCGCGAACGCGCTGCGCGAGAGCGGGGCGCTCGTTGCCGGCCTGCGCGCGCCGATGCAGACCGCGCTGGCCGGCTTCCGCAGCACCATGGACGATCTGCGCGGCCTCGCGCGTCAGTTGAAACTCGCGCCCGACAGCCTGCTGTTCGGCGTGCAACCCGCCGCGCCCGCGGGAGGAGAACGTTGATGCGCCTTCTCGTCGCTCTCGCGCCTCTCGTGTTCGCCGCGTGCGGCAGTGTCGCGGTTCCGCGGGAGCGGTACTTCCGGCTCGATCCGCCGACGGCCGCGGCGCCGACGCCGACTCGCGGCGGTGTGCTCCGCGTGCAGGACCTCCAGCTCGCGACTTCGCTGGACGGCGATTGCCTGCTCCTGCAGGACGGTGTGCGCCTCGAGCCGCGGCCGCTCGAACGATGGATCGCTCCGCTCGATCGCCTGGTGACCGACGCGCTCGTCCTGTGCCTGTCGCGTGCGCGAGTCTGTGATCTCGTGAAGGGAGGCGCGGACACCGGGCCGGAGGACTGGACGCTGCATGGTCGCATCGTCGAGTTCGCGGAGTCCCGCACCGATGCCGGCGCCGATGCGCGCGTCACTCTCGAACTGTGGCTCGAGGATCGCGGGCGGCTCCTGCTCCACGACGAGTTCTCCGCGATCGAGCCCATCGCGGGCGCCGGGTCCGAGGCCGCAGTGCGTGGTCTGTCGGCGGGGCTCCAGCGCGTCGTGGGCGGCGTCGTGGAGCGAATGCAGGCCCAGGGACTGTTCGCCGCGGCGCGCGCCGCAGCCGCTCCGGTCCGCTAGGATTTCGAGCCGGCGGTCGGCGCTGGCCGCGAGGAGTGAACGTTCGCATGAAGGCTCGCAAGGACTCGAGGTCGTTGGTCGCCTTGTTCTCCGTCGCCGCGGCGGCGTTGCCGGCGCTGCGCGCCCAGGTCGTCGAACCGCCGCCACCGCCGCCAGGGGAGATCGAAGTGCAGGTCCTCGAGGACGTGTCGGGCGACACGGTGCGGCTCGAACTCGGCGAAGCCCCGCCGGCCGCGGCGTGGGGGCCCTGGCAGCGTGGCGAGCCGGCTCCGATCGGCGGCGACAAGGCCGCGCCATGCACTGTGTTCGTGTTCTACGCGACCCCGAAGGCGGAAGCCGAGTCGGCGATCGAAGCCGATGTCGACTACCTGGCGGAGTTGCAGCAGCGGTTCGCCGAGAAGGGCGTGCGCTTCGTCGCGGTGGTCGCGGATCCCGAGACGAAGACGCCGGCGTCGTGGGCGCCCTGGGGCGCGGTCGTCGACCGCGAACAGCAGGTCGCGGCCGCGTGGGGGGCGGTGCGCGGGCAGCACGTCGTCGTGCTCGATCACGGTGGCAAGACGTCGTTCCAGGGGGATCCCGGCAACGGTCTGGTGGACGCGATCGCCGGGGTGCTCGATGGCTCGTTCGAGGTCGGGAAGGCCCGCGACCGGATCATGATGCGCGACGCGCTCGCGGCGGACTTCGAGAACGTGGCCGCGCGCTTCGACCCGGCCGCGCTTGCCGACAACGCCGGTCGCGATGGACAGACGTGGGGGATCCTGTACGCCGCCGCCGCGAATCGGCCGCCGTTCGCCGACGCGGCGATGCCCGTCGCGAAGGCGGCGGTCGAACGCCTGGCGAAGGACAGTCGGCCGCTCGCGGTGTTCGCCGACATCGCGCTGCGCAGCGATGCACGCGCTCCCGGGTTGGCGCTCGAACTCTCGGCAGCGCTGCAGCCGGCGAGCGCGGCTGCGCCGTCGGATCCGTGGGTGCAGCTCGCTTATCTTCGGGCTCTCGTGATCGCGGATCGGGGGCGCGAAGTGGGGCGGCAGGCGGCGAAGACGGCGCGGCTCGTGCGCTCCTCCGCCGAGCACAGTCTGGCGTTCGCGGAGATCCTCGTCCGGGCGGCGACGCCGGTGGTGCACGGCGACCTGGTCCGGCAGGCGATCGCGCGCGCGGCCGAACTCGGCGCGGCGCCGCGGCTCGTGACGGCAACCCGGTACGCTGCTCTGCTCCGTTGCGACGAAGATCCCGCTGCGGCCAAGGCGCTGTTGAACGAATACCTCGCCGAAGTCCAGATCCGGACCCAGATCAACAACGACTGCTGGTACCTGATGACCGAACTGCCGACGATGGGGCGGTTCGACTGGTTCGCTGCGGCCCTTGCCGACCGGATGCTCGAGCAGCGCGACAACATGGACTACTTCGAGTTCGACACCGTCGCTCTCGCCATGTTCCAGGTCGGGCGCTTCGCGGATGCGGTGGCGAACCAGGAGACGGCGATCCAGAAAGGAGGCGCCGACAACCCCGAATACACGGGCCGGCTCGACCGGTACAAGGCGCGCGTCGCGGCGGCCCCGCGCTGAGGATTCCGGGCGTCGGGGCGGATTCTCACCCTTGCCCTCGGGGCGGCGGTTGCTATCTTCCTCCGCCCTTCCTCCCCGAGAACCGCCCATGTCCCGAGTCTGCGCAGTCACCGGTCGTCGCACCCGCATTGGTCACCAAGTCAAGCGCCGCGGTCTCGCGAAGAAGGACGGCGGTGTCGGTCGCCGCGTAACCGGTCGCAGCAAGCGCACCTTCAAGCCGAACATCCAGCCCGTTCGCATCCTGACCCCGGAAGGCGCGGTGGTGACCTTGAAGCTGTCCACGAAGGTCATCAAGCGCGGGGTCATCACCCTGAAGCAGGGTGATCGTGTCGTGTCGTACCCGCTGGTGAAGGCCGTGCGCGGCCGCAACCGCGCGTTCACGAAGGCGCAGAAGCAGAACGGCTGAGGCCGTCCGGGCCAGGAATGTCGCCGACGCCGCCCGATCTCCAGAAGCCCGACGACACGATGGCCGCGGTCGCCGCGGTGTCGATGCGCCTCGTGGCGGGTTCGGTCGGCAAGCGCACGATGGAGCAGCTGAAGCGCACCGTCGAGCAGAGTCCGGCCGAGTACCCGTGGCAGATCGTCACGCAGGCGGTGCTCGCCGAGCCGGTCGAGCCCCAGCGACTCGTGCAGCAGGCGCTCGCCGCGCAACGCGACTGGATCCTGCGCGGCGGTCGTGAGACGCCCAGTCGCCCGCTGACGACGCAAGCCAAGGGGCTGCTCGCGAAGCTCGTTGCGCAGTCCATCGTCGTCGGCCTGATCGCGGGCATCGTCGTGGTGACACTCCTTCTCCTGAAGGTGAAGTTCCCCGCGTTCGACATTTACCGCGTGCTCGATCTGTTCCGGTCCGCGCCGCGCTGATCGGTCCGCAAGGCGACCGTCGTCTCGCCGACCGCTCCTCCCCCGACCGGCGTGACCGCGACCGCGACCGTGTAGTGGAGAATCGTCCACGCACCGTCGGGCCGTCCGGATCCTCCCGTGCCATGCGCCGGTTGCGCCTGGTTCTGCACACCGACCTTTCGGGCTGCGGAGAGTTTGTACAAAAACATGGGGAGGGTGTTGAAATGTCGTGGAGTGGCCGGCATCATCACCAGCCTGGCTCGCGAGGAGCCCGACTAGCCTGGTCGGGGTCTTGGCGGACCGGTGGCGGCGGCCGAAAGGCTGCCGTCGGCAGCGAAACGCTCTCTGAATGTCGGTTTGAACGACTCTCCAGCTCGACTGACCATCGGGCCGGTGCGGAAGCGGGCAACCGCTTCCGGTTCCAGCAGACACGAGTCGGGTCGAGGCTGTGTGGTGGAGACCAGTATCCCCCTCCCTAACCGCCCTCTCCATTGCGTAGCCTGACCCGCATTCACGGGCCTCAGTTCTGACCGGCTGAGGCCCGTACTTTTTTCCAGCGGGCCTTCCGGACGCGCGGCGCTTGTCCGGTAGCCTCCGCAGTCCGTGACCCCGCCGCCCCGATCCGTGATCGAACGATCGGTGGCCCCGATTCGATGACGAGACCAGGTTTCCGCAAGGGGCGTCCGGGAGGGACGAAGCCCAAGGACGCGACCGATGCCGGTGACGGCTTTCTCGGCAGCTCCCTGTTCTCCCAGGCGCAGATCCTGCACCTGATGAAGAACGAGTTCGCGCGCGCGCGCCGCCACGGAGTGCCGCTCGCCTGCGTGCTCCTCCAGGTCGATCGACTGCGCCAGCTCGTGGATCTCCACGGGGTCGAACTGCGGACTGTCGTGCGGAACACACTCGCGGCCCTGGTGCGGGAGAAGACGCGCGGTTCGGACCTGCTCGGCGCCACGAACGACGATCGCTATCTGCTGCTGTTGCCGCACACCAATCTGGTCCAGGCACGGATCGTCGCCGAGCGTCTGCACGACTTGTTCGGCCAGCTGCAGGTCGAGATCGATGGGCGCGAACTCGCCCTGTCGCTCAGCGTGGGCATGACGGCGTGCACCGATCAGTCCACGTTGTTCTTCGACACCTTCGTCGCCCAGGCGGAGACCGCCCTCGACTACGCAACTTCGCAGGGCGGGGATCAGGTCGCGTCCTTCGGCGAAGTCCAGCTGCTCGGCGGGAATCGACCCGGTCCCGGCGACGCCATGCCGCCCGAAGTGCCGCGCGACGACCGGGCCCGCCGCGAGTCCGACCCCGGATGACCTCCGCACCGATGAACGTCCTCCTCGTCGAAGACGAGCCTTCGATTGCCGTCACCCTCCGGGACGACCTGGAAGCCGCGGGTCACGCAGTGACCCACCTGGACGATGGCAAGAAGGCGATCGACCTGCTGCAGACGCGAGCCTTCGACGTGGTCATCACGGACGTGCGGCTGCCGGGCGCCGACGGCATGCAGGTGCTCGCTGCGGCGAAGCGCGCGCGGCCGGACACCGAGGTGCTCGTGATGACGGCCTACGCGACCATCGAGCACGCCGTCGAAGCCATGCGGCAAGGCGCCGACGACTACATCCAGAAGCCCTTCCTGAACGAGCACGTGCTCGACCGGCTCGCGCGCATCGGGAAGTTCCGGTCGCTGCTGCACGAGAACCAGCGGTTGCGCGAGCAACTGCAATCGAGCCAGGGACAAGGCCTGCCCTCGGTGATCGGCCAGAGCCGCGCCATGCAGTCGGTGGTGAAGACGGTGCGGACCATCGCCGCGACGGACGCCTCCGTGCTGATCGAAGGCGAGAGCGGCACCGGCAAGGAGCGCATCGCGCGTGCGATCCACCTGCTGAGTCCTCGCAAGGACAAGGCGTTCGTCGCACTGTCGTGCGGGGCGCTGCCGGACACCCTGCTCGAGACCGAACTGTTCGGTCATGAAAAGGGAGCCTTCACCGACGCGCAGCGGCAACGGCGCGGCAGGTTCGAGATCGCCGACGGCGGCACGATCTTCCTGGACGACATCGACGACATGCCGATGTCCGTGCAGGTGAAGCTCCTGCGTGTCCTGCAGGAGCGCGAGTTCGAGCGCGTCGGCGGCGAGACGCTCGTGCGAGTCGACATCCGCGTCGTCGCCGCCACGAAAGTGCCGCTGCTCGATCACGTGCGCGCCGGCAAGTTCCGCGAGGACCTCTTCTACCGCCTCAACGTCGTGCCGATCCGATTGCCGACCCTGCGCGAGCGCGAAGGCGATCTGCCGCTGCTCGTGCAGCACTTCGTCGAGAAGCTGGGCGGCGGGCGCGCGTTCACCGTGAAGACGGACGTGCTCGAAGCCATGACCGGCTACTCGTGGCCCGGCAACGTGCGCGAACTCGAGAACCGCATCGCGCAGGCGATCGCGATGTCGGGCGGCGCCACGGTGCTCAAGAAGGAGCATCTGCTGCCGGTCGACAAGACGCGCCGCGCCGCGCTGGAGCCGCCGACGACCCTGCGCACGCTGCGTGAGGTGCTGGTCCAGGCCGAGCGCGAACACCTGGAGTCGGTGCTCCGCGGCGTCGGCGGCCATCGCACGAAGGCGGCGTCCGTGCTCGGCATCTCCCGGAAGGTGTTGTGGGAGAAGCTGAAGGACTACGGGATCGAATGATGGCGTGTCGCATGCTCATGGTCTCGGCCGCCGTCGTCGCGGCGGCGCTGTTGCCGGGCCAGGACCCGCACCTGCCGGCGCCGCGCGCGCCGCAACGGTTCGAGCGCGTGCTGTGGTGTTCGACCGGCGATCGTGCGCCCGTCGCGGCTGCTCTCGGATTCACCGCGGTGCAACTGCCCCGCGACGGTGATCCCGCCGCGCTGCGAGCGCTCGGTTTGTCGTTCTATCTCGACCAGCCGATCGGCAAGGGGCTGCTCGAATTGCGCGACGAGCAGTGGGTTCCGATCCAGCAGGCCTACGAACGGACGCGCGATCCCGCGGTCCTCCTTCGGCCGGTGTGCTTCGCCGCGCCGGGCGTCGTCGACGATGCGGCTGCCGCCGCAGCCGCGGAAGCGGCGCGCGTGCAGGGCGACGGGCTCCTGTTCGTCGCCCTCGCGGACGAAGCGTCGGCGACACGGCACGACGCACCGCTCGACACGTGTCGCTGCGACCACTGCACTGCTGCGTTCCGCGCGTTCGTGCGGCAGCGCTTCCCGACCGTCGGCGCGCTGAACCAGGCGCTCGGGACGCAGTTCGCCGCCTTCGACGACGTCGTGGCGCCGACGACGGACCAGGTGCGCCGCCGCGAACTCGGCGAGACGAACCTGCCGGCGAATCTCGCGCCGTTCGCGTTGCGCCAGCAGTTCGTCGACGAACAGTTCGCCGCCGCGATTCGCACGATCGCCGAGCGTGTGAGTGCCGCGGTACCGGGTGTGCCGGTCGGCCTCACGGGTCTGCAGGTCCCGGGCGCGTTCGGCGGCAACGACGCGGCGCGTATCCTGCCGTCGCTGTCGATGGCCGAGCCGTACGCGATCGGCGGCACGCCCGAACTCGCGCGCTCGTTCCTTCCGCCATTGGCCCATCGGTACGAGACGCTGTTCCCGCCCGCGAAGGACTCGCCCGAGGCGGCGTTGCCGCTTGCCGGGCTCCTGCGCGCCCGACTCACGGCGATGGCGTTCGCCGGACTCGCCGGCGTCGTGGTCTGGAACGATGCGAACGTCGCCGACGCGGCCGGCAAGGCCACGCCGTTCGGCGCAGCCCTCGGGCGGGCACTGGCGGAGCAGAGGGACCTGCTCGATGCGTGCGCCGGCGCCGTCGTCGAACCGGGGCCGGTGTGGCTGCTCGAGTCGCAGGCCTCGGTGCGTGCCTGGTGGATGCTCGATTCGTCGGCCGACGGCATGACGTGGATCCGCCGGCTCGCGTCGTACGAACGGGAACACAGCACGAGCCAGGCCGCGCGCCTCGGCTGGATCCGTGTGCTCCAGGACCTGGGTCTGCAACCGGCGTTCGTCAGCGACGCGGAGTTGCCCGAGCGCCTCCTGCGCGAACGTCCGCGCTGCCTCGTTCTGCCGGCGACGATCGCAATGTCGGATCGCTGCGTGCAGGCGATCGGCGCGTTCGTCCGCAGCGGGGGCACTCTGCTCGCCGACCACGCGACGGCACTCTACGACGGCGACCTCGTGCTCCGTCGGAACGGCGCCCTCGATGCGACCTTCGGCATCAGGTCGCGCAGTCTCGCCTGGCGCGACCAGCTGGTGCGCGAAGGACGTTGCAGTGTTCGCGACGGCGTCGTGCCGCTCGCCGAACGCGGCCTCGTCGGCACGCTGGCGGATCGTCGCGGCGATCGTGAGACGTTCCTCGAGTGTTCGACCGGCCGAGGCCGCGCCGTCTACCTGAACACTTCGTTGTGCGAGTACCCGACGTGGCGTCTCGAGGAACGGTCGATCGCGGTTGCGCGTGAGCTGCGCCGGCGGGTGCGCGCCGTGCTGCAGCAGGCTGGCGTCGAGCCGCCGTTCGAGGTCCGCGGCGAAGGCTTGCCGACGTGCCTCGAACGCGCCGTGCTGAGGCTGCGCGACGGCCGCCGTGTGCTCGCCGTCCGCGTGCACGCCCTCGATGCCCCGGCCCTGCTCGCGCGGATCGCGCGCGGCGGGCTGCGCAAGGTGCAGATCGACCTTCCCTCGGCGCGCGACCTGCGCCACCTCGGCGGCGATGCGCTCGGGCTCGCGGCGCGATTCGACTTGACGCTCGACCCGCTCGGCGGGCTGTTCCTCGAGGTCGTGCGGTGACGGACGTGCTCGGCACACCGGTGCGTGTCGCGGTCCGCGACGACGCGCCGGTGCTCCTGATCTCCGACCTCCACGTCCCGGTCGGCGGTGGGGCGGTGCTTCCCGCGCTGCAGACGGCGCTCGACGCCGCCCGTTCCGTCGGCGCGCGAGTGGTCGTGCTCGGCGATCTGTTCGACACGTACGTCGCGCGACGTCAGGTCACCGTCGGCGTGTGGCGCGACGTTGCCGCGATGTTCGCGGCGGCGGCGGCGAACGGGACCGGGATCGAAGTGCTGCACGGCAACCGCGACTTCCTGCTCGGGCCGGAGTTCGAACGCGCGAGTCGCGCGTCGCTCGTGCGCGGCGGACTGCGTCTCCGGACGGGCGGCACCGAAACGCTGCTCGTGCACGGCGACGAGTTGTGCCAGAACGACCTGCCGTACCAGCGGGCGAAGCGCTGGCTGCGCAATCCCCTGCTCGGTGCGATCGTGCGGCGCCTGCCTCTCGTGGTCGCGCTGCGGCTGGCGGAGCGCGCGCGCCGTCGCAGCAGGGCGGTGGTGCGATTCGGGGACCAGACCCGGTTCCTGCCGACCGGGGCGGCGATCGACGCTGCGTTCGGGACCGGCGTGCAGCGTCTCGTGTTCGGGCACATCCATCGCTTTGCGCACGGTCGGCGCGGCGCCGGCGAGTACTGGGTGCTGCCGGCGTTCGACGAGGCCGCGACGGGCCTGCTCCTGCGCGGTGGCGGGGTCGAACCGGTGCGGTTCTCCCGCGGCGGGGGCTTCGAAGGGGTTCCCGTGCCCGGGCCGCTGCCGCTGACCGACGGGGGCGGGCCGACTTCGACGTTGCCTCCCGCGGGACCCGCTCGCTAGACTCTCCCGCCCTTTCGCCGGACCCCGATGTCCGGCGCCGGATCGTCGGCCGCGGTCGTGGTCCGGCCGCGATCTTTTCCAAATTGGATCGTTCGATTTCTCTCCACAGATCCGTCCACAGCGTGACTTCGCCGCACCAGCCCCGTGAGCCTTCCCTCGCGCCGACCGACGTCGTCGCGATCGACGGGCCGTCCGGTGCGGGCAAGAGCACCGTGGCGCGAATGCTCGCGAAGAAGCTCGGCTTCGCCTACCTCGACACCGGTGCGATGTACCGCGCCGTGACGTGGCACTTCCTCCAGGAAGGCTGCGCGCCGTCGGAGTGTGCGGCCGAACCCGATCGCGGCGAGGCCAGGATGCGCGCGGCGCTCGCGAACGCCCGGCTCGAACTGCGCGACGGTCGTGTCGTCCTGAACGGTCGCGACGTCACGGCGCACCTGCGGGTGCGCGAGGTCGAGTCGCAGGTGTCCGCCGTGTCCGCCCTGCCCTTCGTACGGGCGGCGATGAGCAACCTGCAGCGCATCGTGGCGTCGCACGGGCCGGTGGTCGCGGAAGGCCGCGACATGGGATCGGTCGTGTTCCCGCGCGCCCGCTGGAAGGTCTATCTCGACGCTGCGCCGAGCGAACGTGCGCGGCGCCGTGCGCAGGACTTCGAGCGCCAGGGCCGCATCGTCAGCGAGAACGACGTGCTCGAGGAGATCCTCGTGCGCGATCGCCTCGACAGCACGCGTTCGGATGCGCCGCTGCGCCAGGCCGACGGGGCTCTGTACGTCGACTCGACCGGGCTCCTGACCGAGGTCGTCGTGGAGCGCCTTCTCGCCTTCGTGCGGGACGGTGCTGTCGCGCACCCGGCTCAGCGACGGGAGGTCCGGTGACCGCGCCCGCGCGAGTTCCCGATACCGCTTCGACGCCGCGCCGCCGCGTGCAGCGCAGTGCGTTCTGGTGGAACCTCTCGAAGTACACGGTGCTCGCGTTCAGCAAGGTGTGGTTCCGGCTGCGTGTCGAGGGCCGCGAAAACGTCCCGCGCTCCGGGCCGGTGCTCGTCGTCGCCAACCATGCGAGCTACGTCGACCCCCCGATGATCGGCATCAGCGCCGGTCGTTGGGTCGCTTTCCTCGCGCAAGCGGGACTCGCGAAGTTCGCGCCGCTCCGCTACTGGCTCGCGCAGGTCGGCGTCACGCTGATCGACCGCACCGCGCCCTCGAAGGATGCGATGCGACTCGTTGCGGACTGCCTCGCCAACGGCGAGGCGGTGGGCATCTTTCCGGAAGGCACTCGCAGCGGCGACGGCGCGGTCGGCCCGTTCCGGACCGGTGTCGAGTTCCTCGTGCGGCGCACCGGCGCGGTGGTCGTGCCCGTCGGCATCGACGGCGCGTTCCGCGCGTTTCCTCGCGGCGCTCTGCTGCCTCGACCGCGCAAGATCGTCGTCCGTTACGGCGAGGCCTGGCCGGCCGACAAGGTGCTCGCGCCCGGCGGCACGGAAGCGCTGCGGCGCCGGGTGGCCGAGCTCGCGCAGGCGCCGGTTCGCGCCGGTTCGCGCGACGAGAATCCACGATCCGCGGCGGCTCCGTCCGGGGCCGCCGATCCGACAACCTCTGCCGGGAGCGGGGCATGAACCTCGCTGCCGGCGACTGCCGATCGGATGGTCCGATCGGCGGGACTGTGACCGCTGCAACGGTCGGCCATGCCGTCCCCGCGCAGCACTTCATCGTCGTTCGTTTCCCCGTTTCCCTCTCACCCTTTTTCGTTTGATGCACGGCAAGAATCTCATCAAGAAGTTCTCCATGTCCGCCGACGAGTTGTCGCGGCTGACGTCGGAGGCCCTCGGTACCACCACACTCTCGGAGCTCGACACTGCGATCGGCAAGACCGTCGCCGAGCTCGCGCCGAACAAGATCGTTCGGGGCAAGGTCATCAAGGTGCTCGAGGACGGCATCGTGGTGGTCGACGTCAACTACAAGGCCGAAGGCCAGATCGCGCTCGAGGAGTTCCCGGATCCTCTCGCCGTGCAGCCGGGGCTCGAGATCGAGTGCCTCGTCGAGCAGATCAACGACGCGGAGGGCTACATCCTGCTGAGCAAGCGGAAGGCCGACCGCATCCGTGGGTGGGAGAACATCATCCTCACGCACAAGGAAGGCGACACCGTGAAGGGCATGGTGTTGCGCAAGATCAAGGGCGGCCTGCTCGTCGACATCGGCGTGCCGGTATTCCTGCCGGCCTCGCAGGTCAACATCCGCCGCGCGGGTGACATCGGCGACTGGATCGGCAAGGAGATCGAGGCGCGCATCATCAAGATCGACGAAGAGCGCATGAACATCGTCATCTCGCGCCGAAAGCTCATCGAAGAAGAGCGCGAGACGAAGAAGGCGCAGCTGCTCGCCGAACTGGCCGAAGGTCAGGTGCGCAAGGGCATCGTCAAGAACATCGCCGACTTCGGCGTGTTCGTCGACCTCGGCGGCATCGACGGTCTGCTCCACATCACGGACATGTCGTGGGGCCGCGTGAACCACCCGTCCGAGATGCTGAAGCTCGACGACGAGGTCGAGATCAAGGTGCTGAAGATCGATCGCGAGCGGGAACGCATCGCGCTCGGCATGAAGCAGAAGAGCGCGTCGCCGTGGGAGAACATCACGGAGAAGTACCCGGTCGGCAAGCGCGTCCAGGGCGAGGTCGTCAACCTCATGAGCTACGGCGCGTTCGTGAAGCTCGAAGACGGCGTGGAAGGCCTGGTCCACATCTCCGAGATGTCGTGGACCAAGCGCGTCAACCACCCGAACGAGGTCGTGAAGCAGGGTGACAAGGTCGAGGTCGTCGTGCTCGAGGTCGACACCGAGAAGCAGACGATCAGCCTCGGCATGAAGCAGACGGAAGTGAACCCGTGGGACATGGTGGCCGAGCACTACCCGCCGGGCACCGTCATCCGCGGCAAGGTGCGCAACCTCACCAACTACGGCGCCTTCATCGAGCTGCAGGAGGGCATCGATGGTCTCCTGCACATCACCGACATGAGCTGGACGCGCAAGATCACGAACCCCAGCGAGGTCGTGAAGAAAGGCGAGGAGATCGAGTGCGTCGTGCTCTCGGTCGACCAGGAGAAGAAGCGCATCGCGCTCGGCCTGAAGCAGCTGCAGCAGGATCCGTGGACGGGCGACATCCCCGCTCGCTACCACATCGGCGACAGCGTCCCGGGCACGGTCACGAAGATCACGAACTTCGGCGTGTTCGTCGAACTGGAAGCGGGTCTCGAAGGCCTGCTGCACATCTCGGAGCTCGCCGACCACAAGGTCGACAACCCCGAGGAGGTCGTCAAGGTCGGCCAGCGCGTCGAGGTCCGCATCATCAAGATCGACACCGACGAGCGGAAGATCGGCCTCACGCTCATCCAGGCCCACTTCGAAGAGGGCGAGGAAGGCGACGCCGCTGCTCCGAAGGATGCACCGGACCGTCCGGCTCCCGCTCCGGCGATCGGTTCACTCGCCGATCAGCTGAAGGGCATCGGTCAGCGCATCGCCAAGCGCGCAGGCGAGACCGAGGGGCAGTGATCGTTCGTGCGGCACGGGCCGGGCAGCGCGCGTCGCGAGCGTTGGCTCGCTGCGCGCTGCCGGCCGCGCTGGCCGCGTGCGTGACGACCTACGAGGACGTGCCCATCGACGTCGCCGCGCGGGCGGCGACGCCGGTCGCCGTCGCGCAGACCATTCCGTTCCCGGTGTCGGAGCACGACGCGCGCGACCGTGCTCTGCTGCAGTTCTACTCCGGGGTGCTCGACCGAATGCAGGGCGCCGCGCGCGACCGCGATGGCGCGGGCCTCGAGGGCCTGCTGGAAGCGTACGACCGGTCCGACGTGCCGGCGTGGTTGCGCGGAGTGCTCGACGGCTACCGGGCACTGGCGAAGGGCATGCGGTTCGAGCGGCACGCGAAGTCCGCTGGTGCCGTCGAGCTGGTCCTGGACGAACACGGCGCCGAGCCGCCGCTCGGTGCGTCGACCCGCTTCGTTCTCCGCATTCCCGCAGCGCCGCAACCCTTCCGGCTCGGCGGTTCGGCCGAGGCGGACCCGACCGGTTTCCTGGTTGCGCTGTCGGTCGAGGACACTTTCGTCGACGGCAGCACGAGTTCGTCGCGGACCCAGGACTTCGTGTGGTTGCCGGCGCCGTTCGACCTCGGCGGCAGCGCCGATCTCGAAGTGCCGATCGGCGTCGACCTGCCGGCCGCGGCGGCCGTGAAGCGAGTGGTGAACGTGCGGGTGGACCTGATGCCCGGCTACGTGCAGGTCGACGGCGTCCGGGCTCCCGTGCAGCGGACCGCGGTCGGCGCCACGGTGGTCACGCAGTGGCCCGCAGGGCACCGAGAGATCGAGAAGGCGCCCCTCGCGGCGCTGAAGGCGGCGCTGCAGATCGGCGACGCCGCGCACTACCCGCACATCTACGTCGCCGCGGAGTTCCTTCGCGGAGCGGAGCGGGACGAAGCCGTGCCGCTCCTGATCGACGTGGTGCGGTTCGGTCGCGAGGACCAGGCGCGTTTGGCGACCGTGGCCCTGCGGATCGTGACCGACACGAAGTTGCCGATCGGCGACCGGCAGAGCTGGCTCGCCTGGTGGCAGTCGCAGCCGCGTTGAGGCGTCCCCCCTGCTCTCCGTGAGCGCGAACGCTCGTCGTGCGAGCGATGCGCCTCGGTCCGGAATGCCCGGGTGACGAGCGCCGGCAGTCGGCCCGAGGGGGCGAGCGCACCCGCTCGACGCGCGCTGCTTCGCACGGATTCGCCGTCCTGCGCACGCGCCACTCGGAGGCGACGGCGCCCAGTGCCGGGGAACGCGCCTTGCCTTCCGTCGCGCTCGGAGGCAACGATGAAAACAAGCTGGTTCGCGTTCGTGCTCGCGTTTGTTTCGACCCAGGCTCCGGCCCAGGGTCAGGTCTCGCTCCCCTTTCCCGACTTCGTGAATGGCGACGGGCGCCAGTCCCTCGCGGAGTTCCAGGGTCATGCGGTGCTGCTCGTGACGTTCGCCGAAGTGTGGGGTGGCCTCGCCGGTCTCGACCGGGGCACGAAGCTGCTCGAGGAGCACGCCGACGACGGCCTCGTCGTCATCGCGTCGCACGTGCCGACCGGCAGCACGTTCGGCGACGGTGCGTCGGGCGTCGACCTCGGCAGCTGGGTCATGCGCAAGCGGCCCGGTTCGCAAGTTCTCTTCTGCGGAGACGTGCGCAGTGCGTGGAAGTTCGAGGGCGACCTGCCGCCGAACTACGCGGTGTTCGGGCCCGACGGCGTCCTCGTGCACCAGGGCGACCTGCAGAAGGGCACTTCCGATCTGGACAAGGCCGTCGATGCCGCGCTGCGGATGGCGGTGAACGGCTGGGGCCGGCCCGAAGAGGCGGCGGTCCGCGCGCTGCTGCGGCGCGGCAGCCTTGCGGTGGCTCGCGCGAAGGCAGGCGCCGATCCGGCCCTGCTCGCGGAGGTCGACGCGGCGTTCGCGCGACGAACGGCCGGGGTCGAGTGGTTGCTCGGCGACGGACAGTGGATGCGCGGCAAGGCCTCGGCCGACGCCCTGGTCGGAGCGGCGAAAGGTGTCATCGAATGGGAGGCGTCCGTGCAGGCACTGCTCGCACGCTTCGGCGACGACGCCGGCAAGCGCGAACTCGACCTCGACGGGAAGCTGTCGACGCTGCTGAAGCCGCTCGCCCAGAAGGCGCCGGAGCGAACGTTGCCGCGGCGCTTGCGCGAACTCGGGACGAAGGCCTCTGGCACCACCGTCGGCACCCGCATCGAGCGGGTGGCGAAGGTGGTCGACGGCGCGCTCGCGATGCACTGATCCGCGGCGTTCGCCGCGCGCTTCGGCCGCCGTGCTTGCCCGTCGGCGGATCGGCGGCTAGGACAGCGAGCGTGAAGTTCGCACCCGCCGAGGAACAACTTGCGATCCTGCAGCGCGGCGTCGTCGACTTGGTCGACCTGCAGGATCTGCGGCGGCGCCTCGAGCAGAGCCGCAGCGAGAACCGGCCGCTGCGTGTGAAGTTCGGCATCGACCCGAGTTCGCCCGACATCCACCTCGGCCACACGGTGCCGCTGCGCAAGCTGCGCGACTTCCAGCGCCTCGGGCATCGAGTGATCGTTCTGTGGGGGACCGCGACGGCGATGGTCGGCGACCCGACGGGGCGCAACAAGACCCGCCCGCCGCTCACGCGCGAGCAGGTCGAGCACAACAAGCAGACGTACCGCGCGCAGGTCGGGGCCGTGCTCGACGTGAACGACGTCGAGGAGCGCGAGAACGGCGAGTGGTTCCATCGGCAGTCCTTCATGGACTGCATCGCGCTCGCGAGCCGGTGCACGGTCGCGCGGATGCTCGAGCGCGACGACTTCCAGAAGCGCCACCGGGAACAGCAGCCGATCGCGGTCCACGAGTTCCTCTACCCGTTGCTGCAAGGGCACGACTCCGTCGAACTGCGGTGCGACATCGAGATCGGCGGCAGTGACCAGTTGTTCAACCTGCTCATGGGGCGTGATCTGCAGACCCAGGCCGGACAGACGCCGCAGGTCTGCATGACGATGCCCCTGCTCGAGGGCCTCGACGGCGTGCAGAAGATGTCGAAGTCGCTCGGCAACTACGTCGGCGTGGCCGAGTCCGCTTCGGTGCAGTTCGGGAAGCTGATGAAGGTGCCGAACGCACTCCTGGGGAAGTACTTCCTCCTGCTGACGGATGTCGCGGTCGACGCCGAACTGACCGCCGCGATCGACCGCAGTCCCTTGGATGCCAAGTTCCGCCTCGCGCATCTCGTCGTGGCCGGGTTCCACGGCGAACCGGCCGCCGCCGCGGCGCGGGCCGAGTACGACCGTGTGCACCGCGACGGTGCGATGCCGGACGATGCGCCGGAGTGGCGTCCGCCCGCCGACATGCGGCGCGACGGCGCGGGTCGCATCCCGTTCCCCGCCGCCATCGCGGCTTCCGGCCTCGCGGCGTCGACCAGCGAGGCCCGGCGCCTGATCCAGGGCAACGGCGTCCGGGTCGACGGTGTCGTCGTCAACGACGTGAACCTCGGGTTCGGGCCGGGGTCGTTCGCGGTCCAGGTCGGCAAGAGCAAGGCGGCGCGCTGGATCATTCCCGGATCGTGACGCCTTCGTGCGAACGGGTGCAGACGATCGCGCGGAATGCCGATGCTGCGGTCTCGCGCTCCGACGCTAGGATGCGCGACGGTCGGTCGTCGCGCGCGGCGTGCGCGGCCCTGCGAGCGAGGATGGGCACGTGATGGCGGTGAACGGACGGACGGGATCGGCGCGGCGAACCGGTGCACCTTGGCGTGCGCTCGTCTTGCTGTGCGCGCTGACCGGTGTCGCGCGCCCTGCCGCGTCCTCCCAGTTGCCGGTGCAGCGACCGCAAGACGCGTCGGCTCCGCAGGATCTCGAACGCTTGCGCACGATGCTCGCCTCGGGAGGACCCGACGGTCGCGATGCCCGCGAGACCGCGATTGCGCGACTGGTCGCGATGCCGGACGTGGACGCCCACCGCGTCCTTCAGGAACGGCTGCTCGTCACCGACGACGCCGACGGCGTGCGCGAGTCCATCCTGAGAGCGCTGGGGGCCAACCTCCTCGGCAGCCCGTCGGCGATCTTCGGCGGCGCCGGCGACGTCGTGCGTCGGCAGATCCATGCGGGATACGTCGCGACGCTGGCGATGCTCTGGACCGAGGCGGGGCACGCGATCGTCGACGCGACGGAGAACCCGGTGCGCTCCGCGGCCCGTACGTTCCTGCAGCGTGTTCCGGCCCAGGAACTCGACTCGGCGGCGCGCGCGGTGCTCGGGACCGCCAACGCCGATGTGCGCGGGTGTGTGTTGCGCTGCCTCGCCGACATGCAGCAGGTCGTGCTCGCGCAGACGATCGCCGACTGGCTCGAAGACCCGGAAGAGCCGGTCCGCCAGCAGGCGCGCCGTTCGCTGCAACTGCTGACGTGCCACGACGAAGAGTTCCAGACGAAGGCGCAGTTCGCGGTGTGGTTCGAACGCAACCGTTCGGCCCGCTACGTCGACCTGGTCGAGCGCGCCGCGCGCCTCGGCCCGCGACCGCTGGAACGCTTGCGCGAAGAACTGGCGAAGCTGCGCGTGGACGCGGCCCGCGACGTCGTGCGCGCCCTCACCGCGCGTTCACCGGGCATCGACTGGACGAGCGTGCAGGCGCGGACGTTGGTCGACGATCCGTCCGTGCTCGACGCGTGCCTCGACCAGCTGCAGCGTTCGCTCGCGAGCGGCATCCCCGCCGAGGACCAGGCCGCGGCGCGGCAGGTCTTCTGCCGCGCGCTGTTGCAACGCTTCGCCCAGGTCACTCCCGACCAGGCGCGCCGGCGCGCGCTCCTGCTCGAGGTCTCCGCGTACCTCGTGCGTGCCGACGAACTCGAACTCGCCGCGGAGGTCACGACGCAGTTGCTCGGTCAGCTCGAAGCGAAGAGCTCCGATGTGCAACTCGCGGCGCTGCGAGGGCTCCGTCGCTTCCCGAGCGTCGAAGTGCGCACGCGCCTCGTCCGGTTCGCGCAGACCCGTCTCGCGTCGCTTCCCGAATCACGTGAGACCGCGCTGACGACGCTCGCGACCCTCGCGTCTCGGTCGGCGCCTCGCTGGGCGGCGCCCGGCGAGAACGACCTCGACAAGGCGGAGTGGCTCGCCCTCGTCGCCGCTGCGTGTCGCATCCAGGGCGACAACGACATCCGCAGCGCAGGCCTCGTCCTCGCCCAGACGCTCGATGCAAAGGACGCGCGCGTACCGCAGGCCTTCGGGGTGCTGCTCGAGCTCGCGAAGGATGCGACCCAGGACCCGAAGTTCCGTTCGACCTGCATGATCCAGCTGCAGGGATGGCGAGGGCAGTCGCAGGCCGCCGAGGACTGGGTCCGTGCGATGCACGACCTGTTGCGTGATCCCGCCCCCGAACTCCGCCAGCAAGCAGCGGAGTCGCTGTCTCGCCTGCCCGAGTCCGTCGAACAGCGCCGCGGCGAGTGGATCGTGTCGACGATCCTCGTCGTCAAGGAACGGCTGGCCGTCGAGACCACGGCGTCCGTGCAGCGCGCCCTCGTCGATTGCCTGCTCGCCTGTGGCCGTGAGCCGCAGATGCCCGAGCGCGCCATCGGTGCATTGATCGAACTCCTGAGCCCTGCGGCGACGCCCGAGACACAGCTCCGTTCGGAGCTGTTGCTGCAGGCGCTGGCTGCGGTCGCGGCGGATTCCCACGCGGAACTCGGCCAATGGCTCGCGGCGTGCAAGCGTCTGCTCGTCGCCGAGAAGCGACAGAGTCTTCGGCTCGTGCTCCAGGGACACGGCGCCGTCGACCTCGCGCGTTCGGTCGCGAGCGAAGAACCCGGTCTCGCGACGAGCGCGCGCTACGCGATGCAGTGCATCATCGGCACCGCGCTCCTGAAGCCGGCCAAGGACGCTTGGACGAGCAGTGACGAGCTGAAGCGCGAAGCGTTCGAGGTCCGGTCGGCGTTCGCAGCGCTGGACGGGATCGACGATGCCGACCGGCTCGACGAGACCCGTCATCGCATCCTCCGCCTGGAAGTCGACCTGGCCCTCGGCAAGCACCTCGAACTCGTCGAGCGCGCGAACGGATATCTCGCGAACGGTGGTTCGAACGGGAGCGGCGCATCCGCTGGCAAACCGGATGGCAAGCGCGCGCCGATGACGCCAGCAGAGCGCGATCGGGTCCGTGTGCTCGCCGCCGAAGCCCAGCTCGCCCTCGGCAAGCCCGAGCTCGCGGCCAGGGTGCTGACCGAAGTGCGTGCCGATTCTTCGCAGGAGCTCTCGGTGGCGGACCTGCAGTCGCGCATCGCGCGTGCCTGGTTCCCGATCGACTCGGCCGGCGCGGTCGCGTTGTTCGCTGCCTCGTGGCGCGCGACACCGCCCGAGGATCCCCAGTTCCGGGCGCGGCTCGTCGACTGGATGACCTTCCGGTTGCGCCTCGATCCGGCGGCGCGCGCGGACGTGCTCCAGGAGGTCGCACCGTTCGCCGGCCAGTTCGAGCGCGCGGACTGTGCACCCGAGCTGCGCGAAGCGTTCCGTCGCCTGCACGACGCTCGCTGAAGCCCGCTCCCTCCCGGTGACCCGCCGAGCGATCCCGAGAGCGAGCCTGCTCGTCAGTGCGCTGCAGCGACCACGAAGCGGTGCTCGATCACGTCGCGGAAGCCCCAGCGCGCGTCGACGATCGCGAAGCGATGGGTGTAGGTGCCGGCCGGGACGGTGGCGGCGACGGTCGCCAGGACTTCGACCCGCCCGCGTTCGCCCGGGTAGAGGTGGGTCCGCCCGGAAGCATCGGGTGCGTAGAACCTCGCGGAGACCTGTGGACCCTTGGCGGGTTTCGGCAGGGGCGTGAGTTCGACGAGGCGTACGTCGGTCGGGCCGTTCGCGGCGTCGGAGAGATCGACGAAGTGCGTGGAACCGTGTGAATACGCGGTGCCGGCGGTGGTGGAGTGGGACACAGGGCTCAGCGGGAACACCTGCAGTTCGAGTGCAGGCACGAACTGCGAGAACATGTGCACCGGAGTGCCGCTCGTCTGCAGGACCTCGCAGGAGCCGCAGTTGGATCCGAGGTCGACACAGCCGCCGAAGTCGAGGAAGCCGAGCGCTCCACCGAAGGTCGCCACGCTCTCCACCCAGTCGCGGCCGATGTTGTAGTACATGCCGCCGCTGTTGCCCGGCAAGGCAGGGGAACTGGCGAGCGTGATGGATCCCCACGGGTTCGTCGGCACACCGTCGGTGATCTGCGAGACGTAGCCGGCGGTCGCGACCTTGGCCGGCAGGCCGTCGGGGTGGCCGATCGTGACGACCGCGTCACCGAGGGTGAGCGGGACGGAAGCAGTGCGGCGCAGGCGCATGAAGCCGCGATCGCCCGTGACGGGGCGGTCCAGGCGAATCAGGAGGAAGTCGAAGTAGAACGACTCCGGACCCGAGCCGGCGATGCTGGGCCCGTGCGCGACGACGGCGGCGGCGGTGTAGACGTTCGCCGCCGGAAGGGTGAGGCTCGGCGGCTGCAGCCCGGTGCTGCCCTGCGTGACGCTCCAGTCGAACACGAACTGGAAGCTCGCCTGTACGAACGCGAGGTCGTTCGGGATTCCGTGCGCGGCCGTCAGCACGAGATCGGGCCCGACGAGGAACCCCGAGCGCCCTGGGAACGGACTCGCCGGCCGCGGCTGGCCGCGGAAGGCGATGCTCGCGCAGAACTGGGCCGACGGTTGCGTGTTGCCTCGGAGGTGCGTGAACGGGTCGTTCGTGACCTGCCACGATCCATCGGGGTTCGGCGAGACCGCCTCCTTCCGCATCAATGCGCAGGTGCGCCGCGCGGCGGTCCGCGCGTTCGTGTCCTTCACGAGGGCGACTTCGCGCCACGACGACAGGTCGGCGACCGTCTGCGCGAGGACGCCGCTGGTCAGCAGGAAGAGAGAGAGGATCCGTGGGATTCGCATGGCCCACGGACGCCGCGGCCACGACCGGTGCGCGGGATTCGGGAAACACCCCGTGCGTCAGGCATCGCCGCCCTTGCGATCGGCCCCGGTCGCGCCGCGCCGTTGTTCCGGCGACGTCGCGACGGGCCCGGCACGCGGTGCGAGTGTGTCGAGTGTGGAGCGGACCTCGCCCGCATGTCGGCGCGGGATCGCGCCCCTCGTCTACCGGCGAACGGTCGCTGCACCGATTCCGGCGCACAATCCGCCGACGAGCACCGTGAAGCCGAACGGCCACATCACGCACTGCGCGAGCGTGAGCATGAACGGCACGTCGGCTGCCGGAGCCTCGGGCGGGCCCTTCGCGAAGTGCACGTCCCACGACTTGTCCATGGCGACGAACTGGATGATCGCGACGGGTATCCGCGCGAGGATGCCCGCCGACAGGTTGACGAAGTAGGCGCGCTTCCAGGCGAGCAGCGCGAGCAGCCCGCACAACAGGGCACCGGTGTTGATCACGATGGCGCGAGTCCGCCAAACGTCGGTGACCTTCATCGAAAGGGCGAACACACCGAACATCAGGGCGATGCCGAGGGCCGGCAAGAAGATCGCACGGGTGATCGACACCGGTCGGTGGCCGGCGGTCGCGAGGCGTCGCCCGAACCAGAAGCCGATGGGGATGACGAGCCACGAGATGCCGAGAGGCGAACCGCCGCCGCCGGCGGCGCGGTTGAACCAGAACGGGTTCCATCCCTGCAGCTCGCCCCAGAGGCGAAGCAGGTTGATCGCGAGCGCGATCGCGGCGGACGCGAGGATCGCGGGGACGATGCTCCTGGGGGGTGCGGCGGGCATCGGGGCATCTTCGTTCCGGGTGGGTTGGTCTGCCACGGACAAGTGGCCGGAGTCGGGGCGCCCGTACGGGTGAACCTGGTGAAGGCCGCCGGGACAGATCCCGTCGCGGCTGGTCGCTCGTGCAAGGAGCGGGTAGCGTCGGCACGCGCGAGACTCCGACGCTCGGGGCTTGCTGCGTCGGTGAGAGGCCGATGGGAACGACGCGCCGGCTCGCGCGTCGGCGCGGTCCATGAGAATCGTTCGCCCGAGAGCGCTGTACGTCCGCCTGGTGGGGCTCCTCCTCGCCGTTCTCGCGGTTCCGGCCCGCGCCGCGGCGGCTCACGTTCCGCTGGCCCAGGGCGTGCCCGCCGCCTCGAGGCTGCCGGTCGATGGAGTGCACACGAAGAAGTACCGCGATGCGCTCTTCGCGTTGCGCGACGATCTGAAGCGCACGGCCCCTCCGCCCATCACCGCGAAGGAGCAGGCGGACTGTGCCGACTGGATGGCCAAGGCGAATCCGGCGATCGAGCAGGTGCTCGTCGGGCACCACGTCATCGTCATGGCGACGAAGGGGTTCGCGGAGCGGGCCGCCCGATCGGACTTCCTGCTCCGTGTCGATCTCGGTTTCGAAGTGCTCGTGCACCTCTTCGGCACCGATCCCACGGCGCGGGTCGGGCGGCGCTTCTTCGTCTGGCCGGATCCGGACATGGGCGGCGGCCACCGGTGCATCGGCAGCGACCTGCGCATCCACGTCGGCCGCAACGACCAGGACAACGCCGAGTGGTTCGAGCGCTTCTTCCACGAGATGACCCACGGCTTCCAGTTCGCGCACCCCGCGGGGCACGTCATGCTCGGCGGGTTCTTCGAGGGCTGGGCCGAGTTCATGCAGGCGGCGGTCACCGACCACCTCTCGCCGCTCGGCCCTCCGTTCGAGGGGCGCGCCGACTGGTACGCGGGACACTTCCCCGCGGCTGCGCAGTTCGAGTACCTGCAGACGCGGCTCCCCATCGAGGAGATCATCGCCTACGACCCCTCGGCAGGACTGCTGATGGAGCTGGTGAACGCGACCAAGATGGGCGACGCCGGCCATCGCGACTGGGCGCCGATCCGAGCGCTGCTGCAGGAACCGTTCGTGCACCCGCGCTGGACGCCGTGGCACTTGTGGCCGGCGATGATGGCCAGCGACTGCATGGCGGCGTTCGGCGCGGCGAGAGCCCGGCCGATCCTTGCGCACTACCGGTTCCCGGTGGACGCGGCGTCGCTGGAGCAGGCGCGGCGGCAGAACTGGGGCAGCGCGAAGCCGGATCCGTCACCGCGGGAAGGCGCCGCCGGCGCGGACGGGTGGTTCTGTGCGGGGCCCATCGCCAACCCGGAGCGCCACGGTCTCGAACGGGATCCGCTCGACGCGGAGGACATGGCGTGGCGATGGCTCGAGGTCGCAGCCGATGCGAAGGTGCCGCCGACGGTGCCGCCGGTCGACGGCGCGCCGCGGGTCGAGTGGCGGACGGTCGCGGCCGACGCGCACCACGGCATCGCGCTCGACGGCGCCGCGGGTGGGCCGGCCTTCTTCTACCTCGCGACGACGTTGCCGCCGGGCCTGCGCACGCGGCTGACGCTGTACGTGTCGTCCGACGACGAGTGCGCGGTGTGGCTCGACGGCAAGCTCGTGCATCTCGTTCGCGGCACCCGGGCCTGCACCCCCGACTTCCCGGACGTGAACTACGCGGACGCGACCGGCACGAAGGGACAGGTCGTGGTGCTCGTCGTGAACCACGGCGGGGAGGCGGCCTTCTCCCTGGCCGTCGCGAAGGGCGGGCTCCTGTTCCGCGGCTTCGAGGAACGGTTCGGCGGCGACGACCAGGCGGATCGTGCGGCGGCCGTCTCCTACCTCGCCTCTCGCCGCTTCCGGCAGCCGCTCGAGAGCCTGCTCGCAATGGCCGGGAAGTCGAACGACGCACGGATCCGGAACGCGTCGGCGTGGTGGCCCGACGAGCGACCCGCCGGCGGCGTCTACGTGGAGGCGGAGGATGCGTACGCGAGGGGCTCGATCGTCGGCGGCTACTACTGGAACAACGCCGGCGCCTCCGGCAACCAGTGCGTCGCGCGCAACTGGGGCGGCGCAGCGACGAACTGGCTGAGCCTGCCGTTGACCGCGCACACGGACGGCGTTCGCCGCGTCCGCCTCCGCTACGCCTGCGGCAACCGCGCGACGCTGCGAGTGCGACTTCGTCGCGGCGACCGGATCGCGTTCGTGAGCGACGTGCAGGACCTCGAGCCCTCCGGCAAGGACTGGAACACCTGGGTGTGGCACGACGTCGTCGTACCCGCCACGCTGCACCTGACCCGCGGTGTGTACCACGTCGAGCTGATCGAGCCCTCGGGCGGCGTCGACGTCGACGTCGTGGGCCTGGTGGCGCGCTGAGCGCGGCCTCGCGCGGCGACGGCCTTCCGGCCGCGCCGCGCTGCCGGTGCACGCGGTCAGAACTGCGTGCGCAGTCCGTTGCTCGTCGTGATGCCGAACGCGTTGAGTCCGCCCGGGAAGCTGTTCGCCGGGAAGAACGCGATCGCCTGCGACCAGAACGCGAGACCCGGCGCGAGCGGCGGCGGGTAGACGAGCGGTACGCCGACCGTGTCGCTGCCGACCGAGCTGAACGGGAAGATCACGTCGAGCGACGCGACGTTCAGCGCGCACGCGGGCGCGCCGAGGAAGCCGAGGTCGACGCCGGCGAGCGGCGCCACGCTGAACGTGAGGAAGCCGAACCGCACCTGCGCCGGCGGCGCCGCGTCGGGGATGTTCGCGACCGTGTAGGTCATCGGGTTGCTCGACCCGCTGCCGAGGATGATGGGCTCCGGCGCCGCGGTGAGACGGATCGCGCTGAAGCCGTCGATCGTGATCGCGTTGCCGCCCGGCTGCGCCAGGAACATCGAGCCCGGGTCCGACGACGCTCCGGCCGGCGAGTAGCCGATCGCGTGGGCCGAACCGAAGTCGCTCGTCGTGTTCGTGTCGACAGCGTCCCAGACGTACCACACGGAGCCGCTCGTCAGATCGAACTGGAACTGGAAGCGGCCGGGGTTGGCGGCCGTCGGCACCGAGTAGTTCTCGACGCCGTCCCAGGTGATGCAGAGCGTCGTCGTCGCGGCTTCGTAGTGCCAACGGATCGGACCACCGGCGGTGTCGGCAGGATTCCAGTCGTGCCACGCCCAGAAGGCGGTCTCCGGCGCCTTCACGAGGCTCGGCGACGGCTCGAAGTCCGTGCCGAACTCGGTGTTCCACGCGCCGCCGTCGTTCGTCGCTCCGGTCGTCGACACGAAGCCGTTGCTGTGGACCCAGAGCATCGTCGTCGAGCCGCCGGGGAACGGGAGCGCCGGCAGGCCGGCTGCCGCGAGATCGAACGCGACCTGGCCGTCGTCGGAGCGTGCGAAATCGGTCGCCGCGACCGGGGTCTTGAACAACGTCGCCGCGGCGCCGGGGAGCCACGCCGCGCTGTAGCCGTTGCTGTTCGGAGTGAGGAAGAGCGCGTTGCCCTGAAGGGCCGGGGAGGCCGCGGCAGCGTCGGGGAACAGCTGGTAGAACGAATCGCCGTAGCAGCCGCCGCCGTTGTTGTCGTGGGTCCCGGTCTGGCAGCTGAGCACCGACGTGTAGCCGCCGGTGCCGTTCGGCGCCAACAGGATGGATCGGTCGCTGAACGTCGGCACGACTCCCGTCAGTGACTCGAACAACAGGCCGACGGCGCCCGAGTTCGCGCCGGCGAGGAGGTTGCTCGACGGCGTCGTGGCCGTGCCGACCTGGTTGCCGATCGACACGCCCGTGGCCGCGAACGTGTTCGAGTCCGGCAGGGGCGGCAGTTCCCCGTACGAGAACTCGACCGCGCCACTCGCGAAGAGCGAAGCACTCATGGAGAACGGGACGCCGAAGGCGAAGAACTCCTCGACGTCGATCCAGGTGACCTTGAAGCGGCCGGCGACGGAGGTGTCGACCGTGACGGCCCAGTTGATCGTCGAGGCCCACAGGTCGGTCCACAGCGGGAACACGCGTGGCGACGAGCCGGCGATGCCGCGCAGGCTTCCGAGGCCGGTGGCGCCGAAGTTGACCGTGCCGGTCGCAGCGCCGCCCGTGGTCAGGTACAGCACGCCGTTCGTTTCGACGACCGCGTGCGTGTAGTTGCCGGCGATGGAACCGGCCATCGGGAAGTTGAAGCCGAGGGCGATCGGCGCCGATCGGCCTTCGTCGTCGACCGGGTCCGTACCGGTGGCGACGAGTCCCGCCGGGGAGCCGCCGGTCGTGTCGAGACACTGGGCGTGCAGCGCGCCGAGAAGCAGGGGAGCACCGACCAACAACGCAGGTATGCGCATGGGGAACGTCAGGGATGGAGGGGCCTCGTCGGGAGGGGGCGACGACGACGAGGGCGGCGCCGACTACCCGGGCCGATGTCGCCGCCTACCGTCCGAGGAAACTCACCGCGCGGCGAACTTCCTCCGTGTGGGCCGGCTGATGCCGGCGTCGCGGAGTCCTGCCGCGAACGATGCGTTGCGGCGTCGTGCGCCTCTCGATCCCCGTGAGTCTCCTCGCCGCTTGTGTCGGCGCCTGCGCTTCCCCCGCCCCGCCCGCGGAGTCCTCGATCGGGCTCGTCGGCAGGGTCACCCGGGAAGGGCACTACGACCGCCCGCATGCCACCCGCACACTGCCGATCGCGATCCGCTTCGCGCAGCGCGGATCGTGCGTCCGCTGCGAGCTCATCGAGATGCCCCGCACGGGCAAGGTGACGACTGTGCTCGTGCGCGATGCGCAGGGCCGCGAGTGGACGAAGACGGGCGACGCGTCGGAGTTCCGGCCGAGCCCGCCCGAGGACGCGCGCTTCCTGGCGGTTGCTTCAGCCGCGTTGTCGGACGGGGAGCACGATGCGGTCCTGGCGTTCCGGCACCCGCGCCTTGGCGACGTGTCCGACAGCGCGACGTGGAGCGGTGCCGAGGACGAACGCGAGCTGCGGATCGTGTGGCAGCGCCCGACCGACAGCGCGGAGTTCGTCGTGCACCGTCCGAAAGAGCCGGGGGCCGGGACCGACGTGAGCTTCGAAGTGCCGCCGACCGAACGAACGGAGGCGACCGCCGCGGACACCGGCGCGACAGCCGCGGTGTTTCGCACGATCGCCGACGGTGTGCACGAGATCACGCTGCCTGCCGCCGACACACGTTCGCTCGCGATCGAGTTCGCGGACCACGTCGTACTCTGCGAGGCGTCCCTCGACAACGAGGCCGGCACCCGGCTTCTCGCGGCGATCGACGAGCACCTGCCCGGCAAGCCGGTGCGTTACGTTGCGTTCGGGCACTACCACCCGCACTACACCGGGGGTCTCCGTCCCGTGATGGCTCGCGGCGCGACGGTCGTGTCGCCGCCGCTCGGCGCCGCGTTCGCACGCGAGATCGCAAGCAGACCGTTCCTGTCGCCGCCCGACGAACTCGCCGCGAGCGGTCGCGCGCCGGCGATCGAGACGTTCGTCGGCGAACGCACGTTCCGCGACGGCACCAACGAGCTCGTGCTCGTCGACATCGGCGAGGACTCGCACCACACGGTCGAGTACGTCGTGTTCTGGCTCCCGCGGCAGCGCATCCTGTTCCAGGGCGACCTCGGCTGGTACGGCGTGGGAGCGGGCATCCGAGCCGGCGGCGAGCGAGCGCGCGGAATGCTGGCGGCGATCGATGCGCGCAAGCTGCCGGTCGAAACACTCGTGCAGGGGTGGCCGGCGACGGGCCGTTCGTCCCTGCCACTCGTCGAGCTGCGCGCGTTGCTGGCGAAGTAGCTCCGCGCGTCGCGGCGCTCACATCGTCCCGACGGCGCGCTCGATCGCGGCGAGGTCGATCTTCTGCATGGGCATCATCGCGTTCATCGTGCGCTCACGGATCGCGGCGTCCTGGTGCGTCAGCAGTTCGACGAGGCGCGTCGGGACCACCTGCCACGACAGGCCGAAGCGATCGACCAGCCAGCCGCACTGGTCGGGCCGGCCGCCGTTCGCGAGCAGCGCGTCCCACAGGCGATCCACTTCCGCCTGGTCCTTGCACGGCACGAACATCGAGTAGGCCGGCGACAGCCGGTAGTGCGGGCCGCCGTTCAGAGCCATGAACCGCTGGCCGTGCAGTCGGAACGTGACGACCTGCGACGACGCCTGTTCGACCTTCGAGTCCGGGAAGATCGAGCAGTAGTAGCGGGCCGCTTCTTCGGCTCGTCCTTCGAACCACAGGAAGGGCACGGGGATCTGGGACGCGGACGCGATCGGGGCAGTGGGTTTCACGGGTTCCTGGGGTGGCGAGGCGAAGAAGGAAGCGACGAAGAGGAGAAGGGCGAAGGAGATCGTTTTCATCGGGGGAGATCCGGGCAGCGAAGTCCACCCGGTCTCCACCGAGTCGGGGCCGGCGGCCCCGTCTCGACATCGGGGGCCGAGTTTCCCGCGGCACGGGGCTCCGGCGCGTGCGGGATCTTCCCGATGCGACGCCGCGTGAAGGCCGCCGATGACCCGACGTCGGAAGCCGCCAGACCGCAAGGAGTCGCACCGTGGGGGAGAAGCCAAGCATCCTGTTCGTCGACGACGAACCCAATGTCCTGCAGGCGCTGAAGCGCATGCTCCGCACGGCCACGGAATGGCACTTGGAGTTCGCGGAGGGAGGTGAGGCGGCCCTGGCGATCCTGCGTTCGCGCAACATCGATGTCGTCGTCACCGACATGCGGATGCCGGGCATGGACGGCGCCGAACTGCTCGCGAGGGTCCGCGATGCATGGCCTGGGGTCACGAGGATCGTGCTGTCAGGCCACTGCGACCACGAACTGGTGATTCGCGCGATCGACGCGGCGCACCAGTACCTGATCAAGCCGTGCAGCCAGGACACGCTGCGGCGCACGATCACGCGTGCCGTCGCACTGCGCAAGGTGATCGCCAACCTGCCGGTTCACTCCCTGTTGTCGAAGCTCAACCACGTTCCGACGCTGCCTTCCCTCTACTTGGAGATCCGATCGGCGCTCTCCAGAGCCGACGCCTCGGCGCGCGACGTCGGCGCGATCGTCGCGAAGGACGTCGGCTTCAGCGGGAAGCTGCTGCAACTCGTCAATTCGGCGTTCTTCGGCCTGCCGCGCGCGGTGACGACACCCGAAGACGCCGTCGTCCTGCTCGGCACGGACCTGGTACGCGCCCTCGTGCTCGGCACGAAGGTGTTCTCCATGATGGAGAGCGCCAGCAACCCCGAGACGATCGCCGCGTTGTGGCGCCACAGCCTGAGCACGGGCGCCCTCGCGCGACAGATCGCGACGCGCATGGCACTCGATCGCCACGGTGTGGACGCCGCGTTCCTCGCCGGGTTCGTCCACGACATCGGTCGCCTCGTGATCGAAGCGGATCTGCCCGAACAAGCGGCCCGGTGCCGCGCGCTCGCCCGGGGCGGAGCCTCCGACTACGCGGCCGAGATGAAGGTGTTCGGCACGACCCACGAAGCGATCTCCGCGGCGTTGCTCGGCACCTGGGGGCTGCCGGACGCCGCCGTCGAAGCAGTCGCGTTCATCCACACGCCGAGCCGGGCCATGACTGCGGAGATCGGCCCGCTGGCCGCGGCCCACATCGCGGAGGTGTTCGATCACCAGATGCAGGGCGACGACTCGCGAGCGGAACTGGACGCGGACTACGTGGAGCGACTCGGACTGACGCAGCGGGTCGAACAGTGGCGCACGGAACTGCTGGTCAGCTCGCCAGAGCCGGTGGCACCCGGATGAAGGCCACGACCGTCCCCGACGACTCGCGTGTTCGCGGCGGACGTCGGCAAGGCCTGCTCCGTGCCCTCCTGGCCGCATGGGGCGTCGCGGTGGTGGGCACGACCACGGCCGTGTGGTGCTACAAGAGCACGCCGGGACCGGCGGGTCACGCGCCCGATCACTGGCCCGCCGAGAGTCGCATCGCTCGCTCGACCACGCGCAACAGCTTGCTCGTGTTCCTGCACCCGAAGTGCCCGTGCAGTTCGGCGACGCTGGACGAAGTACGTCGCGTCGCCGGCGCCGCGGAAGCGCCCGCGACGACGGTCGTGTTCGTGATTCCGGAGGGAGTCGACGAGACCTGGTGCGACGGTGCGCTCTTCGGCTGCGCGATCGGGATCCCGGGCGTCGGCGTGTTCGAGGACCGCGGTGGCCGCGAAGCCGCGCTGTTCGGCGCACGAACGTCGGGGCATGCGGTCGCCTACGCTCCCGGCGGGTCGCTGTTGTTCTGCGGGGGACTGACGACCGCCCGCGGACACGTTGGCGCCAGCGCCGCTGCACTCGGCGCGATCCTGCGCGATGGCGAAGGCGCTCGACCGATCGTCGCCCCGGTCTTCGGTTGCTCGCTGGAGGACCGATGACGGGGCACGTCGCTCTGGACCGGGCGGAGGAAGCCACGAGCCAGAACCTGTTCGCCGCGGCGCTGCACGAAGTGCACCGACGTTGCGATCGCATGTTCTGCGTGCTCACGGTCGTGCAGTGGGCGTTCGCGGTGGTGCTCGCGCTCGCGCTGTCGCCACGAACGTGGGACGGTCGCGAACCGTCGATCCACGTACACGTCTGGCTGGCGACGGTCTTCGGTGCGGCACTGGTCGCCCCAGTGCTCGTCCTCACACGATCGCACGGTGGCGCGCCCGTGACTCGTCACGTGGCCGCGGCCGTGCAGATGCTGTGGTCGGCGCTCCTCGTGCACCTGACGAACGGGCGCATCGAGACCCACTTCCACGTCTTCGGTTCGCTCGCCTTCCTGGCCTTCTACCGCGACTGGCGCGTGCTGCTGACCGCGACGTGCGTGATGTCGTTCGAGCATCTCGTCCGTGGTTCCTGGTGGCCGGAGAGTGTCTACGGCATCTCCAATCCCGAGTGGTGGCGCTTCCTCGAGCATGCGGCGTGGGCGGTGTTCGAAGCCATCGTGCTGTCGAACGGCATCCAGCAGAGCCTCGGAGAGATGCGTGCGGCGGCGCGGCGTCAGGCGTCGCTAGAGTCGCTGCGAGCGGCGCTCGAGGAGCGTGTGGCGCAGCGGACGGGGCAACTCGACACGAGCCGCGAACAGTTCCGCGCGCTCGTCGAGAGCCTCCGGGCGGTTCCGTTCGAAATGGATCTCGAGTCGACGACTCTGCGCTGGGTCGGGCCGCAGGCGGGCCGTCTCCTCGAGACGAGCCCCGCCCACTGGTTGCGGCCGCGCTTCTGGGACGAGCACGTGCACGAGGTCGACAGGGAGCGCACCATCCAGTCGTTCCGCGCCTGCACGACGAAGGGCCCGGGCGAAGCCGAGTTCCGCTTCCGCCGGGGTGATGGATCGTGGGCGACGTTGCGGTGCCTGTTCGCGCCGGCCAAGGATCGGCCCCGACCGACGGTCCGCGGCCTCTTGCTGGACGTGACTGCGCAGCATCGGCTGGAGGAAGATCTCCGCCAGGCGCAGAAGCTCGAGTCCGTCGGCCGTCTCGCCGCGGGCGTTGCGCACGAGATCAACACGCCGACCCAGTTCATCGGCGACAACGTCCGGTTCCTTCGTGAAGCGTTCGCGGACATCGACCGCCTCATCGGAGCGGCGATCCGCCTGGCGGCCGCACCGGACGACACCGAGCGCCATGAAGCCGTTGCAACCATCGCCGGTTTGCGCGACGACGTCGATCTCGCATACCTGCGCGCGGAGTGCCCGCTGGCTCTCGACCAGTCTCTCGACGGCATCGAACGTGTGGCCCGGATCGTCCACGCGATGCGGGACTTCGCGCAAGCGGATCAGGCCGAGAAGGCTGCCGTCGACGTGAACCGCGTGATCCGCAGCGCGATCACGGTGTGTCGCGCCGAGTGGAAGCACGTGGCGGAGGTCCTCCAGTGCCTCGACGCGACGAACCCGACGGCCCCCGGTTTCGCCCAGGACCTGGGGCAGGTCGTCCTGAACCTCGTCGTGAACGCGGCCCAGGCGATCGCGGCGAAAGGGGCCGGTGCAAGGGGCACGATCCAGGTTCGCTCGCGTCGGGTCGCTGAAGGCGTGGAGATCGAAGTCGAGGATGACGGCGCGGGCATTCCCGAGTCGGTGCGGCCGCGGATCTTCGAACAGTTCTTCACGACCAAGCCGGTCGGCTCGGGCACAGGTCAGGGGCTCGCGCTCTCGCACCGGATCGTGACCCAGAAGCATGGCGGCGAACTCTCGTTCCGCAGCGAACCCGGCGCAGGCGCGACGTTCACCATCCGCCTGCCTGCCAACTGAAGGTCGGGGCACCGCGCACCCGGATCGCGCGCGGGCGGGAGCCCGTGTGAGCGGCAGGCGCGACCGCAACGGGTCGGCGTGCGGCTGCCGTTGCGGAGAAACGCGGGAAGTGGCTTGCCGCGGCGAGCCGCATCGCTATGGTTCCTCGCCTTCCAGCGACGCGGGGTGGAGCAGCCCGGTAGCTCGTCGGGCTCATAACCCGAAGGTCGGAGGTTCGAATCCTCCCCCCGCTACCACTCGCCGAGAAGCGAACGCCCCGGGGCCACAAGCCCTGGGGCGTCTTGCTGTACGGAGCCTACGTAGGTGCCGTGAAGGCGGTTGGATGCGGCGGTGGGTGCCGGGGGGCGGTGGTGGCGCCGCGAGGCGGGCTAAGAGGTCGAGAGCAGAAACGGCTCGAAAACGCTCTCGGACTCTCAGAGCAGGGGGCTGGGTTCATAACCCGAGAGCAGAAAAGAGGGGGTCGAACAGGACGCTCTTCGGACTCGCCCTGCGTGCGAGGCGTGCGGGTTGTGAGGCGTCGGCGACCACGAGGCGGTAGACGGCTCTTCGCGGCTAGCTCAGCGTGGGCGAGATGCTTGCTCTGAGGGCGAGTCTCGCTCCGTGATCGCACTCTGCGTCGCCGCCACCGCTCGCGCGAGATCGGCGAGTGAACTCGCGGCCTCCGCTTCGTCCGACACCAGCTCCAGCCGAGTGAAGGCAAGGCGAATGGCCGTCAGCCCGATCTCCCGGCACCTGTGCGAACCCATCCGAGTCCACAGCGAATCCACTCGGGCATCCGGCAACCCGTCGTCGTCGGTGTCGATGAACGAGGCGCCGCGCGGCACGTACGTGTCGGGCAAGCCGTCCCCATCGGTGTCGACGACGAACGAGACGGGCCTGACGCAGCAGCGCGAGAAGGACATGTTCGACTACCTGACCCGCGTCGGCGACTTCCTGCAGCGCTCGGGGGTCGGGACGCGCGCGGAGACGATAGCCGTGCTCGAGTCGTTCCAGCGGCAGTCGCGGACGCTGCGGTGAGGCGGCGGAAGGGCTGATGCGAGCGGTAGTGGCTCCCGCCGGACACTACGAACCGCGCCCTGGGTTCTTGGTCATGTGGTCTTGCCCGGTAGGTGCGCGAATGGGCACGGAATCGATGATCAGGTACGCGACCAATCCGACACCCGACAGGACGATCGCGCCGGTTTCTCCGAAGATCCAGCCTGCCAGCAGGACGAGCGGAATGAACGCGATCGCCGTCCAGATGAACCAAGGGCTCGGCTTCGAATCGACGGGGCGCATCGCGGTGGCGCGCATTCTACAACCTCTCTCGAAGGAACTCGTTCGCCGGATTCCGTTCGAGAGCACTGGGACCAGTGACTCTCCCCACCACGTCGTTTCGGGATGGGGACCGCTCCCTCCTGGCATGGAACGCACCGCCACCTCACGCCGCGACCGCGCCCCGACGGGCGGTTCATGACCCAAGCGGAGAGGGGGTCGATCGAGACGCTCTTCGAACTCGTCCCTGCGCAGACCGGCGCGCGGGTTATGAGGCGGCACTCCTTTCGACGAAGTGCCACCGTCAGTTTGCCAGGGTCGCACTGGCTTCAGAGCGCTTGCGACGCCGTCGGTGGTTCGCTCTGCCCAGAGTCACCTCGGAAGACGTTCAGAGTTGCACGGTGTACTGCAGTCGGGCGATGTTGCCGTGACCCGAGGTGCCAACGAAGTTGTCCTCGACGGAGATGTCGATGCGCCACCGTGTGCCGGCCGTGAGGCGGGACAGGTCGATCGGGAACACTCCTCCGTCGACGCCAACGGTCGGTGCTGGCAGGGAACTCGTCACGTTCGTCGTCATGTTGGTCACCGACACGGCGAGCGAGTTGGGCTTGATCCCCGAATGGACGTCGAACACGCCCACGTTGAGGTCGGGTA
>JAEUHQ010000035.1 GCA_016794565.1 Planctomycetota bacterium | reverse complement strand
GCGCGGCGCTCTTCGAGTTCGCGCAGGTAGACGAGGCGCTCCTCGAGCGTGCGCAACTGCGTGTCGTCGAGGCCGCCGGTCGCCTCTTTGCGATAGCGGGCGATGAACGGAACGGTCGAGCCCTCGTCGAGAAGGGCGACGGTTGTGCTGACCTGCTCGGTGCGGACGCCGAGTTCCTGGGCGATGCGGGCGGAGACGATGTCGGTCACGGTATCCCTCGTGGTGGCGCCGCCTGACCGCGGCGCGAGGCGGAGACGGTAGCGAGAGCTCGCGCGACTTCCATCGCCGTGGAGCGCGCGTGCCCACGGCGCGAAGGGGCTCGGAGCGCGCGCGGCCCGCCTGCGCCCGGCGCATCGCCGAGCGCTGCGCGGGTCACCGCGCCGCGACGATCACTGCACCGTGACGCGCAGGCCGGCCGACGTCGACAGACCGATCGGTCCGCACGCGTCCGCGGCGACCCACTGCAGGAACAGGTCGAGGCCGAACCACGCGCCGTTCAGCGGCATCGCCACCGCTGCCGCGCCCGCCGCGTCGGTCATGCGCGGCGCCGCCACCACCACCGTCGACACGTCGAGCCAGACCGCGATGCCCGACACGTCGAGCGGCGACACGAGCCGGTTCACCGCGAACACGAAGAAGCCGGGTGCGTTCGCCGGTCCGCGGGAGCTGGTGACGGAGAAGAGCTGGCTGCCCGCGAACGGCGTGCCCGCGGCGCCGAGCAGCGTCGGCCCGTTGCAGCCCGGCGTCGCCGCGCCGAACGCGCTCACTCCCGCGACCGGCCGCGCCGCGAGACCGCGCACCGTCGTGCCCAGCGCGAGGCCGAGGTCGGACAGCACCGTGACTGCTCCGGTGCCGAGGTCGACGCGGCAGAGGCGCGTCGTTCCGCCGGCTGTCTGCAGCGCCGCGAACGCGGTGCCGTCGGTGCCGATGTCGAACCCGGCCGCGTCGACCACGTCGAACGGCAGCGGCGCGATCGTGTTGAGCGTGCCGTTGTTCGGCGGGACCTGGGTCGCGATCACGTCGCGGTCGGTGTCGATCACCCAGAGCGTCGTCGAAGTCGCGCCTGCCAGCGCGTTCGTGTAGGCCGCCGCGGTGACGCCGGGGTTCGTGCCGAACCCCGGATCGCCCGCGGCGTAGGCGAGTGTGCCGTCGATGGCGACGATCGCGCCCGTGTCGGGGTGGGCCCGGAGATTCTGCTCCGCGTCGCTGACGATGCGGATGCGGTCGACGGTCGGGTTGAAGTCGAAACCGAAGCGTGTCCCGGCGAGTGCCGGCGTGAAGGTGTTCGTGCCGACGGGCGAAGCGACGCCGCTCGTGGTGTCGATCGTGTAGAGGCGGCTTGTGGAGCCGAGGCCGTAGAGCTGGCCTGTCGCGGGGCGGAAGTCGATGCCGAGGATCGACTCGCCGCTGGCGAGCCCGGTGATCGCCGCGATCGCGGGTGCAGCCCACGGCGTCGTCGCGTCGAAGCGGGCGATGCGTCCGTCCGCGGCGAGGGCGACGATCTCGACGTCGGGCCGCTGTGGCGCGGCGGCGAGGCCGCGGATGCGTGTGCCGGGGTTGGCGTTGGGGATCACGCCGGCGAACGTGGTCGCACCGTTCGTGAGATCGATCGCGAACAACTGTGAGTTGCCGTTGGCGGCGCCAGAGGTGTTGAGCACGGCCCACGCCGCGCCGTTCGAAGTGATGTCGAAGCCGGCGACCGTGGTCACGTCGCGCCCGAGGCTGCCGACCGTGTTGAGCGTGCCGCTGTTCGGCGGGATCTGCGTGACGAGCACGTCGAGACCGGCGTCGATGCCGTACAGCACCGTGCTGGTCGCGCCGGCGAAGCTGTTCGTGTACGCGCTCGCCGCGACGAGGGGCGTGGCGCCGGCGTTGGGGTCGGCCGGAGCGAACTGCAGCGCACCGTCGGTCGCGGCGAGGGCGCCGGTGTCGGGATGAAGGCGCAGGTTCTGGCCGGAGTCGCCGACGACGCGGATGCGGTCGACCGTCGGGTTGAAGTCGAAGCCGAACTCGCTGCCGGCGAGCGGCGTTGCGAACCCGGTGCCGACCGCGGCCGCCGCGCCGTTCGCCGGATCGATCACGTAGAGGCGACTCGAGGAGCCGAGCCCGTAGAGCTGTCCGGTCGCCGGCCGGAAGTCGATTCCCAGGATCGCCTCGCCCGACTGCAGACCGGTGATCGACATCGCCGGTCCGAACTGCAGCGGGGTGCCGGTGCGCACCGGCAGGATGCGGTTGTCCGTCGTGAGGGCGAGCAGGTTCTGGGCTGCGACGGGCGCGGCCAGGAAGGGCATGAGGAGCGCAGTCGTGCGGAAGGAAGGCAGCATGGTTCTCCGTGGGTTCGTGGAACCGTGCACAGGTGCGGTGGGGCGGCGGCATGTCACCTCGCCCACCGATTCTCCCGCTGCGCGGGCCCGCGGCCTCTCCTGTCACCGCGGCAGGGACCAGAACAACGGCAGCGTCAGCGTGGTCACGAGCCACGTCAGCACGGCGAACGGCACGCCGAGCACGACGTAGTCGCGGAAGCGGTAATGGCCTGGCCCCATCACCAGCAGCGTCGACTCGTGGGCGACGGGCGTCACGAATCCGGCCGACACGCAGATCGCGACGCCGAGCAGGAACGGTGCCGGGTCGCAGCCGGCGGCGCGCGCGACTTCGAACGCGATCGGCGCGAAGAGCACGGCGACGGCCGCGTTCTCGATCACCTGGGTCATCAGCACCGCCGCCCCGAGCACGATGGCGAGCAGCACGCCGGGCGACGAGCCGGCGAACGAGCCGACGATCCACGAGGCGAGCGCCGCGGCGGTGCCCGTCGTCTGCAGCGCCTCGCCGAACGGGATCATCGCTCCCACGACGACGAGCGCCTGGAGGTCGAGCGACTCGTACGCCGTGCTCATGCCCACGCAGCCGGCGAGCACGGCGATCATCGCCGCGGCGGGAATGGACACGGTCGGCGGCAGGAGGCCCGTGGCGCTCGCCGTCACCATCGCGGCCATCAGCACCAGGACGAACACGGCCTGCCCGCGTCGTGCGCCGGGCAGCGGTTTGGACTCGAGCAGCAGCAGGTTCTCGTTGAAGCGCAACCGCTGGATCTCGGTCTCGTGGCCCACGAGCAGCAGCGAGTCGCCGGCCTTCAGCGGCACCGCCACCGGGCGTTCGCGGATCGATCGGCCCGCGCGGCTGATCGCGAGCGGGCTCACGCCGTAGCGGCGATGGAAGTCGAGGTCGCGCAGGCTCCGGTGCAGCAGGTCGCTGTCGGGCGGCAGGATCGCCTCGACCATGCGCAGATCGGCGGAGCGCAGCGTCTTGTCGTCGATGCGCAGTTCTTCCTTCGGGCGCAGCCCCTTGCCGAGCGCCTCGGTGATCGCCGGGATGCGGCCCTGGATCACGAGCACGTCGTTGGCCTGGATGCGCAGCCAGCTGCTGGGCGGCAGGAACTCCTCGCCGCGGATCACCTGCAGCACCGCAACGTCGCTCCCGACCGCCGCGACCTCCGCCAGCGTCTTGCCGACGAACGCGGAGTCCGGTTCGGCCAGTGTCTCGGTGAGGAACTCGGCGACCTCGTAACGGCTCTCGAGCGTCTCGTTCGCCGCGGCGGCGGGCAGGAAGCGCCGCCCGACGAGCATGAACCACAGAACGCACGCGGCGAACACGCACAATGCGATCGGGGTGAAGGCGAAGAAGCCGAGGCCCTCGCCCGTCCGTTCGCGCAGGTAGTCGGAGAGGATCACGTTGCTGCGCGTGCCGATCAGCGTCCACTGTCCGCCGAGCAGCGATCCGAACGCGAGCAGCATCAGGATGCGCGATGGCGAGTAGCCGCGCTCGCGGCAGATCGCCATCACCGGCGGCATCCACACGAGCACCGTGGTGGTGTCGTTGACCATCGCGCTGAACGCCGTGACGAGCGCGAGCACCGTGAACTGGAAGCGCGCTTCCGAGCCGGCGCCGGCAGCGAGCACGCGCCCGCCGAGCAGCTGTGCTGCGCCCGTTCGCACCATCGCCGCCGACAGGACGAACATCGCCGCGACCATCACGAGTGCGGGGCTGCCGAAGCCGTGGAAGGCCCGCGCGGGCTCGAGCACGCCGGCGAGTCCGTCCGGGGTTCGGCGCCACGGCACGACGAGCGACAGCATGACGAGCAGCGCGGTGACGTCGGGCCGCAGTCGCTGCAGCCAGAACGACACGAGGGCGGCCACGAGGACCACGGCGAGATAGATCGATTCGGCGGTCATCGTGCGGCGACCACCGTAACCCGCAGCCGCCGGCCGACGAGTTACTTGATGAAGTCCGCGTCCTTGTACTCGAAGAAGATCCGCACGAAGTCGCGCATCTCGCGCGCGAAGCGGTCGCCGAACGACAGGACGAGGATGTGCTCGACGATCCGCCGCGTCGCGCTCGCCGCGATCGATCGAGCGGCGTCCTTCTGTTCCTCCTTCTCCTTGGTCCGGTCCTTCGGCTTGTCCTTCGACTTCTCGTCCGTGAACGTGAACTGCACCTCCGCGAACGTGCCGCCACCGGCCTCCGCGATCTTCCCGAAGTCGTCGCGCATGCGGCGCTGGGACTCCACGAACTCGCGGTAGCCCTCCTGTTCGCGCAGCTTGCCCTGCAGTTCGACGAACACGCCGATGCACGACGTGAGGATCGGCGTCGCCTTGGCCTGCTGCTGCTGGCCGGTGGTCGGCTTGTCGCCCGTGTTGCTGCCGTGCTCGCGCGCGCTGCGTACGAGGGCGATCGCCTTGTCCGTCTCGGTCGCGTGCGGCGGTGCGTCGCCGATGAGCACCACCAGCTTGTTGGCTTCGGGCTGCCAGCTCATCTTCTCGTCGAGCGCGATCGTGAGCCCGCCGAGCACCGCCTCGGGAAGGTCGCCGCCGCCGTTCGCGCGCAGGCCGGAGAGTTCCTTGCGCGCCTGGCGGATGTTCTTCGTGAAGGGCTGCACGACCTTGGCGCCCGCCTTCCCGAGGTCCGTGTAGTCCTTGTACTGGACGATCGCGAGGCGCATCTTCGGCGAGATGCCGTCGAGGATGTCGACCATCTCCGCGAGCGCTTCGCCGAGGGCATCGATCGTCGGCTGCATGCTGCCGGTCGAGTCGATGCAGATCACGAGGTCGAGGCCGGCCTGGTACAGGTCGAACGCGCGCTGTGCCGTGGCGCTCGTGCCGCTGCCGGCCTGCGCCTCCGGCGGCGTGTGCGCGGTCCACGCGGCCGGCGCGTACGTCGCCTTCGCGCCGTTCCACCACGACGACCAGGCGGCGCGGTCCTTGGCGCCCGCGGTCGGAACGAGGACCTGCAGCGCGGCGAGTACGCGCTCGCGCAGATGGGGGTTCGTGCGAACCGACTGGCGCACGACGAGTTCGTCGACCAGCTCCGGAGTCGCGACGGCGGGCAGCAGCGCGGGCTCCGCGCGCAGCAGCGCTTCGACGCCGAACGCCGTGAGGCGCGGATCCTTGTCGCGCAGCGCCTGCACGATCATCGTGCTGCCGGACGGGTGCCACCACGTGTCGAGCGACAGCAGCAGCACGACCTTCTGCATCCAGTGCTCGGCCGTCGCGTAGCGGGCGCAGAGCCCTTCGGTCGCGGCTTGTCCGAGCGGCGTGGACGCAGGCTGAGCCTGGGCTGGAACGGACGGAACGAACGCGGACGCCGCGAGCAGCAGTGCGCGGGCGGTGGTGGAGAGGCGCATCGGGAGGGGCCGGAGCATAGTGGCTCCCGGTGCTTCGCCCGGGTCCGTTCCGCGCGGCCGGCGCCATGGTGCTTCGCGCACGCAGCGCCGACCCGTGCTGTTGCCGGAATCCGGCGGGATCGCCCGATCGGCCCCGTGCTCCTTTCCGGCGGGCCAGAACCGCGGTCGCGCATTCCTTATGAAGTTTCGCCTGCCCCACTTCCCGCGGGCACGTCCACGGCCATCATGTCCCGTTCCCTGACCGAAAGAGGAAAGCCATGTCTCGTCACTCCGTGTTGTGCGCGGCGCTCGTTGGCGCCCCGCTTCTCGCGCAAGGTCCCTACTCGCTGACGGTGCTGCATGTGAACCAGCCCGGGCACCCGATGAACGTCGTGCCGGGTCTCGGTCTCCCGTTCAAGCCGGGTGGCACCGGCACGTCGGCGTTCGAGCGGCCGACGTTCAGCGCCGACGGTGTGCACTTCGCGATCAACGTTGTCGCGGACGCCGCGGCGACCGTCGACGACGTGCTGTTGCTCGACGGTGCGGTGGTGCTGCGCGAAGGCTCGCCGACGCCGTGGCCCGGCGGCTTCAACGTGGGCACGATCGACGCGGAGATCGCGGTCAACTCGTCGGGCAGCCTGCTGATCGGACAGATCACCAGCGCGCCTGCGGCGAGCAACGACCTCATCGCCTTCTACCAGGGCGGCTTGTGGACCGTGCTCGCGCAGGAAACCGGCCTCGTGAACACGTGGGTGCCGGGCCTCGTCGGCGACGCCGGCGGGACCGCGACGTGGGACGACACGATGGACTGTGTCGGTCTCACCGATTCGAACTTGCTGCTGTGGCGCGCCACCGGCATCGACGGTCTCGCGACGACGCCGACGACGCTGAACGACGCGGTGATCGTCATCGGCAACACGGCGATCCAGAAGGGCGTCACGGTGCCGGCGGGCCAGGCGGGCGGCGGCACGCTCGCATGGGAGCTGTTCGACCCGACCGGCGTGGACGTCTCCGCCGACGGCTCCCTCATCCTCGTTCAGGGTGACCTCACCGGCACGACCAACGACGACATCCTCACCCTCAACGGCGCCGTCGTCGTTCAGGAAGGCACGGTGTTGCCCGGCTTCGCCACCGGCGTCACGGTCGTCAACGAGGCGTGGATCGACCACGCGAACAACTGGTACGCGCGCGGCAGCAACCTGACGACGGGCTTCGACTGGTACATGCGCAACGGCGTGATCTTCGCCCGCATGGACGACAGCGAGACGATCATGCCGGGCACGACCGAGCGCTGGGACGACGCTTCGTTCGGCGAGTGCTTCTTCGCCGTCGACGGCAACAGCCTCGGCCAGGTGGTGTTCGGCGGGGTGACCAACAACCCCAGCACCAGCAACGGCGTCATCCTGTTCGACGACGGCGTCGGCAACCGCTACGTCGTGGTGCGCGAGGGCGACCCGGTCGACCTCAACGGCAACGGCATCGACGACGACGACCGGTACTACAACACCTTCGGCGACGACGACCTTCGTCTCTTCGACGACGGCACGATCGTGTTCACCGCGACGCTGAAGAACAGCGCCGGCACTGCGGTCGACCAGGGCTTGTTCAAGCTCGTCCCGCGCACGGCGTCCTGCATGTTCCGCAACGGCACCGGCATCAACCCGGTCGCGTGCACCTGCACGAACCTGCCGATCGTCGGCAACATCTGGAACGTCGACGTGTCGTTCGGGCCGCAGACGCTCGTGACGGGCCTGCTCGCCGACTTCCAGGCGATTCCGCCGTTCCCGATCTTCGGCGGCGAGCTGCTGATCGCGCCGGCTCCGTTCCTGATCCCGACGGCGCTCAACCTCCCGTTCGGCTGGCAGGGGCTGCAGTTCTCGGTGCAGGGTCTCCGGCTTGACGTGGTCGGGCCGGACCTCGTCATCGTGCTGACCAACGCGCAGGACGTCTTCGTCGGGCACTGAGCAACGCCGCCCTCGGGCGGCGTCGCTCATGCCACTTCTTGGAGCCGTCGCAACGCGGGGGCACGCCTCGGGCGAGCTGAAGCAACCAGCCCCGCTGCGACGGCTCGGAATGCGCTCGCGCCCCGCTGGCGGCGTCGCTCGGGCGACTTCTCGGAGCCGTCGCAACGCGGGGGCACGCCTCGGGCGAGCTGAGGCAACCAACCCCGCCGCGCCGGCTCGGAATGCGACCGCGCCCCGCTGGCGGCGTGGCGTCGACCATCCCGTGTCGCCCGGATCCGATCCGCTGCCTTGACGGGCTCTCGCGCGGCCTCGAACATCGTCGCCGCACCGGGCCGCATCGGCGCGGTGCGATCGGACGAGCAAGACCTACGTCGAGGTGGAACCGTGGCGCTGCTGCGTATCGGACTCGTGGCCCTGTTGTTCGCCTGCGCGGCGGGGGCCCAGGATGGCGTCACCGCGTGGGTCAGCGAGCTCCTTCGCAACAAGGACGACACCGACTCGGCGGTGATCGAGAAGCTGGGCCAGGCCAAGACGCGCGAAGCCGCCGAGGGTCTGATCAAGGCCTTCGACGTCGTCGGCAGCCTGCGCAAGCGGCGCGAGATCGTGCGGGCGCTCGCCAACTACGCGAACGTGCCCGAAGCCGAGCAGCCGGCCCTGACGAAGCTCGCGAACATCGCCGGCGCCGAGGACCACCAGGACCTGCGCGACGAAGCGATCGCCGCGATCGGCTCGTCGCCGAAGTTCGGCCGCGTGCTGCTGAAGAAGATGGTGGACTCGGAGGGGTCGGACACGATCCGGCAGGCTGCGCTCACCGAGCACGTGAAGGGCGCGCTCGCCGAGGACGCTGCGTGGTACCGCTACCTCTGGAACTTCAAACAGGAGCAGCGGAAGGACAGCAAGGGCAACATCGCCGCGCCCGAGCTCAACGCGATCCGCGAGGTCGCCTTCGCCGGCCTGCAGGCGTTCGCGAGCGAGGAAGAGCTGATCGAAGGCCTGAAGCGAGAGACCGACCCGAAGATCAAACGCGCGATCCTCGGCTGGATGCACAAGCAGAGCATGCCGAAGACCGAGGAGACGGCGCAGTGGCAGCTCGAGCGACCGGACGCCGAGGGCGTCGTGCGCGCCGCCGCGGCGACGATCCTGATGGACCGTGCGCGCGCCAAGGCGGTGCCGATCTTCCTCGAGCTCGCGAAGAAGCGCGACGTCACGCAGGAGGACCTGCGGCAACGGATGGCACAGCTGATCGCCGAGATGGGCGACGAGGCCACCGACAAGAAGCTCGTGAAGCTGATCGGGAAGGGCAAGCCGCACGAGAAAGTGTTCGTGCTGCTGGCGACGGAGAAGGTGAGCGACCCGAAGGTCGTGGCCCTGATCCGGAAAGGGCTCGCGGACGAGGCGCTCGAGGTGCGGCGGGCGACGGGTCAGGTGCTGGGTTCGCGGCGAGACCGCGAGGCGGTGCCCGAGCTGCGCGCGATGCTGGCGAAGCCGAAGGTCCCTGAGGACGTGCGCATCGCGCTCGAGGCGATCACCGCGATCGAAGGCACGACCAGCGCGTGGCTGAAGGAACTCGCCGGCTTCACGACCCACGCCGATCGCGACGTGCGCAACACGGCGATCGATGTGCTGGCCAAGGCCCGCGACAAGCGCCAGATCGACGCCCTGTTCACCGCGCTCGAGCATCCTGACTGGTCGACGCGCACGTGCGCCGTCGAGGCCCTCGAGCAGCTTCGGGACAAACGCGTCGTGCCGAAGCTGATCGCCCGCCTCGGCGAGGAGAACGGACGATTGAAGCGCCGCATCGCCGACGCGCTGTGGCAGCTCACCGCGCAGCCGCTCGAGGACGATCCCGCGCGCTGGCAGGGCTGGTGGGCCGAAGCGGGCGAGAAGTTCGAGATCGCGACGGAGAAGGATCTCGACAAGGCGGAGGCCGAGCGCGAGCGCCGCAAACTCGACGAGCGCACGGTCGCGAAGTCCAAGTTCTTCGGCATCCGGGTCGAGTCGCGCCGCGTCACGTTCGTGATCGACACGTCGGGGTCGATGCTCGAATCGATGTACGGCCGCTTCGTCGGCAAGCGCGGCGCTGCGCGCATCGACGTCGCGAAGGAAGAGCTGAAGCAGGCGATCTCGAACCTCGAGCCGGGCACGATGTTCAACATCCTCGCGTTCGGCAGCAGTGTCGCGGCGTGGCAGAAGGAACGCGTCGCGGTCCTCGACGAGACAACCAAGGCGGCGGCCATCGAGTGGGTCGATCGTCTCGGTGCCAGCGGGGCCACGAACCTCTACGACTCGGTGAAGATGGCGTTCGCCGATCCCGACGTGGACACGATCTTCATCATGTCCGACGGTGAGCCGACGAACGGCGAAGTGACCGACCCGCACCGGATCCGCGAGGACGTGGCGTTCTGGAACAAGCACCGCAAGGTGAAGATCAACACGATCGCGATCGGCGGGAACCTCGAGATCCTCGAGTGGCTCGCGCTGGACGCGAACGGCACCTACCTGCAGATGCGGTGAATCCGGGCGGCTCGCCCGGCGCGTATCGATGCTGGCATCCGGAGACCCCGCGACGCGGGGGATCTCCGTGTCCTCGGCGCAGGCAGGTCGTAGACTCCGCGCCCTTCACTCGGCCGCCTTGCTTCGATGACTTCGAGATCCACGTTCCCGCGTCTCCTCCCGCTCGCCCTCCTGGTCGCGTTGCTGCGCCCCGCCTGTGCGCAGGACCCGTTCGCGAAGGACGAAGCGGACCTCGTCCGGCACTGCGTGGGCGCGCTTTCGACGTTCGCCTCGACCGCCAAGTCGCAGAAGGTCGGTCAGCGTGCGAAGCAGGCGTTCGACCTCGTGCTGCAGTACGACCCCGACAACAGCGCGGCGCGCAACGAACTCGGCTTCCGCAAGGACAAGGACAAGTGGGTCGAGCTGCCGCCGGACAAGCGGAAGAAGTGGCTCGACAAGGCGAGCTACGAAGGCCGGTTCAAGGTCGCCCAGGCGTGGTACGACGCGTCGCTGAAGCTCGGTGAGCTGCATCGCAAGCTCGGCCTCAAGATGAAGGATGCCGGCAACCAGGCGCGGGCGACCTACCACCTGGAGAAGGCCGTCTACTACAACGCGATGGACAAGGAGGCCAACATCGGCCTCGGCTACAAGGAAGGGCCCGGCTTCTACGGAACCGACGCGCAGATCGCGTTCGCGACGCGGATGAAGGAGCTCGAGAAGAAGGCCGTCGAGATCGCGCGCAGGGACTACGAGGTGACGGCGCTCGGCGCGGAGGCGATGCCGACCGAGCTGAAGCAGTTCCAGGAGAACGCGCCCGACTGGATGAAGAAGCCCAACCTCGAGATCACCGGGGCGAAGTCGAAGCACTTCACGGTGTGGGTGCGCGGCACGCAGGACCACGCGGTGACGTCGGCGAAGTGGGCGGAGCGTTCGCTCGACTGGGCGGTTGCGCTGCTCGGCGAGGAGCGCGTCAAGAAGCTGCATTTCGTCGAGAACGCGACGGGCGCGTTCAAGTGGTACGGCTTCCTCGCCACGGCGAGCGAGCGCGAGGAGTTCCTGAAGGCGAATCCGAAGGTCTGGGAAGGCGAGGGCAGCATCGACCGCGCGAAGGAGTTCGCGAACAACATGTGGAACTCCAGCCAGGGTCCGGCCGTGGTCATGGTGCGCGTGCAGCCGGCGTCGGTGCACGACTCCCTGATCGGCTACGTGTGGATGCACGGCCTCGTGGCGCGCCGCAACGACGGCCTCGGCCAGGGGATCATCCACGCGATGACGTGGTACCTGAAGTCGACGTCGGAAGTGCGGTGGGGTGCGCGGCCCGAGGGCACGGTCGGCGAGGACTCGCTCGACCTGCCCGACGGCGCCAACTGGTGGATGCGCGCCGTGCGTGACCAGGCCGTGTCGAGCCAGGACTGGGCGTTGAACCAGGTTCCGCGCGAGAAACTCTCCCGCTTCCGCAACGACTGTCGTCTCAAGTCGTGGAGCTTCATGACGTGGGTGCTCGCGGCCTACCCGGACAAGTGGCTCGACTTCTTCCTCGCGCTGCCGGACCTCGAGACCAAGATCCCGACCCTCGAAGAAGTCGACGCCATCGGCCTCAAGGCGTTCGGCAAGCCGCTCGCGGAGATCGACACCGAATGGCGCGAGTGGGCGCGCGGCGACTCCGGCGTCGCGTTCGCAACCGGCTACGGGCCGCCGCTCCTGCCCGATCGTCCCAGCAAGGAAGAGCTCGCCGCGGTCGAGCGGCTGAACCTCGTGCGTGGCCAGCTCGTCGCCTTCTCCTGGCCGAAGACGGACATGCGCGACGGCACGTTCTCCGGCATGCCCCCGTGCGAACTGGACGCCGAGGCGTCGCTCGGCTGCGAGGCGCACGCGACGTACGTGTGCACGTATCCCGAACTCGAGAAGAGCCAGAACCTCGAGATCCACGAAGAGGACCCGGCGAAGCCCGAGTTCTCGCGCAAGGGCCAGCTCGCCGCGGGCGGCAACATCGTCACGTCGCACGGTGAGCGCGGCGTCGACTTCGCGCGCGATACCGTCGACATGTGGATGGGCGCGCCGTTCCACCGCTTCCCGCTGCTCGAGCACAACATCCGTCGCATCGGCTACTCGTACGTCGTGAAGGACGACTTCTCCTGCGCGGTGCTCGACATGGGCTCGCTGGAGGAGCCGTACGATCCCTCCGCTGCGCCGAAGCTCATCGCGTGGCCGCCGCACAACATGAAGGACGTGCCGACGCACTTCGGTTCGCCCGAGGAGCCGAATCCGCTCGCCGACCAGCCGGAAGGACAGCAGGACGTCACGAAGTGCGGATACGCGGTGAGCCTGCAGTTCCAGAAGGAGGTCGCCCTCATCATGAAGGAGGCGACGATCGAGCTCTACGAATCGCGCAAGAGCGGCAAGCAGCCGCCGAAGAACCTCGTGGTGAAGGACTCGGCGGAGTGGCGCGGCTGGACCGAGCGCTGCAAGCCGAACGCGATCGCGATCCACGTGCACACGCCGAAAGTGCCGCTCAACAAGAAGCGGGACATGAAGGACGTCCTGTTCCTCCTGCCGAAGGAACCGCTCGACGCGAACACCCAGTACCAGGTGCGCGCGATGCTGCGCATGGGCACTGCCGACCCGCTCTGGTTCATCTGGGAGTTCACGACCGGCACCCAGAAGGACGGCCTGAAGCTGAAGTGATGCGCCGGAACGCGCGGTCGCACCGGCGGCCCGTTCGTTCCGGGGGCCATTCGCTTGCATCGAGAAGGGGCGCGCCCACAATCGCGCCCCTTTCCATTTCCCCCCGGCACCTCGCCGGAGCCCCCGAACTTCCATGAGCAAGCGCGTCGACGAGATCCTCGGCTGGTACGAATCCGACAACCCCGGTGTCCTGAAGAACCTCCGCTGGATGATGGACACCGGCGCCCTCGCGGGCACCGGCAAGTTCGTGATCCTGCCCGTCGACCAGGGTTTCGAGCACGGCCCGGCGCGGTCGTTCGCCAAGAACGCGCCCGGCTACGATCCGCACTACCACTTCGAGCTCGCGATCGAGTCGGGCTGCAACGCGTATGCGGCCCCGCTCGGTTTCCTCGAGGCCGGAGCCCGCAAATACGCCGGCCGCATCCCGCTCATCCTGAAGCTGAACAACAGCGACTCGCTCTACAGCTCGCCCGACCCCAAGCCCGCCGTCACCGGTTCCGTGAAGGATGCACTGCGGCTCGGTTGCGCGGCGATCGGCTTCACGATCTATCCCGGCAGCAACCAGCGCGACGCGATGTACATGGAGCTGCGCGCGATCGCGGAGGAGGCCAAGGAAGCCGGTCTCGCGGTCGTGGTG
>JAEUHQ010000221.1 GCA_016794565.1 Planctomycetota bacterium | reverse complement strand
CAGGCGATCGTGCACAGCGCCGACTCCGGCCCGATCTGCACGACGCGCCTCGCCGCCTTCGGAGGCACGCGCGGCAACGGCCTCGGCTTCATCGCGGTGGACGTCGAGAACCAGGACACGGCGGCCCACACGGTGTCCGTGCAGATGGAGAACCGCCTGTGGACCGGCCACGACGTGTCGGCGGAGCGCACGGTGGTGCTCGCGCCGAACGAACGAATGCGGTTCTTCCTGCCCCGTCCCAACACCGCGATGGGCAACTGCGGGGTCGTCGCCAGGGTCGATGCGCAGCCTCTTCGCACCGCTCTCAACGTCGGGCGCATCGACGGGCCGCTCGGCCTGCTCGTGACCGATCGGTCGGACCTGCAGCCCTGGGGGGCGCTCGCGATGAGCGCGATCCCGACCGCCAGTTCGGACGCACCCACGGTCCAGGCCGCGCGCACGGAGCTGCTGCCCGCAGACTGGCGTCTCTACACCGCGTTCGACACGGTCCTGGTCGACGGTCGTGCGACGATCGGCGCCGAGATCCAGGAAGCCCTGCGCCGATTCGTGTTCTCGGGCGGCGTCGTCGTCATCGGCGGCGCGGAGCGGCTTCCCGCCGGGTCCCTGCGCGACATCGTCGCCAGGACCAGCGGCGTCGCGACGAGGCACGGTCTCGGCTTCGTCGTCGACGTGCCGTTCGACACCGGCGACACCACGGTGCTGCGCGACCGCCTCGCCGCGCTCCCGCGCAGCACGATGTCGGGCTGGCCGGCACCGGACACGCTCGGCAACGAACAGCCGATCCCGGGTGTCGGGCGGGCGCCGAAGACCATGTTCCTCACCGTGATCCTCCTGTTCGCGGTGCTGGTGGGGCCGGTCAACTTCGTGCTGCTCCGCCGCTGGAAGCGCCCGCTCCTCGTGCTCGCGACCGTGCCGGCGCTCGGCATCGGCACGACGGTCGCGATGCTCGGGCTCGCGTTCGTCCGCGACGGTCTCGGCGTGCGCGGCGTCGTCGTGAGCTGGACATGGATCGACCAGCAGCGTCACGAAGGCACGGCCGTCGCAGCACGAACCCTGTTCTGCGGTCTGTCACCGAGTGCGTTCGCGCTGTCGCCCGACTCGATGGTGTTCTCGCCGCGCGCCACGGGCGCGACGAGCCGGGGAGGCCGCGACCGGTGGGAGCTGGACGCGGCGAACGGGCTCCTCGACGGCGGTGCGCTGCCGTCGCGACAGCCGACACCGCTGCTCGCTTCGCAGCAGGGCACGGTGCGCCAGCGTCTGCGTGTGCGCGCCGCCGGCGACACGCTCGAGGTCCTCGCCGACGGCGGCGTGACGCCGGTCGGAGACGTCGTGCTGTGCGATCTCGACGGAGTCGTGTGGGCCGGCGCCGCTCCGACACTGCGCCGCGCCACGGAGCAGCTCGCAACCGGTTCGGTCGACGCGTGGGGGCGCGCCGCGGGCACGTTCGACGTCGTCGAACCCGAGCACGAACGCTGGCGCATTCCCGCCGGGGCGGACGACACGACGGTGGTGTCGCTGCAGGCGATGCTGGCGCGATTCGTCGACGGCGACCTGCCGCGCGGCACCTACCTCGCGGTCGTGAAGGAGGCGCCGTGGCTCGACGAACACGGAGTGCGTGTCGAGTACGACCGGTCGCGCCACTTCGTCGCCGGGCGCCTCGCGGCGGAGGACTTCGTGCGATGAGCGCACCCCTCCTCGAAGTGCGTTCGCTCTCGCGCCGCTACGGCAAGGTGGTCGCCGTGCACGACCTGTCGTTCGCGATGGAACGCGGACAGGTCACGGGCTTCATCGGACCCAACGGTGCCGGGAAGACGACGACGATGCGCATCGCGGCGACGCTCGACGTTCCCGATCTCGGGGACGTGATCGTCGACGGCATGTCCGTGCTCGTCGAACCGCGGGCGGTGCGGATGCGGATCGGCTACATGTCCGACCAGTTCCATCCGTACCCGAACCTCGACGTGTTGGAGTACCTCGACTTCTTCGCACGCGCGTACGGGCTGCGCGGGCGGAAGCGGCTCGAGACCGTGCGTTCCGTCGCGAGTTTCTGCCGGCTCGACGGCATGGCCGACCGACCGGCGACGGGCCTCAGCAAGGGCATGGGACAGCGGCTGCACCTCGCGAAGACGCTGCTGCACGACCCGCTGTTGCTGATCCTCGACGAACCCGCGGCGGGCCTCGACCCGCATGCGCGCATCGAGTTCCGGGCGCTGCTGCGCGAACTCGCCGCGGCGGGCAAGGGCATCCTCATCAGTTCGCACATCCTGCCGGAACTCGGCGAGACGTGCGATTCGGTCGTGGTGCTCGAGAAGGGACGGCGCGTCGTCGCCGGCTCGATCGCCGAGATCCAGAAGAGCGTGCAGCGCGAACAGGCCGTGCAGTTGCGGGTGCTGCGCGATGGCGAGGCCGCCCAGCGGTTCCTCCTCGTGCAGCCCGGAGTCGGCGATGTCGTGTGCGACGGGGAACGCCTGCGCTTCTCGTTCCTGGGCGAGGACGCCGCACTCGGCGAACTGCTCGCGCGCGCCGTCGCCGCGGGTCTGCCCGTCGTCGAGTTCGCGCGCATCGAAGCGAACCTCGAAGAGATCTTCCTGCGTACCACGAGGGGGAACCTGCAATGACCGCCACGTCCCTGGCCGGGAACGATCCTTCGCCGGCTCCGACCGCCGGGTTCGACCGCTGGTCCGCCGCGTCCGACCGGCTGAATCCGATCCTCGTGCGCGAAGTGATGCAGGCCGTGAAGGGCCGCGCGTTCCTCCTCACGATCCTCGGCGCACTGCTGGTGACCGTCGTCATCGCGACAGGGGTCGTGCAGGATGGCGACTCGGGCGCGCGCAGCGGCAAGGACGCCTTCAGCGCCGGCCTCGCGACCCTCGCGCCGCTGCTCCTGTTCGTCGTCCCGAACGGTGCCTACCACTCGATGCGCACCGAGCTGCGGGCCGGCATCGTCGAGCAGCTGCTGCTGTCGCGGCTGCGCCCGACTTCGATCGTGCTCGGCAAACTCTTCGCGGCGATGGTGCAGTTCGTCCTGTACGTGTCGGTGCTGGCACCGCTGCTCGCCACCAGCTACCTGCTGCGAGGCGTCGACCTGCCGACGATCGGGCTCAGCCTGGTGTTCGCTCTCGCGCTGTGCGTCGGGGCGACGGCTTCTGCGATCTCCGCCGCGGCGCAGGGCATGCTGCCCGCGCTCCAGTCGCTGACGAACGTGGCGATGTCGCTGGCGCTCGGGCTGGGGACGTTCGTCGTCGCGATCTACGTCGGCACCGGTGAGTACCTGCGCGACCTCGGGTGGCTGCTCCGCAGCACCGAGTTCGGCATGGTGGTGTCGCTCGTCATCGGCGGCGCCCTGCTCGGAACCGTGCTGTCCATCCTGACCGCGCAGTCGTTCCTGATGCACGCGTACGAGAACAGGTCGACGCAGTTCCGCGTGTTCCTGTTCGCCGTCGTCGCCCTGACGTTCGGGTGGCTCTGGGCATTCGTCGACCCGGCCAACCGCGCCGAAGCGGTGTGGGGCATCGTGTCCTTCCTCACGCTGCTCGGCGCCGTGTTCGGCCTGTTCATGGTGACCGAGCAGCGCGACCTGTCGCCCCGTCTCGCCGCGCACGTCCCGTCGTCGCGGCTGGCCGCGCTCGCCGCCGCGCCGTTCCTGCCGGGCCGCGATCGCGGCATGCTCGCGTTCCTGATTCACGTCGCGGTCCTGCTCGCGATCGCCGGTGCGTGCAGCACGCTGTCGGTGCCGCGGTCCCTCACGCAGATGCCGTTCGCGATCGCGGCGTACGCCCTGTTCTGGCTCGGCGTCGCCCGGCTGCTTCGGGGCCGCCTGCCGTCCGTGACCGGCGCCAACAACGTCACCCGCCTGCTGCTGCCGTTCACGATGCTGCTCGCGATCCTGCTGCCGCTCCTGTTCGACGTGTTCGCCTTCGGCGGCGTCACCGCCTGGCACCCTGGCCACGTGCTGAACCCGTTCTGGACGATCGACGAGATCGTCTTCCGCCACCGCTTCGCGAACGAACGTGCGGTGCTCGTCACAGCGATCGTGGCGCTCTCGGTGCTGCAGCTGCCGTCCGTGATGCGCGGAGTCCGCGAAGTGCTGACCGCGTCGGCGGCCCGGGCGAAGGGTGCGCGTGGCTGAGCCGCGCGACCTCGCGGCGGAGGTCGCGGCGACCGCGCCGCGATACCGGCTGGCGGTGCGCGGCCCGCGCTTCCGCGGGCGCATCGGCGGCCGGCGCGGTCACGGCGTCGGCAGCTCGATGGAGTTCGTCGACTTCCGCGACTACGTGCCCGGCGACGACCTGCGGCAGGTCGATTGGCGCGGCTACGCGCGCACGAACCAGCTGCGCATCCGGCTGACGCAGGAAGAAGTCGCGCCGCACGTCGACGTGCTGCTCGACACGTCGGCGTCGATGGCGTCGACCGGGGGAAAGGAGCGGGCCGTGCGGCTGCTGGCGCTCGCGATGCTGCGATGGGCGCAGCGCGAGGGTGCGGTTGCGCGCGTGCTGGCGCTCGGCGCGGCCGCGGTCGATCCGGCCGTCGAGCCGTTCGCCGGTACCGCGACCGAGCCGGCGCTGCCCGCCGTGCCGCTGCGGGCGAACGGCATCCGCGTGCTGCTGACCGACGGGCTGTGGGCCGGTGATCCGACGCCGCTCCTGCGTCGGGTCGCGACCGGCGCGGCGTTCGTCGTCTTCGTGCAGGTACTCGATCCCTGGGAGATCGAGCCCGCGGCCGAGGGCGCGTTGACGATCGTCGACGTCGAGACCGGCGCCCGCCACGAAGTGCAGCTCGACGTCGCCACGGCCGCCGCGTGCCGCGAGCGGGTCGCGCGGTTGTGCGACGGCCTGCGCGCCACGGTGCTGGCCGGCGGCGGCGTGCACGTGCGCACGAGTGCCGCCGACCTCGCGACGATGTGTTCGCGCGACCTGCTGCCCGGTAGCGTGCTGGAGCCCGCATGACGTTCGCGACGCCGTGGGCGCTGCTGTGGCTGCTCGCCGTTCCGGCGGTGGTGGTGCTGCACCTCTTCCGCCGGCGCCTCGTCGAACGCCGCGTCGCCGCGTCGTTCCTGTTCCCGCCGGAACGGCTCGTCACGACCGCGGGTCGGACGCGCACGCGGCTCCTCCGCACGCCGTCGTTGTGGCTCGAGTGCCTCGCGGCCGCGATGCTCGCCCTGTGGCTCGCCGGGCCGTCGTTCGGCGGCGCCTCGGCGCGGCATGTCGTGTTCGTTCTCGACGACTCGGCGTCGATGGGCGCGGGGGCGGCGAAGAAGGCGATCGCCGCGGTGGCCGCCCGCGCTGGTTCGCTCGCGAGCTGCGATCGTGTGACGATCCTGCGCACGGGTCCGCGTCCGGCGACGATGCTCGGACCCGGGGACGTGCCTTCCGCCGTGCCCGGCGCGCTCGCGGCGTGGCGCCCCGCGCAGCCGTCCCACGACTCCGCGCCGACGCTGGATCTCGCGCGCGAACTCGCGGCTGGCGGCGGCGAAGTGGTCTTCTGCACCGATCACGCGCCGACGGTCGCCGCGACGGACGTCACGGTGCTCGCGTTCGGGTCGCCCGCACCCAACTGCGCGATCCTCACCGCCCGCCGCGTCCCGCACACTGCGGGCGAGGATCTCGTCGTGCGCATCGGCGCGACTGGCGCGGTCGGCGGCAACGAACTCACGGTCGATCTCGGCGACGGCGTCGCCTCCGCCCGCGAGGCGGTCGTGTTCGAGGAAGGCATCGCCGACGTGACGCTGCGCCTGCCGCCCGGCACCGGCACCGTGCACTTGCGCCTCGCGGGCGACGCGCTGTCGATCGACGACGAGGCGTGGCTCGTGCCGGTGCCCGAGCGGGTGGTCGCGGTCTGCGACCTGCTGTCCGCAGACGCACGCGCGGCGCTGCAGGTCGGGAGGGTGTTCGCCGCGACGGAGCGTGTGCGGTTCGTCGGCGATCCGCGCGATGCGCAGCTCGTGCTCGCGGCGACTCCGGGCACGCTGCGCCCGGGGCAGCTCGAAGTGCTGATCGACCCTGGCGCGGGCGAGCGCGACGCGTGGCGCGGGCCGTTCGTCGTCGACCGCAGCAACGGGCTCTTCGCCGGTGTGCAGCTGCAGGGCGTGGTGTGGGCGTCGGGTCGCGGCCAGTTGCCCGGGGCAGTGCTCGTCGCGGCCGGCAAGAAGGCGCTCGCGACCGAGGACGCCGTCGACGTCGGCCGGCGCGTGCGGCTCGACCTCGACGCCAGCGTCGGCAACGTCGTGCGATCGCCGGACTGGCCCGTGTTGTGGGCGAACGTCGTCGAAGCCTGCCGCGCCGAAGTGCCGGGCGTCGAGGATCCGAACACGCTCGTCGGCGGCGAAGTCCGCTACCTGCGCACGCTCGTCGCCGGCAAGGGCGATCGTGAGGTCGCGCTCGAGACACCGGACGGCGAACGGATCACCGGGCGCGGCGTGCGCACCGTCGGCTTCGTGCCGGCGCGCACGGGTGTGCACCGCGTGGTGGGCGACGGCGGCGTCGAACTGGCCAGGGTCGGCGTGCGTTTCCTCGACCCTGCGGAGAGCGACCTGCGCGGCCTCGCGAGCGGCGAGTGGCCCGCCGCGCCGCCGTCCGCGACGGCGGACGCCGCGACGCGCGACATGGACGTCGAGCGCCGCGTGCTGGCGGCGCTGTTGCTGTTGTTCGTGCTGCTGGACTGGTGGGTGCTCGACCGCGCGCGTCCGGCGGTCGCCGTGCCGGGAAGGGTGCGGTGACGTTCGCGGTCCCCGAAGCGTTGTTCTTGCTGCCGCTCGCGGCCCTCGTGCTGCGGCGCCGGCTCTGGCCGCGCCCGTTCGTCGGTGCGCTGCGCTGCCTGCTGCTCGCGGCGATCGTGCTCGTGCTGGCGCAGCCGACGTGGCCGGGGCAGCGCGATGGACGCGACATCGTGCTGGTCGTCGATCGGTCGCGCTCGATGCCCGCGGGGAGCGCCGCGATGGCGCAGGAGATCGGGAGCAGGATCGGCGAGCGTCTGCTGCCGGGCGACCGGGTCGGGCTCGTCGCGTTCGGAGGGAAGCCCGTCGTCGAAGCCGCACCGCGTGCGCCCTTCACGTGGCCCGATGCCGCGCGCGCGGTGCAGCCGGACGGTTCCGATCTCGCCGCCGCCATCGACCAGGCTCTGGCCCTCGTGCCGCCGGGTCGCAACGGTTCGCTGCTCGTCGTCAGCGACGGCGAACACACCGGCGGCGATCTCGATGCCGCGGCGCGCGCCGCGGTGCGAGCCGGCATCCGAATCGACACGCACCTCGCGCCGCGCGCCGCGGGCGCCGACGTCGCCGTCGTCGACCTGACCGCGCCATCGGCGGTGCCGGTCGCCGAACCGTTCGCGATCGTGGGCACGGTGTTCGCCGAGGCCGCCGGTCCGGCGCACTGGCGCCTGCTCGGCGACGGCAACGTGCTGCGCGAAGGCGAGACCGAACTCGCTGCCGGTCGCAACGTGCTGCAGTTCCGCCGCACACTGCTCGACGGCGGTCTGCACGAACTCGCGGTCGAGGTGCGACGCGCGGGCGATCCCGTTCCGCAGAACGACCGCGGTCTCGTCGCCGTCCGCGCGACGGCGCCTGCGCGCATCCTGTGCGTCACGCCGAACGGTCGCGAGGACCGCCTCACGCGCTCGCTCCGCGGACTCGGCATGGACGTCGTGGCCGCGGCGCCGAAGAACGCGCCTCTCACGGCGAACGGCCTCGACGCGGTGCGCTGCGTCGTGCTCGAAGACGTCGCGGCGGGCGACCTCGTGACCGGCGCGTCGACGGCGGTCGCCGGGTGGGTCAGGAACCAGGGCGGCGGCCTCGTGATGACCGGCGGTGCCGCCAGCTTCGGTGTGGGCGGGTACCACCGTTCGCCGATCGAAGACGTGCTGCCGGTCACGATGGAGATGCGCGAGGAGCAGCGGCGCTTCGGGCTCGCGATGGCGATCGCGCTCGACCGTTCGGGCTCGATGCAGGCGGACGCGGGCGGAGTCACCAAGATGCAGCTCGCGGACCGCGGCGCCGCGACCGCGATCGAGATGCTGACGCGCATCGACTCGGTGACCGTGATCGCCGTCGACTCCGACGCGCACGTCGTCGTGCCGCTGCAGGCGGTCGACGACACGGCCGGCTTGTCCGCGCAGGTCCGGCGGATCGAGTCGATGGGCGGTGGCATCTACATCGAACCGGCGCTGCACGCCGCGGCCGCCCAGCTCGCGCAGAGCACGCAGAGGAACCGCCACATCGTGTTGTTCGCCGACGCGGCCGATGCCGAGGAGCCCGGCGACTACCGTTCGTTCGTGCCCGAGCTCGTGAAGGCCGGCGTCACGGTGTCCGTCATCGGCCTCGGCGCCGCCAGCGACAGCGACGCGGCGCTGCTGGTCGAGATCGCGAAGCTCGGCAACGGCCGGTGCCAGTTCGTCGCCGACGCGAACGACCTGCCGCGGGTGTTCGCGCAGGAGACGATCCAGGTCGCGCGCTCGGCGATGGTCGAAGAGCCCGCGGCGGTCGCGGCATTGCCCGCGCTGTCGCTGCTCGGCGACATGCCGACGACGTTCCCGCGGGTCGGCGGCTACTCGATCGCGTGGCGCCGACCGCGCGCCGAGCTGGCCCTGCGAACGGACGACGCCCAGGCGGCGCCGCTGCTCTCGTACTGGCAATGCGGGCTCGGTCGCGGCGCTGCGTACCTCGGCGAGATCGACGGCCGCCTCTCGGGCGACTTCGGTGCATGGGAGCGCACCGCCGACTTCCTCGGCACGCTCGTCCGATGGGCGAGCGGCGGCCAGGTCGACGGACTGTTCGTCGATGCCCGCCGCGACGGCGCGGTCGGACTGATCTCGGTCGAAGTCGACGAGGCGCGCGCGGCGGCGCTCGACACCGTGCGCGGTGTGGTGACGACGCCCGACGGACGGACCGCGGATCTCGTCTTCGAGCGGGTGGCCGCCGGTCGCCTGCTCGCGCGCGTTCCGCTCGCCACCGAGGGCATCCACCGTGCGGCTCTGTCCGTCGACGGCGCGACCGTGCGGGTGCCTCCGCTGTGCCTGCCGTACTCGCCCGAGTTCGCGCCGAGCACCGACGCGCGCGCGGGCGAACGGGCTTTGCGCCGCCTCGCGCTGTCGACCGGCGGCGCCGTGCAGCCGACGGTGGACGCCGTGCTCGAGGGCGACCGCAGCGGCAGGGGCCGTCTCGATCTCGGACCCTGGTGCGCGATCGCAGCGGTGGTTCTGCTCCTCGCGGAGATCCTCGTGCGCCGCCTCCAGGTGTCGTTGCCCGCGTTCGCGACGGTGCTGCCGCGGCGCCGCGCCCCGCGGCGGGCGGTCCCGGACGCCGTCGCGCCGGCCCCGACCGTGATGCCGCCGAACGCACCGGGGCCAGCGCCGTCGGCGCGACCGTCGGTTGACGAACCCGCGGCCGGAGCCGGTGTGCTCGGCGCGATCGAGCGCGCGAAGAAGCGCACGAAGGGCTAGTGCCATGAACCGGAAGTCACCTTGTGTTTCGCGGGCCCTCGTCGTCCCTGGCTGCGTTGCGCCTCCTCGACAGATCTCCTGGATATGCCTGCGGGGTCGCGCCTTGCCAGGAACGACGATGACCGCGCGAGAACACAAGGCCACTTCCAGTCCACGGCACTGGAGGTCGGCTCAGCCAGTGCAGAGCACGACGCCCGACACGATCGCGTGCGCGGCGAAGCCGAGCGCCGCAGCGCCGGCGAACGTGCGCGACGGGAGTTCGCGGCGGGTGCGCACCAGCGTCGTGACGCCGAGCGGGAGCCACAGGAGCGAGCCGGTGACGACACCGGGCGACCACGTCCACGTGGCGAAGGACCCCACGAAGTGCGCGGCGCCGTTGATCGTGACGACCGTCGCGAGCGTCGTCGCGAGCCAGCGCACGCCGCGGGTGGCGGCGCCGGCGGCGAGCAGCATCGCCGCCATCGCGATCCCGTTCAGCCAGAGGAACGCGGCCGCGGTGAAGTGCACGTTGGCGAGGCGGGAGATCCACACGGGGAACGTCTCGCCGGTGCAGTACTCCTCCGTGGCGTGCAGCAGGTAGGTCGCCGGGAACCACCACGGCGAGGGGCCACGCAGCCGGGGCGGATCCGCGTGCGTCATCGCGGCAGGTCGCCCGCGATGTCGACCCGCACGGTGACGGGCTCGTCGCCCGCCTTGATCTCGACCGAGTAGCTGCCGACGAAGTCCTTCGGTTCGACGTGCAGGGACCACGTTCCGGCGACGGCCTGCCAGCGCTGACTCACTTCGCAGCTGCCCGCGGTCACGGACTGCCGCAGCCGTTCGATGCCGTCGGGGTCGACGACGCGGAGCACGATCTCGCCCGTCGATCCCGTGACGCGGATCTGCGCATCGACGCGCGTCGCCGTGTCGGAGCAGTCCGCGGTGAGCGTCTTCGTCTCGCTCGACGGTTCGCCGCCGAGCCAGGACCACGAAGACCACGAGCTCTCCAGTCGCATCGTGGACGAGCACGCGGCCAGCGGGAGCAACAGGGAGCAGAGGAAGCGTCGGTTCATGGGGAAGCCTTCATTCGTCAGGGGGCGGAGCGCGCAGGGTGGCCGGCGGCGCGACGTTCCGGTCGCGGCCCGCCGAACTTCACCCGTCAGTGGCGGAACGCCGCGATCGGGATCGGAGCGAGGGACTCGCCGGGGCGGGCCCACCGGAGTTCGAGATGCGTGCCGCCGGTGCGATTCCACCACACGACCTCGATGCGGTGGAGCCCCCTGGCGAGCGCGATCGTGCCGTCGCGTTCCTGTGCGGCGTGCGCGCCGTCGTTGTCGACGACGAGTTCGCCGTCGACGCGCAGGCGGCTGCCGTCGTCGCTCCCGAGCACGAAGCGGTACACGTCGTCGGCCGACGCGTCGACGAAGCCGGAGAAGCGCAGCGCCACGTGTTCGCCGGGCGCGTCCGGCAGCACGACGCCCGCCGCCGTCGCGGTCGATGCGGCAGTGCGCCCGGTCAGGTCGCCGAGGCGTTCCTTCCAGTCGACGTCGAAGCGCTCGACGAAGAGTCCGTCGGAACCGGGCAGCGCCTTCACCGGCGGCAGCGGATCGACCTTCGTGAACGTGCGCACCGCGGTCGCGCTGTGCGCGTCGCCGATGCGCGTGATCGCGCGCACGGTCGTGGTGGCGGTGAGCCGCGGCGTCGCCGTCGCGGGCGAGTCCGCGGACGGTTCGGTGCCGTCGACGGTGACGTGGAGTGCGGACCGCGGATCGTTCGGGGCGATCGTGACGTCGAGCGCGGTCACGAAACGGTCGTACGCGGCGGTGATCGCTGGCTTCCGCGCGACGACGGGGGAGCCTTCGATCTCCACGGCGAGGACTCTCGGCATGCCGTCCGTCGCGGCGCCCGGGAACGGCCCGACCGCGGCGCGCGGCGGATTGCCCCAGTGCGGCATCGCCGTCATCGTCGCCGCCGGATCGCCGAGCACCCGCGCGGAGACGATGTGGTTCGTGAGGCCGGGAAGTTCGAGCCAGCCGCCGGCCTGCGCCGAGAGCACGTGCAGATACAGCGTGGTCGTGTCGCCGTGCCGCTTCACGGTGCAGCGGCCCCAGGGCAGATCGTCGAAGACGCTCGCGGTCGTGCCGTGGATCGCTTCGCCGTTGGTCGCCATCCATGCGCCGATCGCGGCGAGCCGCTCGATCGCTTCCGGCGGGAACGTGCCGTCGGCGCGAGGGCCGACGTTCAGCAGGTAGTTGCCGCCCTTGCTCGCGATGTCGACGAGGTTGTGCACGAGGTCCGCCGCCGACTTCCACTGCGTGTCGGCGGCGTTCCAGCCCCAGTGCTCGTTCATCGTCATGCACGACTCCCAGTCGACGCCGGGCAGTCCGGTCGCGGGGATCTCCTGCTCGGGCGTCGCGAAGTCGCCGCGCGCGTCCTCGCTGTCGGAGAAGCCGCCCATGCCGCCGCGGTGCACGTCCACGCGGTTGTTGACGATCATCCCGGGCGCCAGCGATCGGCACAGGTCGAACAGGCGCACGCCGCGTTCGTGCGACCACGTCGGTTCCCATTCGCCGTCGAACCACATCACGCCGGGCCGGTAGCGCTGCACGACCTCGGTGACCTGTGTGTGCAGGTAGTGCTCGAACCGGTCGAAGTCCGCGCCGTCGGCCGGCCGCGTGGAAGCCTCCCACGGGCGCCGCGGCAGGTAGTCCGGGTGGTGCCAGTCCATGATCGAGTGGTACGTGCAGAACACGACGCCGTGGCGTGCACAGGCGTCCGCGAGTTCGCGCAGCACGTCGCGGTGTCCCTTCGTGTTGCCGACGTCCCAGTCGGTCGCGGCGCTGTCCCACAGGCAGAAGCCGTCGTGGTGCTTGCTCGTGACGACGAGATACTTCATCCCCGCGGCGGCCGCCGCGCGCGCCCAGACGTCGGCGTCGAAGCGGGCCGGGTCCCACTGCGGCTGCAGCGCGGCGTAGGCGTCGACCGGGATCTGCGCGGTGTCGCGGATCCACTCGCCGTGGCCGGTGTCCTGGCCCCACCTGCCCGCCGGGATCGCGTAGAGCCCCCAGTGCACGAACATCCCGAAGCGCGCCTCCCGCCACCA
>JAEUHQ010000202.1 GCA_016794565.1 Planctomycetota bacterium | reverse complement strand
CCGTCCGGTCGCGATCCGCATCGACGACATCGAGGTCGAGCGGAGCGGGCAGCGGTGCCTGCCCGACGCGCAACGGGTCGTAGCCGACCGCCGGCGTCTGGGCGGCGAGCCAGGGCGCCACGACGGCGGCGAGAACCGGGAGGAACGGCGAACGCATGCCGCCGATTGCCACGCCGCGCGCGGCGGGGACACGTCACTTCGCAGGCGGGACGACGTTCGCGGCGAGGCTCGTCGACAGGCAGGCGCCGTGCACGTTCTGGGTCAGCACTTGCGGCTCCGCTGGATCGAACTCGGGCACCGCGATGCAGCGGTCGTGCGTGTTGACGCCGACGATGCGATGCACGTGTCCCTCGTGCGGAACACCGATGCGCACCATTTCGGGCTGGTCGGCGACGAGATCGCTGCCGCCGGGGCCGGTGATTCGCCGCACTTCGGGGTTCTCCGGGCACTCGGTCTGCGCGACGACGAGCGCTTCGCTGCCGTCGTCGAGGTGCACGCGCGTGCCCGCCGGGAAGAGGCCGAGCGTCCGGACGAAGCGGTGCAGCCAGGCCGGGTCGAAGTCGGGCAGGTTGCGGAACATCACCGCGTACGCCTCGACGGGCGTGAGCGCCCGCTTGTACGGGCGCACCGACGTGAGGGCCTCGAACACGTCGCAGACGCGCACGAGCCGGCTGATGCCGCTCGGCGCGATCGGGATCGACGGATCCGGATAGCCGCGCCCGTTCGGACTCATGTGGTGACAGAACGCGGCTCCGATCGCGCGCGGGTCCACTTCGTGGTGCTGCTCGAGCAGGATGTGGGCGCCGAGCCGCGGGTGCTGCGCCATCCAGCCCCACTCCTCGGGCGTGAGCGCGCCCTGCTTGAAGAGGATTTCCTGCGGCACCTTCGACTTGCCGATGTCGTGCATCAGCGCGGCGCTGCCGACGTGCACGAGCTGGTCGCGATCGGCGCCCAGCGAACGTGCGACCTGCAGTGCGAGCAGCGCGACGCGGACCGAGTGTCCGACGGTGAAGCGATCGACGTCGTCGTGCGCGGCGAGCGACAGCAGCAGGCTCGGTTCGTCGAGCAGGCCGACGGTCTTCTCGACGATGCTCGCGGTGTCGTCGACGTCGAGCTCCATGTCGCGGTGGGCCCGCAGGTGGTTCTTCTGCATCACCTCCGCGAGGTCCTGGTACTGGTGCAGCGCGCGCTGCGCAGGGTCGAGCGACCTGTGCCGGTCGGAAGGGTCGGCGACGGAGCGCAGCGTGACGCGGACGTGACGGATGCCGAACGCGTGCAGCACGACGTCGCGGGTGCCGCGCGCGAGAGCGTCGCGGTTGTGGCCGAGCAGCAGCAGGTCGAAGAAGCGGTTCGCCTCCTCGATCTCGAGGCCGGGCGCGAACGAGAGCGTCGCGATGTTGCGATCTCTGCAGCAGCGCAGGAGCGAACGGGCCTGCAGGCTCGGGCCCTCCAGCGGCTTGCCTTCGAAGTGGATGCGGTCGTCGCCGAACTGCAGCTGCAGCGGCATCTCGATGCCGAGGTTCGCGGCAGCGTCGATCGCCTTCACGAGGGCGCGAAGCGACTCCGTGACGAACTTGCTGTCCGGCGCGTGCATCTGGCGATTGAGCGCCGCGATCACGAGGTCGTGCGCGAACGCGACGACCGCGTCGCGCTGCAGGTCCGCCACCGACGGGGCCTTCACGCGGGGCCTCCGCCAGTGTCGGGGCCGAGGTGGCGGCCGAGCGCTTCGGCGACCCGTGTGCACGCGAGGTTCACCGAGTCCTCGGTGCACGCCTTCGCCTTCGCGAAGCGGTCGGGGGCCTTGCGCACTTCGCGTGCGAGCAGCTCCGTCAGTACCGCGACGTCGGTCTCGGGACCGAGTGCGAAGTCGCGAGCGAGCAGGTGAGCGGCGCCGAGGTGCGCGGCGCCCGTCGCATGATTGCATGCGTCGGCGAGGATGCCGAGGTACTCGGCGGCGAGCCCTTCCTCGAGATCGAGGTGTTCGTCGGCCATCGCGGCGATCTGCCGCGGCAGCTTCGCCATGTCGGTTCCGGTGACGCGCTCGAGTCGCTTCTCGACCATCGCGGCGTCGGTCGCGGTGGCCGGCGGCGCCGTTCCCTGGAGCCGCGCCAGCATCGCTTGCGCAGTCTCGGCGAGACGCGTCTCGAGCATCGGGTCGCACGCGTCGAACATCGCCGTCGGCAGCGACGACGTGCGCTTCACCTCCGTGCGGAGGTCGAGGCGCCAGCGGGCGATCGCCTCGCGGAAGTTCGCGGCGCCTTCCCCGATGGTTTTCCCGGACGACATGCCTCCGGCCTATCGGCAGGGGGAGCCGCCGCGCTTGCGTCCGGCGCGGCCGTTGCCCCATGCTGCCGGGCCCGCCGCATTCCGCGGCGCTTGTCCCGCACCATGGAACGAATCGCGATCGTCGCCGCTGCCCGCACTCCCATCGGCAAGTTCATGGGGGCCCTGTCCCCGCTCTCCGCCGTCGATCTCGGTGTCGCGGCGACGACGGCCGCGCTCGGCCGCGCCAGGATCGCTCCGACGGATGTCGAAGAGCTGTACATGGGCCAGGCGCGGCAGCTCGGTTCGGGACCCAATCCTGCGCGGCAGGTCGCGATCAAAGCCGGTTGCGGCGACGGCGCCGTGGCGACCACCGTGAACAAGGCGTGCGGCAGCAGCCTGAAGGCCATCGACCTCGCGCGCGCCGCGATCCTGCTCGACGGCAGGAAGGTCGTCGTCGCGGGCGGCATGGAGAGCATGACGAACATCCCGTTCCTGCTGCCGAACTTCCGCCAGGGCTACCGCCTCGGGCACGTCGAGGTGAAGGACGGCAACTACCAGGACGGTTTCACCTGCGGCATCCTCGGCGAGCCGATGGGCATGACCGCCGAGTACTTGGCGGACGACTTCCACATCGCTCGCCCCGAGCAGGACGAGTTCGCGCTGCGCTCGCACCAGAAGGGCGAGGCCGCCCAGAAGGAGGGGCGCTTCGCCGCCGAGATCGCGCCGGTGCGCATCCAGGGCCGGAAGGGAGAAGTCGAGGTCGCGACCGACGAGCACGTCCGCCCCGGCGTCACGATCGCCGACCTGCAGAAGCTGCCGCCGGTGTTCCGCCCGAAGAACGGCACGGTGCACGCGGGCAACAGTTCGGGGATCACGGACGGCGGTGCTGCCGTCGTGCTGATGCCGGAGAGCGAAGTGAAGCGCCGCGGGCTCGCGCCGCTCGCGTGGCTCGGTGCGTCGGCGACGGCCGGTGTGTCGCCGCGCATCATGGGCATCGGACCCGTGCCGGCGGTGAAGACGATGCTGCAGAAGAACGGCCGGCAGCTCGCGGACTACGACCTCGTCGAGCTGAACGAAGCGTTCGCGGCGCAGATGCTCGCGTGCCTGAAGGAACTGCCCATCGCACCCGACCGCCTCAACGTGAACGGCGGCGCGATCGCACTCGGCCACCCGATCGGCGCGACGGGGGCCCGCATCGTCGTCACGCTGCTGCACGAGATGGTACGCCGCGGCAGCCGCCGCGGCCTCGCGACCCTGTGCATGAGCGGCGGCATGGGCATGGCGCTCGAATTCGAGCGCTGACCGTTGCAGGGTCCGCGCAACGCCGTGGATCCATCTCCGCTTCGGGCGCCCTTTTTTCCGACCCCGGTTCCCGTCTTCGCGATCGATGTTCCGCACCACCCTCCGCACCGTCGTTCTCTCCTCGCTCTCCCTGGTCGCCGCGTGTGCATTCGCCCGGCAGGACACCAACGAGCCGCTCGACGCGACCACGGTTGCCGCGCTGCAGGCCGGGGTCACGACCGCGCGCGACGTGACCGAGCGCCTCGGCGCACCGACCGAGGTCGTGCAGCTCGGCAGGCGTACCGCGTACCGCTACGACGCGACGAGCGCGAAGTCGACCGTGCTCTTCCTCCTGCTCGTCAACTTCGGCAACCAGGACACCCGCAGCGACCGGCTGTGGGTCTTCTTCGACGAGAAGGACGTGCTGTCGCACTACGGCGTGTCCTTCGGCACGCACCGCACCCAGTACGCGATGCCGTGGGAGGACGTGCACGAAGCGAGCGACAACGCGAGCCGCGACGCCGATCGCCCCGGGGTCGTGCGATGAAGGCGGTGCGACCGCTCGGCGCACTCCTGCTCCTGATCGCGGCCGGCTGCGTCACCGGCGAATGGAACCGCGCCGGGCTCGGTGAGCCGGTCCCGCGCGAACGCCTCGAAGCGCTGCACCGCGGCGCGGACACGTTGGGCGCCTGCCTCGCGAGCCTCGGCGCGCCGGAGCGGGTGTTCGAACACGACGTCGCGCCGGACGGGTCGTCGGGTGTGGCGCTGCTGTGGTATTGGCGCGACGAAGCCGGGTTCGGCGTCGACGTGTCCGCGGGTCGGGAGGAAGTGCCCGGCAGCGTGTCGTTCGACTTCGTCGGAGTCGACCTGCCCGGCTGCGTGCTGTGGTTCGATCGCGACCTCGTGCTGCAGGAATGGCGCAGCGGTCTCGTCGGCGACCTGTTGCCGCGGCGCGTTCGCCCCGCGGGACTCGACGGCGGGTGACGGAGAGGTCGCGGCTGGCTATCGGCGGGGCGCGCCGGATATGACCACGCGCCCCTCCACGAACCGATCATGTTCCGCGTCCTCACCGGTCTGTTCTCGTTCCTCCTCCCGTGCGTCGCACTCGCGGCGCAGGAGATCCCCGGCGTCCGTGCGACGCTGTCCGCGCGCTACGGATTGTTCCGCGCCGGTTCGCCGGTCGAACTGCGGCTCCTCTTGACCGTCGACGCCGACACGCAGGTCCCGGTCGACCTGCTGACGGGCGTCGACCTCACGGTCACGGTCGGCGACAAGCCGGGGCCGAGGATCCAGGAAGCGGGCCGGGGCGTCGGCCCGGTCGCGGTCGCGAAGGGCACACGCATCGAGCGGACCCTGTCGTTCCCCTCGGAGCGCTTCGTCCCGGACGCCGGATCGAGCGAACTCGCATACGTCAGCGCCTCGTGGACCGGGCTCGCTGGGGCGTCGTGTGTGTTCAAGATCGCGCCGGACACGAAGAACCTCGACGTCGCCACGCTCGACCTCGAGAAGACGAAGGTCGTGCTCGTCACGAACCACGGCGAGATGACCGTCGCGTTCCTCCCGAAGAAGGCACCGAAGACGGTCGAGAACTTCGTCAAGCTGTGCGCGAGCGGCTTCTACGACGGCACCAAGTTCCACCGCGTGCTGCGCAACTTCATGATCCAGGGCGGCGACCCGAACTCGAAGGACGACACGACGCCCGAGCTGTGGGGGCGCGGCGATCCGGGCTACAAGATCGACGCGGAGTTCAACGACACGAAGCACCTGCGCGGCACCCTGTCGATGGCGCGCAGTTCGGACCCGAACTCGGCGGGGAGCCAGTTCTTCATCGTGCACAAGGACTCGAACCACCTCGACGGCCAGTACACGGCGTTCGGCAACCTCGAGAGCGGCATGGACACCCTCGACAGCATCGCCGCCGTCGAGACCGCCGGCACCGACCGCCCGCCGAGCCGCCCCGCGCAGCCGGTGATCCTGTTTGCGACGGTCGTGCTGCCCGTGAAGAAGTGACGGCGATCGGCGCGCTCGAAGTATCGCAGTGCCTACGGGGCGAGGTGGTTGACAAAGGGGGATGTATGGGGATGCTGGGGCTTGGCCAATGTGGCTTGGCCTTTCACACTCGAGAAGGAGATCCAGATGCTGCGAAAGACACTTTGTCTGTGCCTTGCGGTGGTCGCCTGTGTGGCAGCCGCGGTGCCTTCGGAGACAAGCATGGTTGAGGCTGGGCAGGACGTGCTGCGCCGCGCCGCGGGCCTTGGCATGTGTTGCAAGGTGGGTAAGGGTGCGATCTGCACCTACTCCGAGGAGTTTCAGGGGTGCGGCTTCAATCCTCAGTTCAACTGCGATTGCCGGCACCCCGGGAGCACATGCCACGTGTACGTCGAGCCTCCGTCCAACGCAGACGTCTGTGAGCCTTCGGATACAGGCAACTGCTCCTTGGTGGAGACATACTGTGCTCGCGTCACCGGCTCTGCGTGTGACAACGATGCCGGTCCGTGGTCGTGGCTTGGGTGGTGTCCTACTTGCGGCTGTCCACCCGGGGGGTCGGAGAAGCTCTGGGGTTCGCGACAGGTCTGCGCGGCCGGCAGTTCGGCATGTCCATGACTGGTCGTACAGGGCTGGTCGGGATGCTCGCCGTGGCGTCCGTCGCGGCGCAGGCCGAATCTCGACTGTCCGTCGCACAACTCCTGCCGTTCGTGGAGCGGCAGGAGCGTGCCGTTCCGTTCGTGCGCGGCCGTGGAGTCTGCTACAGCACCGCGGAACAACGAGGCGACAGAGTGCGGATAGGGGAACACGACGTTGGGTTCGTCCGCGAAGTGAGACCCGCAGGGCGCAGCTTGCTCGATTACGCCCTGGACGTCGCGCGCTCTGAAGACGGCAAGTACTACCGAGAGAGCCGGATTCTCGGCTACGACGGTTCGACGAGTTGGTTGTTGACCAGGACCTTGATGGTGGAGGGCCGCGATTCGGAGCCGATCCCGTTGCTCCGCGGGCAGGTCAGCGCAATGCGCAATCCACACCACGCCGCCGCGTGGGCAACCGGTTGGCCCGCGACCTTGCCGGGGTTCTACGACTTCCAGGGCCGACGCTTCTCGGACGCTCTTCGCGAGTCGGGGGCGCCGTTCCGCTTGCGAACCCAGGGCGATCTTGTCGTCCTGTCCCTGGATGGGCGCTCCGGCGAGATCCTCGAAGAGTGGACACTGCGGCCGGAGTGGAACTACGGGCTTTGTCGCTTTGAGCGAATCGTCCTCGCAGGGCGGCGGGTCGAGCGCTCGTTCTCGGTGGAGAGCGCGGAGCAAGTTCACGCTGACCTGTGGTACCCGAAGGCAGTGCGCTACGAAGCAGCCAACGAATCAGGGTGGAAGAATGTCGAGATGATCGTGGAGGTGAAGGAGGTTTCGGCGGCGTCCGACGTGAAAGATGAAGTGTTCAAGCCCTCTTTCCCGCACGGCAGTGTGGTGTTCGATGTAGCGACGAAGGAGACATCGGTAGTGTCCGCGCGTGACGAGGACCTCGATCGCGCCTTGTCTTCTCAGGGGGCCGACCTTCGTTCGCGCGTCGACTTTGCGCGGCCGCGGGCCTCGTGGTGGCACTGGTCGGTGGTTCTTGGCTGCGCATCCCTGGTGATCGTGGTCTGGATGCGCTGGTTACGGACGCGCCGGGCCAAAGCGGTTCCGAAGGACGTGCGTTCCTCAGGCGGGATTTGCCTCGTTCTCTTCGCAGCCGTGCTCGGGGCGCCATCCACTGCTCAGGATCGACAGTCTTGGCTGGTCGAGCGTGTCGGGCAGAAGGTCGACAATTGCGGAGTGGACGCAGTCGTGGTCGTGGCGGCCTACTACGCGAGGACCCTTCCAGCGGAAGGCGTCGCGTCGCGCCTGGGGGTTGGTTCGAGTCGGGCTCGGGCGGCGGATCTGCAAGCGATCAAGGACCTGCTGACGGAAGAGTCCTTCGTGGTCTCTGCCTTTCAGGGGGCGACTCTCGAACAGGTGCGGCGAGTGGCAATGGATCGACACGCGGTCGCGGTACTTCATTGCCGAGGCAGTGGTTCCGACGGGCACTTCATGGTGATCGGCCCATCCAAGGAGGGCGTCGTACTATGCGACCCCGGCCGGCTGATTGCGGAATGCGTTGCGGGAGACAAGGCGTGGACACGCCTCGAAAAGCGGCTGTCCGGGGTCGGGTTGATGGTCGCTGCGCCGGAGAATGAGCCGGCTGCTTGGCCCATTGCCCACCAGTCGACTTTCGAAGTGCGTTGTCCGCCAGTCGGGTCAGGCAGGCGCGAAGTAGTCGTGCCGGTCGATCGCACAGGCTGGCAGGGGTGGGCGCTCGAGGGGTTCGAGTCCGGCTGTGGTTGTGTGCGCGACGTTCGGGTCCAGGGCGACGAACTGCGGCTGGAGGTCGACTCTGCCCGGTTGTCGACGGACGCGACGAAGACTGTGGTTCGCCTCAACTGTCGGGTCGACGGCGTGCTGCACTTGCGCATCCTGGACTTGTTTGTCAGGCGAACGGAGGCAGATGCCCCTCTGGCGCCGTGTGTAGTGCCCTCGCTTGTTCACCCGCTCGGCCGGAGCAACGGCAAGGCCTACGCGTTCGTCGAAGTCGTTGTGCCGAACGGCGGCGGCTTGGCACGGTGGAAAGGCGATGAAGGTGTGGAGGTGAGCGGCTCGACGCTTCGCGCGATTCCTGGAGGGGTTGCGTGGCGCCAGAAGATCGAGTGGCCGGCTGCGGCTGCGAGAGTGGAGTTCCTGGTGTCGAACGCGGAGGGATCGTGTGTGCCTGTCCATTGCTACTTGTCAGGGGACGAGCTCGCTCGATGAGACCCACGACGATCCTGGCTCTTTGCCTGAGCATCTTGGCGATCGTCGCAGGCACGTGGTTCTTCGCGGACCCGGTGCCGGGCGTCAGTCGTCCTGATTCGGGTGATGCCGCTCTACAGCCGGTGGCCCATGCGGCGGCCGGCGGTACCACCCGGGACCGAGTCGGTGTCGAAGCGACCTCCGACGACCGCACTTCGCCCGGAGAATGCGCCGAAGCGGCGCGGGACTACGTGTTCCGGGTCATCGATGCGGGCAACAGGCCCGTCGCTGGCGCCTTGCTGTGGATCGCCGACCGGACGTGCATCCCGTCCAATCGGCCTGACGAGGTTCGCGGCCCGGAGCCGGCGGCGATGGCGGATCGCATTCGTTCGCTGACGGCACCGAGGGTCACCGACGGCGACGGTTGCGTGACGGCCGCGGTGCACGGAGTGTCCGTGGTGCTGTACGCGGAGCACACGGATGCGTCGGCGCTGGATCGGGTCGATGTGCGGGAGCATCCGGATCGACACGTGAACGTCGTGGTGGCGGTGGGCGCCAACCTCATGCTGGTCGTTGCGGACACCGACGGCGTGCCGGTGGGGGACCTGCCGATGGTCGCTGCGTTCGAGTGCGGCGACATCCATGGGTCCACGCAGCGGATCACCGTGCGGCTCGGCCGCACGGACGCTGGCGGGCTCCTCGTGTATCGCGGATGGAGTCAGCTGCGCGGCGACGTGAGGGGCGGGTTCGCTCGGT
>JAEUHQ010000161.1 GCA_016794565.1 Planctomycetota bacterium | reverse complement strand
CGCCGCGTCGCCGACGGTCTTCAGCGCCGTCTCCTTGTGGTGCGCCGGGATGTGGTCCGGGAACAGCTTGTGCGCGACGTTCGTGCGGTAGAGCGTCCAGCCGATGGCCGCGATCACGAACAGCGTGAACAGCAGACGCGGCCACGGGCTCCTCTTCGGCGCGTACGGGTCGACCAGCGAACGTTCCGAGCCGGCGGGGATGCGCGGCAGTTCCGTCAGCGACCCGCCGAGCGGGATGTTCACGCGCGTCAGCGTGTTCACCGCCCAGCCGTTCGCATCCAGGATCGGGCCGAGGTTGCGCTGCCGCAGCTTCAGCCACGCGATGAACATCGACGGACCCGAGATCGCGAGCACGATGCCGATGAAGCCGAGCGGGATCCACGGACCGAGGTCGAGGAAGCCGGTCAGCAGCGCGGTGAAGACGCCGGCGATGCCGGACACCGCGACGCCCAACGCCGCGATCGTGCCGACGTCGAACTTCGGCTTCGGCGGCGCCGTGCCGGTCTTCGCGGCATCACCCGCGGCCGTGGCGCCGGCAGCCAGCTTCGCGTTCGCGGCGGAATCCGCCTCGGCGGCCTTCTTCGCGATCGCCTCCTGGATGCCGCGCAGCACCTTCTTGTACGGCGACCAGAACGCCTGCCGGATGCTGATCGGGTTGCTGACGATCTTCGTGATCGTCGCGTCCCAGTCGCGACCCTTGCGGTCGTAGAAGATGCCGTTCCTGCCTTCGAACAGGTTGTCGCTGTCGCCGGCGGTGAACGCGCACGCGACGCTCATCTTCTCGCCGCCCGGCCGAGTGCAGTCGACGTACGCGAGGAACGCGTTCGACATCGGCGCCATCTTGCCGTGCTTGCCCGCGTCCTGGACGTGGAAGCACATGTCACACGCGCGACCGTCGAGGTAGAGAGTCCCCGCCTGGAAGATCGCGCCGCGTCGCGCATAGAAGTCGGTGAACGCGACGTAGTTGTTCAGCAGCTTGTGCAGGTCGCGATGAAGGTAGGTGAGCTTCTCGACGCGCGTCATCGCGTCGATCTCGCTCGCCACGGCCTTGTCCTCGTCGATCGCCTTCTGCAGCGCGGCCTTCGTGCCGCCGGCGAGGATCTCGCGTACGCGCGCCTTGCCGAGCTTCTCGACGGCGCCGCCCGCCTTCTTGCCGAGCCAGCCAGCGTACGCGTCGAACTTCGCGCACAAGGCGGTCCAGTCCGCTTCGGTGATCGTGTCCTTGTCCTTGCAGCATGCGGCCTTGAAGGCGCCGATCGCGCCCGCCCAGGCCGGGTTGACGCCCTTCGTCAGCGCCAGCGGCTTGTTGGCCTCGACGAGCGTCAGGGGGAAGTGCGCGACCTCGTCGGCCGTGATCGTCAGGTCCTTCGCCGCGGCCGCGATGTAGGCGTCCTGTTCGCGGTTCACCGCGGCCAGTGCGCGCGGGTCGAACGCAGCGAGCCGGCAGCGGCCGAAGTAGTCGTCGACCTTCGATCGCACCGCGCTGAACGCCGCGAAGGCGGCGGCGGTGCCGTCCCCGAACGGCGCGATGTTCTTGTCGGTTTCTCCGGTCTTCTGCCACGCGTCGAAGTCGGCGCACGCGGCGAAGAACGCGTCGAGCTGCGCCTGGTCGAAGCCGGCCTTGCCCGAGCGGTCGGCGACGCCGCCCATGCAGGCGACGATGTCGGTGGCCACTGCGGCGACCTTGGCGTCCTCGATCGAGTCCGGCGGCACGATGCCGTCGCCGTTCTTCTTCGCCTTCGCGAAGACGTCGGCGGTCTTCGTCGCGTCGGCGGTCGTGATGACCGTCGCTTCCTTGCCGAGGCTCTTCAGGATGTGCGTCGCCGATGCGAGCAGCGCCTTGCCTTCGGCGGTGTCCTTGCGCAGGTTCGCGAGGGCGACGCCGTCTTCGCCCTTCACCAGCGAGTCGGCGTTCTGCAGAACGTCGCGCAGCCACTTCACTGCGGCCATGATCTCCGGCGGCCGCACGTGGGCGTCGTTGTCGGTGTCCAGGAGCTGCAGCGTGCGCGAGTCGATCTCGAGGCCCTTCACCGGGCAGCTCAGCGCGACCCACAGCTTCTGGTCGAGCTGGTCGAGATTCAGGATGTCGGCGCCTTTGTCGAGGCGGACCTGGTCGACACCGCCGGCGCGGTAGAACGACCAACGGTGGGATGCTTTCTGGGCGGCTTGGGCCATGGCGAGCGTGGAGAGGTGAGGTGTGCCCCCGAAATGAGGGGGGCGGAGAGTCTGGCGGGTGCCGTGCCGCGGTCAAGGCGACTGTGTTTGCACGCGCCGCACCGGCGTCGCGGTGGACGATCGGTGAAGTGCTCGTCAAGATGGCTCTGTGGCAGCCGACGGATCCGATCGTGCCGTAGGGTTCCGCCCGACCCGATGGTCCCTCGTGGCGCGCGCCGGCGCCGGCGATCGGGCCGTCGCGTCCCGTGCGCTCGCGGAGCTGTGCGAGATCTATTGGGTGCCGTTGTACGCGTGGTTGCGTCGCGCCGGTCGTACGCACGACGACGGCCTGGACCTCGTGCAGTCCTTCTGCGCCGATCTGCTCGAGCGCGGCGGCCTGCTGGGAGCGGACGCGGAGCGCGGGCGCTTTCGCGCCTACCTGCTCGGCGCATTGCGACACTTCGTGGCCAACGAGGATCGTCGCGAACGCGCGCAGAAACGCGGCGGGGATCGGGTCGCCTGGTCGCTGGATGCCGTCGACGCGGTGGACGAAGGTATCGCCGCGAACCAGCGGACGCCCGACGAGGAGTTCGAGCGGCGCTGGGCGCAGGCGCTGCTCGATCGGGCCGCGTCTCGTTTGCGCGACGAATACGCAGCGAGAGGTCGCACCGATCTCGTCCTGGCGCTCGAACCCGCACTGCTCGGCGATGCGTCGGCCGAGTCGCAGGCGGCTCTCGCGGCACGGCTCGGCACGTCCGAAGGGGCGATCAAGGTCGCGCTGCACCGCATGCGTGGACGCCTGCGCGAACTGATCCGCGAAGAAGTGCTGCACACCGTGGACGATCCGTCGCGCGTCGACGACGAGATCCGGAGCTTGATGACGGCGTTCGCGGGATCCGCGCTGGCCGCGCGGCGGGCGCTGTAACCTTTCGAGAGTCCGGGTTCATCGTCGAGCATGGCCACCAACGCGCCGACCTCCTCCAGCCGATGTGAACGCTGCAACTCGGACCTTCCGCCCGGCAAGACCTCCGGTCACTGCCCGCGCTGCCTGCTCGAACTGGCCATGGGGCCGGAGCGGCGCGAGAGCTCGGGTCCGGGCGGGGAGGCGCCGTCGATCGAGGACCTGCAGCCGCTGTTCCCCGCGTACGAAATGCAGGTGCTGCTCGGCCGCGGCGGCATGGGCGCGGTCTACCGCGCGCGCCACCGGAAGCTCGATCGCCTCGTCGCGATCAAGGTGCTGCTGCCCGACCTCGTGCGCGACCCGGCGTTCGAGGAGCGGTTCGAGCGCGAGGCGCGTGCGCTCGCGATCCTCGGCCACCCCGGCATCGTCGGCGTGCACGACTTCGGTCGCGCCGGCGACTTCTTCTTCCTCGTGATGGAGTTCGTCGACGGTGCGAGTCTGCGCGACCTCCTGCAGAGCGGTCGCTTGTCGACGCGGGATGTGCTCACGTTCGTGCCGCAGCTGTGCGACGCGCTGCAGTACGCGCACGACCACGGCGTCGTCCATCGCGACATCAAGCCCGAGAACATTCTCGTCGACCAGGACGGGCGCGTGCGCATCGCCGACTTCGGTCTCGCCAAGCTGGTCGGCAAGGAAGCCTCGAAGATCGCCCTCACGCGCACGGAGCAGGCGCTCGGCACGCCGCTCTACATGGCGCCCGAACAGATCGGTGCCGCGGGCTCGGTCGACCACCGCGCCGACCTCTACTCGCTCGGCGTCGTCGTCTACGAGATGCTGACCGGCACGCTGCCGATCGGTCGCTTCGAGCCGCCGTCGGCGAAGGCGCGCGACGCGCGGGCCTTCGATCCGGTCGTGATGCGTTCGCTCGCCAACGATCCGGCGCAGCGCTACCAGCAGGCGCGTGACGTGAAGCACGATGTCGAAGCGGCGAGCACGTCGTCCGGGGCGCCGGTCGTTTCCGCGCTGCCGGGACCGATCCTGCGGCCGCGGCCGTGGATCGGTTCGGTGGTGATCCTCTGCGCGACGTTCGCCGTGTGGGTGTACATCGGTCCAGGCAAGGGATCGAGCCTGATCACCGCGGTCTACCCGCTCGGCAGCCCGTACGTGAATGCGTGGAACGCCTCGTTCCTGCGGATCCCGATGTGGTTCGTGCTGCCGCTCGCGCTCGCGATCAGCTCGCTCTCCGCGCTGCGGGCCATGGGGTACGCCGTGCCACCGACCGCGCCGCTCGTGCTCGCGGCGATCGGCGCGATCTTCTGTGGCCTCCTGAATCTCGCCGGCGTGCAAATCCCGGGGCGGGCCGTGTCGACCGACATCGGACCCCTGGTCGCCGGCGTCACGTTCGCGTGGTGGGTCATTTTCGAAGTGCGCGCCATGATCGCGCGCATCCGCGGTCACCGGCGCAAGGTCGCGGCGAACACCGCGGGCTCGTCGCGACGGACCGCGTCCTGAAGCGCGAGCGAACGATCGATCGCCGGTGCGCTGAAGCCGAACGGCAGCGTCGGACCGTCGAGCGCTTCCCAGGACGGCGCGGTCGCACGGCGTTCGAGTTCGCGGCGACACGCGGAGTGCAGGTTCGAGTCGCCGCTCGCCGCGGCGATCGCGGCCAGGTTCGTCGCGGCGGGCACGTAGTCCGGATCGGCGGCGGCGGCGCGTTGCCAGAGTCGGAACGCCGCGTCGCCGGCGGACGCGCCGCGCCAGCGCATCGTCGCGATGCCGAGGAGGTTCAGGGTGCGCGGATCGTCGGGCGCCAACTCATGGGCCGCCAGCGCCGCGGCTGCGATGGTCTTGCCCTCGGCCCACGTCGTGAGCATCGCGGTGGCGCGGCCGAGCACTCGATCCGCTTCGGTCGAGGCCGGTCGGCCCGGTCCCGGCGTCGCGACCAGATCGCGCAGCACACCGAGCCGGTTGCCGAGACGGTGCTCCTGGACGCGACGGTGTCCCGCGGCCGCGACGCGTTCGCAGCGCGTTCGATCGGCGAGCAGCGAACGGACCACTTCCTCGAAGTCGTCGTCGCCGTGCAGCACGCACTCTTCATCCGGAACGAAGAAGTCGCGCACTTCGAGGTTCTCACGCTCCATCAGCAGGAGCGCGCCGCACGCGGGGACTTCGAACGCACGCAGGTTCATCTCGCCGCGGATCGCGCGGTTCCAGCCGATGCGGCAACGGTTCAGGAAGCGTGCGTAGTCGTGACCGTGCACGCCACCTTGCACGCAGACGCGCGCGCCGCACTTCGCGAGGCCGCGAACGCGGTCGAGCCACGGCGCACGTTCGCGCTGCACGACCGGATTCAGGTTGCCCGCGAAACCGACGTCGACGTCGCGAGCGCCGGCGCCCGGCATCACGCGGTGGAAGGGCCGCTTGTGCGCGTACTGACACCAGTAGCGCACCGAGGCGAACGACAGGCGGCGAAACAGGTCCTGTCCGCGGCGGTCGCAGAGCAGCGTGTCGAAGAAGGGCCACAGCCCGACGAGGTACGGCAGCGAGAGGTTGTAGTCCGACACGACGCCGACGATCGGGATCGGACAGTGCTCGAGGCCCGCAGGCAGCGGTTCCTGCTCGGGCCACCAGATCATCAGCACGTCGGGACGGAAGCCCGGGGGCAACGCGCGTTCGAGTTCGTCCCAGCTCCCGGTCGACGGATCGAACGCCACGTCGAACGGGTAGTGCACGCCGTCGACGAGCATGCGATGGGCCGGTCCGTACGTGACCAGTTCGATCCCGTGCATCGCCGCGCGGTCGTCGAAGCACTCGAGCGGCAGGTTGCAGAGGACGCGCACGGGATCAGGCTGCCGGCAGCGAAGCGAGGTTGGCGCGCGCGTCGCCGTGGTCGGGCTGCAGCATCAGCGCGCGTTCGAAGTGATCGCGCGCGCCGCGCACGTCGCCGACCTGGAAGAGCACGACGCCGAGCCGGTTGTGGGCGTCCGCGGTGCGCGCTCCGACGGCGAGGGCGACGCGGAACGCCTGCACCGCCTCACGCAAGCGGTCGAGCGCGTGCAGAGCGTGACCGCGCCCCACGTGCAGTGCTTCGTCGTCGCAGCCGTTCGCGGCGAGCGCGTCCCAGATCTCGAGCGCGCCGTTCGGATCGCCGGCCTCCATGCAGGCGTTGGCCGATTCGAGCTGCAGGCGCGTCTCGTCGACCGGTTCGGCGCCGGTGCCCGACACGAGGCGCAGCGGAGTCGGCGCCGCGGGCGCCGCCGCCGCGACGCAGCGCGAGAGCACAGCCTCGAACTGTTCGCCGTGGCGATCCAGGTGGTAGCACGCCGCGAGTTCCAGGCCGCTCGTGCGGAGTTCGGTGCGCACGTCGCGCATGGCGCCGGCGAGCACGATCGCCTCGGCCATTGCCGCGGGATCGCGCGGCGGAACGAACAGCGCGTACCGGGTGTGGCCGACCTTGGCTTCGTGGCCGCGGAAGCACGGGATGTCGGTGAGGATCGTCGGGACGCCGCAGGCCATCGCTTCGATCGCGGGGAGGAAGAACCCCTCTTCGTTGCCGCTGCTCGTCGCGACGAAGAGGTCGAGCGAACGGTAGAAGTCGCCCATGCGCGACGGCGCCAGCTTCTGGTGCCACTCGATCGGGAACGACGTCTTCAGTTCTTCGGGTGCCGGCGCGGTGTTCGTCGCGCGGACCAGCACGAGCTTCTGGCCGGCGCGATGGGCCAGGTCGCACGCTGCGTAGCCGGTCGGCAGGTCCTTCCAGCCGACCTGCCAGGGTCCGACGATGCCGACGCGGAGCAGGGAGCCCGGTTCGCGTTCGGGGCCGGGCGTGTGCACACGGTGGTCGATGACGTGGTCGACTTCGTGCGCGTCGACGCCGAAGCGGTCGCGCAGCAGCTTCGTCAGGTAGGGCGCGATCGTCACGTGGTGCACGCGCGGCAGCCGGTAGACCGCTTCGATCCGGTCACGCAGCGCGGCGTGCTCGGGGAAGTCGCCCTCGTAGCCCTGGCAGAAGTGGATGGGCACACCCTTGTCGGCTCCCGCGCACGCGGCCCACGGCACCGTGGTCCAGAACGTGCCGATCACGACATCGCCCGGCGGCAGGTTCTCCGGACGGAAGTCCGGCACGCGTCGGAACGCGCACTCGATCTGCATCCACGCGGGCGGACCGCTCTTCGAAAGCACGGTGACCTGATGGCCGCGGCGTTGCAGCCAGTTCGCATCCTCCAGCGCCACCTTCACGCCGCCCCACAGCTGGTCGACGGCTTCCAACAACCACGTGATTCGCATCGTTCGCTCCTGACGGACTCCCATGATCGACCCGATGCCATGGGCGAACTTGAGTGGCGCGCGCGGCCTTGGCTTTCGGCGCGCGCCTTGGGCATGATCGCCGGCCCCCGTGAACCCCCTGATCCGCGTCATCCCGGCCTTCCTGGTGCGGACGTTCGCCAGTCCCTACGTGGCGGGCGACAGCCTGGAGAAGGCGATGGGGGTCGTGCACAAGCTGCGCAAGGACCGCGGGTTGCTCGCGACTCTCGACCTGCTGGCCGAGGACATCCGCACCGATGCGCAGGTCCAGCAGAACCTGACGACCTACCTCCGGATGGTCGACGCTGCGGCGGCCCCCGACGTGCCGGCCGACGCGCGCCCGACGCTGTCCCTGAAACCATCGTCCTACACGACGGCGGGCATGCACGAGGGCGGCGACGGCAATGGCTCTCTCGAAGCGATGCTGCAGATCGTCCGCGCCGCGGCCGCGAAGAACGTCGCGCTCACGATCGACATGGAGAGCCGGCACTGGACCGACTTCACGCTCGACGCGATCCGGCGCATCCACGCGGAGGGCCATCGCCACGTCGGTTGCGTGCTGCAGACCAGACTCCATCGCACCGAGAAGGACCTCGAAGGGCTGCCGCCGGGGCAACGGGTGCGGCTCGTGATCGGCATCTACCGCGAACCGTCCGACATCGCGCTGGTCGACAAGCCGGCGATGAAGGACCGCATGCTCGCGTTCGCCGAGAAGGCGCTCCGCGCCGGCCACTACGTCGAGTTCGCGAGCCACGACGATGCCTACGTGCGCCGCTTCGTCGAGCAGGTCGTGCCGAAGGCCGGGGTGGGCAAGGACCGGTACGAAGTGCAGATGCTGTACGGCGTGCCGCGGGAACGCTTCCTGGCCGACCTGCGCCGGCAGGGTATCACCGCGCGGCTGTACGTGCCGTTCGCCCTCAGCTGGGACCTGGCCATCCAGTACCTGCGCCGCCGCCTCGACGAGTACCCCGCCATGGTCTGGCTCGTGACCAAGAACCTGCTGTCGCGGCGGTGATCCGCGGCCTCGACGTGGCTTCCGGGCCGCGTTTCGGTATGCTCTTCGCCCCCATGGATCCACTTGCCACCATCGTCGAGCGGCTTTGCGCCTGGAAAGACGTCAACCGGGAGAAGAAGGACGGGAAGGACAGCTTCTTCGTGCGCGGCCAGGTCTTCGCCTACCTCGGCAAGAAGGGCGTGGTGGTGAAGTTGGCGCCGCCGCAGGTCACCGAGGCGCTGAAGATCATCGGTGCGAAGCGCATGCCGGACGACGGGGACCCGCACTCGCGTGAGTTCGTCGAGATCCCGGTCACCGGGCCGCGCGAAGTCGAGCGGGCCATGATGTGGCTGCGTCGTGCGTGCCGGCTCGGCCGCACCGCTGCCGGCCCCGTCTGACCGTCGGTTTCCTGAAAGCCCGGCCTCGCTCGCCGGAGCCCGGCTGGGTCACCAACCGGGGCTCGCTATGAGCGCGTCCAAGGCACGTCGGCCACACCGGCGGCGTGGTTCGCCCGCCGCGCCCACGAGAAGAACAGATCCGAGAGCCGGTTCAGGTAGATGCCGATCGGCTCGGGGACGTTCGAGACGCCGTTCGTCGTCGTCGCGTGCACGAGCGTCCAGTAGCGGCGTTCGGCGCGCCGTGCGACCGTCCGGAGCACGTGGAGCAGCGCCGCCCGGCGATTGCCGGCCGGCAGCACGAACGTGCGCAGCTGGGGCAGGGATGCCTCCGACGCGTCGATCCAGCGCTCGAGTTCGCGAATGCCGGGCTCCACCCGCGGCAGTGACGCCCTGCCGCCCTCCGTGGCGAGGTCCGCGCCGATGTCGAAGAGGGCGTTCTGGATCGCGGCGACGTTCGCATCGAACTCCGGCTCGAGCGCTTCGGAGCGCAGCAGGCCGAGGAAGGAGTTGAGTTCGTCGATCGTGCCGTACGCTTCGATCCGGACGTGGTCCTTCGGGACCCGCTGGTTGCCGAACAGGCCGGTGTCGCCGTGGTCGCCGGTCCGCGTGTAGATGGGCATGGGCTCGCCTTGTAACCGGGCGCGCGGATTTCTTCGCGGGCGGCAGCCGGGGTCTGCACGCCGCCGGGCCCTGCCGCATAATCGCGCCCCGAGGCCATCCATGCGATCAACCGCCGCTCTCGCGCTCTCCCTCTCCGCCGCGACGTTCGCGCTCCCGCTCTCCGCGCAGGCGCTCGAACTCGACGTGATCGGCGGCTCCATGCCGGGTGTGCTGGCGATGGACGTATACCCGGAGACCTATCCGTTCGAGTTCTTCATCGTGATCCCGTCGACGACGCCGGGGCCGACATTCCTGTCCTGGTTCGATCCGAACGACTCCCGCACGTTGAACGTCGGCCTCGACCTGCTGTCGCTCGCGTGGCTCGGGTTCGCCGAGCCGGACGGCCACTTCCGCGTCGTGCTCCCGATCGTGCCCGAGCCGTCGTTCATCGACACCCCGATCTACGCGCAGGCCGGCACGCTGGTGTTCGTGCCGACCTTGTTCGACCGGCTCAGCAATCCGACGGCG
>JAEUHQ010000139.1 GCA_016794565.1 Planctomycetota bacterium | reverse complement strand
CGCGCGTTCGCGGATTCACCGACACCGGTTCGAGCCCGACCGGGATCTCCGCCACGAGGAACGGCGACGACGCGTCCCGAAGGTCGTACACGCACAGCCGGCCGCCCACCGTGTCCGCCACGAACAGCCGCGTCCCGTCCGCCGACACCCGCACCGGCGACACCGGGCCGCTCTCGAAGTTCACGAACGACTGGGCGGCGGCGGCGCCCGCGACGCAGCACACGACGGACAGGAAGCGGTGCGGGACGGGCATGGCGAGGTAGGACGATCCGCCACACCGCCGCGCATGTCAAAGGGCCCGGCGAACCGCGGGCGCGGTCCGACCGTTGGCCCCGGGCGATGCACGTACTGCTGCCTCCGCTGCTCCTCCTGGCCGCCGCCACGGCGCAAGACCGGCTCCGCCCGGAGCCCCCCGCCGGACAGCCGGACGCAACCGAGGCCGCGGCGACCGCAGCCATCGACCGCGGGCTGGCCTGGCTCGCGCGTCACCAGGACGAAGACGGCCGCTGGAGCGCCGCGCTCTTCGTGCGCCACGATCCCGCGGGCGACGTCTGCCAGGGCACGGGCAAGCCCGACCAGGATCTCGCCGTCACGTCGTTCGCGATGCTCGCCGGCCTCGCCGCGGGATCGACGCTGCGCGGCGGCCCGTTCCGGGAACCGCTGCGCCGCGCGGTCGAGTGGATGCGGAGCCTGCAGGGCGAGTCCGGCGGAATCACCGACCCTGCTGCCGGCGACCTCGTCGTACCGCAGGCCCTCGCCGCGTTCGCGCTGACCGAAGCGACCGGTCTCTCGAACCAGCAGGTGCTGATGCCCGTCGCCGGGCGTGCGATGGCAGCGCTCGTGGCGCGGCGGCTGCCCGACGGTTCGTGGCCGAGGAGCGCGCGCGACGGAGAGGGAGATCGTGAGGCGACCTTCTGGGCCGGCATCGCGGCGGCGTCGGCCCGCACCTTCAACGTCGCCGCGGTCGATGTGCGCGTGCTGCCCGAACTCATGCCCGAACTCGCGAACCCCGCCCCCGCGCTGCCCGACGCCGCGGTCGCGTTCGTGCTGGAGTTCTCCGGCTTCACGGGCCGACCGCCGTTCGACGTCGCGGCCGACCTGCCGCGCTGGCCCGAGGCCGGCTCCGGCCCCGCCGATCCGCTCGACTGGCTCTACCGAACCTGGTTCCTGCGGTCCAACGGCGACGTGTGGCCGAAGTGGAGCGAGCACGTCGTCGCGATGCTCGCGAACGCGCAGCGACCCGGCGGAGCAGCCGAAGGCTCGTGGGATCCGGTCGACGTGCGCGGCAAGCAGGGCGGTCGCGTGCAGTCGACCGCGCTCCACCTGACGACGCTCGCCTGGATCCGCAACGACCTGCGCATGCGCCGGAGCTGGTCCGAACGGCGTGCGAACCGTGAAGCCGTTCGTGAAGGACAACCCGGACACTGACTCGAGACCGACGATCTGGAAGTGCCGCGCGAAGCCGAACGCGGCGGGGATCGTGAACGGCACCGGCAGGCTGCCCACAACCGAGGATGGAGAAGAAGACGAGAGAGCGAAGCGTGGACATGGGCTGGCCGGGGTGGTTCGCCCGCAAGCGAAGCGCGGGCTCGACCGTCCGGACGCAGGATCCCGCCGTCGACCGCCACGCGCGTGCCTGATCCGGCGAACGGCCCTTGCCGCGCCCTATTCCTGCAGGTCGGGCGGCTGCTCGTCGACCGGCGCCCCGTCGTCTTCCTGCCGCGGCGCGGCGCCCGGCTTCGCACGATCCGCCGGGTTGACCTCGACGATGCGCCCGCGGAAGCGATTCATCACGCGCTTCGCCTCGGGCCCGGGTTCGACCTTCGGCGGCGGCGCCGGCGCCGGCGAAGCGCTCGGGCCCGCGGATTCGCCGCTTCCGTCGGCGCCGACGCGGTACTCGACCCGCACGTCCGCGCCCGCGACCGAACGGATCGCCGCGGTGACCTCCTGCTGCAGGCCCGGCGACGCCATGCGGTCGCGGTACATGCGCCGTTCGCCCTGCACCGTCACGACGACCACACCCTGCGCATTCGGCCCGTCGATCCGGCACTGCTCGATCGTCGTCTGCTGCAGCGGGCGGTCGTGGAAGGTCGCGATCACGCGCGCGCGCAGATCGCCCCCCGCCGCCGCACCGACAGAAGCGGTCGCTGCCACGGGCGGCGGCAACGGGGCGCCGGTCACGGCAGCTTGCCTGCCGAGCGCGGCACCGCCGCCGGCGCGCACCTCCGCGACGAGATCGGCGAGGGTGGGCAGCGTGCCGGCCTGGGCCATGCGGAGCAACGACAGCTCGAGCACGGCTCCGCGGTCCTCGACGCGCCGCAGGCGGTCGCGACCGAGCACACCGGCGCTCAGCATCGCGTCGAGTTGGTGCAGCGGCGCCGCCGCCGCGAGCCGCACGAGAAGGTCGCGCGGCGAGCCCGCGGCGTTCACGAGCGCCGAGTCGGCGCCGTCGACCTTGAGGAGCAGGATCGCGCGCAGCGCTTCGACGATCTCGCCGAGCGCTTCGCGTTCGTCGACGCCGCGCCGCTGCAGATCGCGGGCGAAGTGCAGCGCGGCCTTCGCGTCGCCCTGCAGCAGCGAGGCCACGACCGCGGCAGTCGCGTCGAGCCCCATGCGCGAGACGAGCGCCCGGTACGCGGCGAGGTCGAACGACGCGCCCTGCGCGCGCGCCAGCGGCAGGATGCGCTCGAGTTCGGTCTCCGCGTCGCGGACGCCGCCGCGCACCGACGAGGCGATCTCGGCGAGCACTTCCGCGGGGATCGCGACTCCCTCGCGCTCCGCGATCATCGCGAGACGCTTTTGCAGGTCGGCTTCGCCGACACGCCGGAAGAGCAGGACCTGGCACCGCGAACGGATCGTCTCGGGAACCTTGTGCAGTTCCGTCGTCGCCAGCACGAACACGACCTGCGGCGGCGGCTCCTCGAGGGTCTTCAGCAGCGCGTTGAAGGCGGGCCGGCTGAGCATGTGCACCTCGTCGAGGATGAACACGCGATAGCGCGATCGCATCGACGCGAACGCGGTGTGCTCGCGCAGCGCGCGCACGTCGTCGACGCCGTTGTTCGACGCCGCGTCGATCTCGACGATGTCCGGGTTGGTGCCGTCGAGGATCGACCGGCACACGTCGCAGGTCCCGCACGGCTCCGGCGTCGGTCCCTTCTCGCAGTTGAGGCAGCGCGCGAGGATGCGCGCCGACGTCGTCTTCCCGACGCCGCGGCTGCCCGAGAAGATGAACGCGTGCGGCACCCTCTTCTGCGCGAGCGCCGTGCGCAGCGATTGCAGCACGTCGTCCTGGCCGACCAGCTCCTGGAATCGCTGCGGACGGAAGCGACGCGCGACGACCTGGTACGGGCCGTTGTCGGTCGGGGTGCCGTTCGACGCTGCCATGGCGCGAGAGCATGCCGGTTCCGCGCAGAGCATGGAAGCACGCGCATCCGCCCACAGCACTATGCTGCGTCGCACCATGCCGAACGGCCGCCACCTCGTGCGCGGGCTCGCCCGCGCCGTCTCGATCCTCTTGGTCTCGTGCGCAGCAGCGGCCGCCCCGGGCCAGGAGCCGTCACCCACCGCGCTCGCGAACCCGCGGCCGTTCCTGTGGCGGGTCGAAGGCGACGTGCCGTCGTTCCTGTTCGGCACGATCCACCTGCCCGACGAGCGCGCGACCGACGTGCACCCCGAGGTCGAAACCGTGCTCGGCGCCGCGGACGCGGTGTTCACCGAACTCGCGATGGACCAGATCGTGTCACCGAAGCTGATGGCGGCGATGCAGATCCCGGACGGGAAGACGCTCGGCGACATCGCGCCACCGGCACTGGTCGAACGGGTGCGGAAGAAGCTCGGTCTGCCCGACGCGACGCGGGCATCGTCTCTCAAGCTGCGCCCGTTCGCGCTCTCGCTGCAGGTCGTGCTGCAAGGCCGCGCGGGCAAGGGCGTCGCACTCGACATGCAGATCTACAAGGACGCGAAGAGTGCAGGCAAACAGGTCGGCGGCATCGAGACCATCGAAGAACAGCTGGCCGCGTTCGACAGCCTGGACATCGCCGGTGAGGTCGGGCTCCTCACGGTCTCGCTCGACGTGCTCGACGACTTCGAACGGCGCGGGCTCGATCTCTGCACCGAGATGCTGGACGCCTACTGCGCTGGTGACACGAAGCGGCTGCTGTCCTTCTTCGACCTGATGGGCGGCGAGGGCAGCCCGTGGGAGGCGCTGTCCCGGTCGCTGCTGACCGATCGCAACCTGCGCATGGCGGAGCGCATCGACCGCATGCTGCACGAGGCGCCGAAGCGTCGCTTCGTGTTCGCCGTCGGTGCCGGCCACCTGGTCGGAGCGACGTCGGTCGTCGACATCCTCCGGGCGCGCGGCCACGTGGTGACGCGCGTGCCCGAGTCGCTCGCGAACATCGACGAGGAGGTCGAACAGCTGAAGGGTGAGGTCGAGCAGCGGGAGGCGCGCATCCGGCTCCTCCAGGATCGCCGCCGCGCCCTGGCCGAACCCACCAGACGCAAGGCGGGGTGACTCGCCGTTGCGCGGACCCCGGCACCGCGCTAGAACGCTCGTCCCCATTCGCCGCCCAGGCGCACCGTGCTGAACGGAGCGAGCAAGCGGGTGCGTGGAGAGGTGACCGAGCGGCTTAAGGAGCTCGCTTGGAAAGCGAGTGCAGCCCACAAGGTTGCCGGGGGTTCGAATCCCCCCCTCTCCGCCATTCTTCGCACGGCTCGCGAAGGTGGGGTCCGCCGGGTCCCGAGCAAGGGGGCGGCGTGAACCTGGTCAGGTCCGGAAGGAAGCAGCCATAAGCGTGCAGCTTCTTGTGCCCGGGGTGCCTGGTGGGTCTCACCTTCGCGGGCCGTGTGCACCTTCCGCCGAGCGCAGCGACGAACGCAGCGGGGCGGGCAGGTAGCGGCGCGGCAACGACGGTCGCAGCAGCGACGTGACCTCGTACGTCGAGCCGCCCTTCGGCACACGCTCCTCGGCGGACACGCACGCCGCGCCCTGGGCACCGAGCAGCGTGACCTCCTCGCCGAGGCTCGCCGCGGGCACGTCCGTCACGTCGACGATCGTCTGGTTCATGCTGACGAGACCGACGATCGGCGCGCGCCGCTCCGCGACGAGGACCTCCGCGCCCTGCCAGTGGCTCCGCACGAGGCCGTCCGCGTAGCCGAGCGGCAGGAGGGCGAGGCGCGACGGCCGCGCGCACACGAAGGTGCCGCCGTATCCGACGGCGTCGCCCGGCTGCGCGTCGCGCAGACCGACGATGCGCGCGCGCAGCGACAACACGGGCCGCAGACACACCGGACCGTGGCCGCGCAGGGCATCGAAGCCGTAGAGGCCGCCGCCGAGGCGCACGGCGTCGAGGTGCGCTTCGGGCAGGATGAGCGAGGCAAGCGTGTTCGCCGCGTGGCGCAGCGGCTGCACGAGATCGCGAACGCCGGCGAGTGCGCCGAGGAACGTCGCGAGCTGGCGCCGCATGGCGGGCAGCTCCTCGGGATCGATGGCGGCGAAGTGCGTGAACACTCCCGTCGGCTGGAGGGTGCCGCGCTGCCGCAGCTCGTGCACGAAGTCGCGCAAGTGTGCCGCCGGCACGCCGTGCCTGCGCATGCCGGAGTCGACTTCGATGTGGACCGGCAACGGCCGCCGCGCGTGCGCCGTCAGGGCTCGCGCGACCTCGAGGTTGCCGAGGCTCGGCACGAGATCGTGCACGACCGCGGCGACTGCGTCCTCCGGCGCCATCGGTCCGACGACCACGATCGGCGCTTCGATGCCGATCGCGCGCAGCTCCTCGCCTTCGTGCACGCTCGCGACCGCGAGGCCGTGTGCGCCCGCGGCGAGGGCAGTCTGCGCGACGCGCTGCATGCCGTGGCCGTACGCGTTCGACTTCACCACGGCGAGCAGGCGGCAGCCCTCCGGCAGCATGCCGAGGAACTCACGCACGTTGTGCGCGACGGCGCCGAGATCGATCTCGATCCACGCCGGTGCACCCGCAGCGATGCCTGCTTCGATCGGTATCCGCAACATGCCCTGACCGCCGCGGCGCAGCGTAGCGAACGAGCGACGCAAGTCACACCTTCCTTCCCGACGCACCCACGGAGCCGCGCCGCCGCGCGTCGGGGCGTGAACCGCGCGTGCCACGCAGCTAGGCTCGCCCGGCAGAGGAACCCATGAACCGCTTCACCACGGGGATCGCCGCCGCGATCGCCTTCACCGTCCCGATCCTCATCGCCCAAGACCCGAACATGCCGCGACCCGCACCGACGAACGCCGCCGACCCGAATCAGTGGCTCGAAGACGTCGGCGGCGCGCGTTCGCTCGCGTGGGTCAAGGAGAGGAACGCCGACAGCCAGAAGGAGCTCGCGTCAAGCGACGAGTTCCGCGCCCTGAACGAGCGCATCCTGTCGATCCTCGACTCGACCGCGCGCATCCCGTACGTCGGCAAGCAGGGGCCGCTCTGGTACTACAACCTGTGGCAGGACGCGAAGAACCCGCGCGGCATCTGGCGGCGCACGTCGCAGGACGAGTACATGCGCGAGTCGCCGACTTGGGACCTCGTGCTCGACCTCGACGCGCTCGGCAAGGCCGAGAAGGAGAACTGGGTCTGGCACGGCGCCACGTTCCTGCGCCCCGACTGCCGGCGCTGCCTGATCTCGCTGTCGCGCGGCGGCGCCGACGCGAGCGTGACGCGCGAGTTCGACGTCGTCACGAAACAGTTCGTGAAGGACGGCTTCGAGCTCCCGGAAGCGAAGTCCACCGTCGCCTGGCGCGACCAGGACTCGGTCTTCGTCGCGACGGACTTCGGCCCCGGGTCGATGACGTCGTCGGGCTACCCGCGCGTCGTGAAGGTCTGGCAGCGCGGCACTCCGCTCGCCGCCGCGAAGACCGTCGCCGAAGGCCAGGAGAGCGACGTGTTCCTGTCCGCGTCGCGCGACCGGACGAAGGGCTTCGAGCGCGACATCGTCTACCGCGGCATCACGTTCTTCACGAACGAAGTGTTCCTCCTGCGGGACGGCAAGCAGGTGAAGATCGACAAACCCGACAGCGCGAACGCCAACTTCCACCGCGAATGGCTGCTGGTCGAGTTGCGGGACGACTGGGCGGTCGGAGGCCGCACCTACGCGGCGGGTTCACTGCTCGCCGCCAAGGTCGATGCGTTCCTCGCAGGCGAGCGCACGTTCGACGTGCTGTTCGAGCCGACCGAGCGCAGTTCGCTGGCCGGCTTCTCGCCGACGCGAAACCACGTGCTGCTGAACGTGCTCGACAACGTGCGCAACCGCGTGTCCGTGCTGACACACGACGGCAAGGAGTGGAAGCAGGAGCCGCTGCCCGGCCTGCCCGAGTTCGGCACGATCAGCGCGTCGGCCGTCGACGACGAGGACGGCGACGACTACTTCCTGACGATCACCGACTACCTCACGCCGACGAGTCTCTGGATGGGGACGATCGGCAGCGGCAAGCCGACGAAGGTGAAGAGCCTGCCCGCGTTCTTCGACGCCGGCGGCCTCGAGGTGACGCAGCGCGAAGCGACGTCGAAGGACGGCACGCGCATCCCCTACTTCCTCGTCGGCAGGAAAGGCCTCGTGCGGAACGGCGAGAACCCGACGCTGCTCTACGGCTACGGCGGCTTCGAGGTGTCGATGACGCCCGGCTACAGCGCCGGCGTCGGCAGCGCCTGGCTCGAGAAGGGCGGCGTCTACGCGGTCGCGAACATCCGCGGCGGCGGAGAGTTCGGTCCGAAATGGCACCAGGCCGCGCTGAAGGCGAACCGCATCAAGTGCTACGAGGACTTCGCCGCGGTCGCCGAGGACCTGATCGCGCAGAAGGTCACGAGCACGCGGCACCTCGGCATCCAGGGTGGCAGCAACGGCGGCCTCCTCATGGGCAACATGCTGGTGATGTACCCGCACCTGTTCGAGGCCGTCGTGTGCCAGGTGCCGCTCCTCGACATGCTGCGGTACCACAAGCTGCTGGCGGGCGCGTCGTGGATGGGCGAGTACGGCAACCCCGACCTCCCGGAAGAGGCGCAATGGCTCCAGCGCTACTCCCCGTACCACAACGTGAAGGCCGACGTGAAGTACCCGAAGGTCCTGTTCACGACCTCGACGCGCGACGACCGCGTCCATCCCGGCCACGCCCGCAAGATGATGGCGCGCATGATGGAGCAGAAGCACGACGTGCTCTACTACGAGAACATCGAGGGCGGCCACGGCGGCGCCGCGGACAACAAGCAGGCGGCGTTCATGTCCGCGCTCTCGTGGACGTTCCTCTGGAAGAACCTGAAGTGACGCCGCGCGGGTGACCGCGACGTCTCCTTGACAACTGCGGCCGGGGTCCGCGTAGGGTCCCGGCATCGCCGCGAAGACGCACACCACCGCGACCGCACTGGCCCTGCTCGCACTGCTGTCGGGCGGCGGCCTGATCGTCATCGTCGGGTGGAACCTGGTGGCGGCGCAGCGCCAGGATCGCATCCGGGTCGAACTCGACGGCCGGGCCGCGGCCCGCGACCTCGCGGTCGCGCTGCGCGCGGTGCTGCGGCACCCGGGACTCGTCGACGCGGCGCCGCCCGAGGCCAGGTTCGTGGTGCGCGACGGCGCCGTGCAGTGCGACGCCGACGTCGGCTACGTGCTGCCGTCCCCCGACTCGCCGCCGGACGCCGCCGTCGCCGAGCGCCTGCGCCGGGCCCAGATCGCCGAGTTCGCCGCGAACGATCCGGACGCCGCGACGCGCGAGTTCGACGAGTTGCTCGGGCCCGGCGGCCCGACCGGAGAACGCCGCCTGCCGATCCTCGCAGCGGCGGCGTGGCAGGCGCATCGCGCCGGAGACGCGGAGCGCAGCGACGCACTCGCGGCAAGACTGGAAGCCGGGATCGCGACGCTCGTGCCGGCGGCGATGGCCGACCGCCCCCTCACGAACGCGGTCGTCGCGGCGGCACTGCTGGCGCGGGCGCGCGGCGGCGTTCCTTCGGCCGCCGAGCGCCTCCTTCCCACGGCCGATCCGGTCGTCGCCACGCCGGCCCTGGCCCGCCTCGCGGAACTCGGCGCCGACACGCACGCACCGCTCGCGGCGAACGCCCGCATCGCCGCCCGTCGCGCGCTGCTGCGACGGGTCGTCGAACTGCTGCCGACGGCGACGGCGGGCTGCCAGGTCGACGGCACGCAATTGCTCGCCTGGTTCCCCGGACCAGACAAGGGCGGCGGTCACGGCGCGTGGCTGCCGCGAGAGTGGCTGCGTTCGTTGCGCGACGCACCCGGCGCCGCGTCGCCCGCGGACCTGCCGCCGCTGCCGCGGCGCGGCGAACTCGTCTTCGGCGGCGCGGGCGCAGCCGATGCCGACGAGGTCCTGCCGGGCATCGACGCGACGCCGGGCGCGATGCCGGAGCCCCACTGGCTCGTGCGACCCGCGACGACAGGAGCAGCCGGCGCCCTGCTCGTCGCGGTGTTCGTCGCCAGCGCGTTCCTGATGCTTCGCGCGGTCCGTCGCGAAGCGATGGCGACACGAGCGCGCACCGAGTTCCTCACCGGCGTGACGCACGAACTGAAGACCCCGGTCGCCGCGATCCGTCTGCTCACCGACGTGCTGCGCGACGACGACGTGCCGGCCGACAAGCAGCGCGAGTACTTCGGGCTGCTCGCGGGCGAAGCGACGCGCCTGTCGATGCTCATCGACAACGTGCTCGATCTCGGGCAGATGGAGCGCGGCGAGCGTGCGTACGACCTGCGGCCCGGCGACCTCGCCGACGCGGTGCACGAAGCGGTCGCCGCGTTCGCGCCGCTCGCGGAACGCGCCGGACTCGGCGTGACGGTGGGAGCCCGCGCGGAAGGGGCTCCGGCGACGTTCGACCGGGGCGCCGTCGTGCAGGCGCTGCTCGCCGTGCTCGAGAACGCGCGCAAGTACGCCGCCGACGGCCGCCGCATCGACGTCGCGACGACGACCGCGAACGGCTCGTTCGTCGCGGCGATCCGCGACCACGGCCCCGGCGTGCCGCCGGACGAACGCGAACGCGTCTTCGCACGGTTCGAGCGCGGCACGGCCCACCGCCACGGGACCATTCCCGGCATCGGGCTCGGCCTCCACATCGCCCGGAGCATCGTCGAGCGGCACGGCGGCACCCTCGTGTGCATGGCCCCGCGGCAAGGGCCCGGCGCCGAGTTCGTCTTCTCCTTCCCGCTCGACCCGCGGCCAGTGCCATGACCTTCCACATCCTGCTCGTCGAGGACGACCGCGCGATCCGCACGGTGCTGCAGGACGCGCTGCAGAACGACGACCACTCGGTGACGTCGGCCGCCGACGGCGACGAGGCGCTGGCCCTGCTGCGCACGCGGAAGTTCGACCTGCTGGTGCTCGACGTGCTCCTGCCCGGGCCGAGCGGCCTCGAGATCCTCCAGGCCGTGCGCAGGACCGACCGCGAAACGCCCGTGCTGCTGCTCACCGCACGGGGCGGCGAAGGCGACAAGGTGCTCGGCCTCGAACTCGGCGCCGACGACTACGTGACGAAGCCGTTCTCGCTGCGCGAACTGCGCGCTCGTGTGCGCGTGCTTCTGCGCCGCGTCGAACGCGAGCCCTCGCGAACGACCGGCCGCATCCGCTTCGGCGACGTCGACGTCGACCTCGATGCGTACGAAGTGCGGCGCGGCACCGAAGTGCAGCGCCTCTCCCCCACCGAAGCCGCGATGCTCTCGCTGCTGTGGCGCGAACGGGGCCGAGTCGTCGAGCGCGGCCACTTCCTCCGGGAGGTCTGGGGCGGCGCGCCGATCGGCGACCGCACGATCGACACGCATCTGCTGCACCTGCGCCAGAAGATCGAGGTCGATCCGAAGGCGCCCGTGCACCTGATCACCGTGCACGGCGTCGGGTACCGGCTCGCGGCCAGCGAGGCGCGGCCTTGACGAGTCCGCGACACCGATTCCCGATGCGCGCGACCATCGCGCCTCCCGTTCTCCGTCGGATGCCTTCATGAACGAAGCACTGCGAACGATGCTGGCGATCGCCGTCCTGACGACGCTGGCTCCCTCCCAAGGAAAGGCCCTCGCGGCCGCGGATCCGCGCCTCGCGCGCCTGCAACTCATCGAAGAACAGGAAGGCGACCTGCGTGCGGCCGAAGCGGGCTACCGCGCACTGCTCGCAGCGCGCGACGCGGCGGCGGTGCACGCCGAGGCCTCGCTGCGGCTCGGGACGCTCCTGTGGCGCCTCGATCGCCGCGACGACGCGACGCCGTTCCTCCAGGCGGCCGCGTCCGCCGGCAGCACGACCGGCGAAGCAGCGACGAAGGTGCTGCAGGGCCAGGGCGACAGCGACAAGGCGGCGCAGGAACGGCTCGTACGCGCCCGCGCGCTGACAGCGCGGCTCGACAGCCTGCTCATGCGCGAGCGCCAGCCGCAGGCTTCCCTGTCGCCTGCCGAGCAGGAGGAACTCAACAAAGCGATGGCCGCGGCGACGAAGGAGCTGACGTTCCTCGGCGATGCGGCGGCGACGGCCCTCGTCGAACGCCTGCGCGAACTGCGTCGCGCGATGGCTGGCCCCGCCGCCGTGGAGGAGGACGGACGCATCGTGGGGCTGGCGTCCCGCCTCTGGCGCGTCGGCAGCGAACCGGCGCGGCTGTACCTCGCGGAGGTCGCGGCGGACCCCGTGGTCGAGTGGCGCCGCGCGATCGTCGCGCCGTGCGCCAGCGCGGCCGACGACATGCTGTCGGCGGTGGACGCCTTCGCCCGCGACGCGGATCCCACCGGCGACGTCCCCAACGCGATGGGGACCCTCGCGCACCGCCTGCCCACCGCGCAACTCACGCGGTTCGTGACCGACGGCAACGGTCAGGTGCGGGCGCTGGGGTGGAGCGGCATCGGCAGTCAGTGGTCGCGCCTGCCGGCGCCGGAGCAGGACGCCGTGCTCGCCGCCGTCGGCGATCGGTTCGTCGCTGCCGCGACCGGCGACGACCTGCGAACACGCGCGGCGTGCGCACGCCTCGCTCGCGGCCTCGTGAACGCCGGGCCGGCGGCGGGCCGCCGCCTCGTGCTCCGGCTGCTCGCGAAAGGCGGCGATCCGGGCGACTTCGGCAACGGGGCCGCGCGTGCGTTCCAGCTCGACGACGAGGCCATTGCCGAACTCGCCGGCGCGGGACGAGCACTCGGACCGTGCCCGACGCTGTCGAAAGGCACCGACAGCGGTCCCGCGGCCACCGTCGCGACCATCCTCGAGCATCACGAGCCTCTGTGGAGCGAGGCCGGAGTCGCGAGCCTCGTCGAACTCGCCGAACTGGGGTACGTGCGCTTCGAGAAACCGAACGCACGCTGGCCGTCGCGTCTCGCCCGGTTGGCGACGGGCGCCCAGATCGCGCGACTCCTGCGCGCACTGCCGCGCGTGCCCGACCCGAAGCCGATCCTCGACGCGCTGACGCAACCGACGAGCAGCCGGGGAACCTACCCCGCCGCGCGCGAGGCCTTCGAAGCCGGCCTGCGCGGTGAGACGGCCGGGTGGCGACTCTCGCAGCCCGTCGCCGACGCGAGAGTCGGTGTGACCGAAGTCGAAGCGCCGACGGACGTGGCCTGGCGGCTGCTCAGCCTCGCAGGCAGGTCGGACGACCCCGCGGCGACAACCTGGCTCGTCGAAGTGGCCCGCCAGATGCCTCTGCACGCGGGTCCGGTCATGAACGCGCTGCTTTCACGGTCGATCGCAGCGGACCAGGAACCGACGCGCGCCGCGATGCGCACGTTGCTGACGGCGACCGGACCGTCCGGCCCCACCCTGTCGCGAAACAGCCGCAGCTACCTGTTCTTCGAACTCGTACGCCTCGGCGACGTTCCGGCGATCCCGTTGTTGCCCGAAGCACTCCGGCTCGGCGTCGACTCGGTGGCACCCTGGCCCGCGACGAACCAACCGACCGGACCGCGGGGGATGGAGCACCCGCTCGCCGCCTTCGGTCCGATCGACGGGGCCGTCTGGCACCACTACGACGAGCCGCACCTCGTCGGCGCGTGGCAAGCGCTGCTGAACGGCGCCCCTGTGCCGACGCTCGACTTCCTCTCGTCGGCCAGCATCGAAGTGCCGGTCGGCGCGCTGCCGACGCTGGTGCGGCTCCTGCCCGCCGCCGAACACGGCCAGAACGACCAGGACCGGTGGAACAGGATCTGGAAGGTGGCGCGGCACCTGCGCCACGTTCGTCCGGCCGACGTCGAAGCGATCGCCGACCTCCGAGGCGCGCTGCGGGAGGTCATCGCCGGGCCCGACGACACGGCGGCACTCGCCGTGATCGACGGCCTCCAGGACGACGTGCTGCAGATCGTCGCCGACCTCGTGCGAACGCGCATCAAGTCCCTCGCCGAGCCGGGCGGGGTTCTCGTCCGCCTGCTCC
>JAEUHQ010000126.1 GCA_016794565.1 Planctomycetota bacterium | reverse complement strand
GGCCGTGCTCCGGCTCGGCGGGGGTCGGGGCGGGGCGACTGCAGGCGGCGAACGCGAGCAGCGGCAGCACGAGACGAAGTGGAGATGCAGGGCTCATCGGGGCTCCGTTCGGTGGGCGGCGGACTCGGTCCTGGCGAACATGGCGTTGGCTGCGATCGCGGCTTCCGCGCGCGCGAGGCGCGCGGCGATCACGAGATCGCGGGCTCCGTGATCGCGGACGACGGCGTCGAGGATCAGCAGAGGCTCGAGCTGCCCCAGTTCCGCGAGCCGGCGGCAGTCCGCGACCTGTTGCGCGGCGAGCGGTGCCAGGCGCTCTGCGGCGAACGCCAGGTGGCGCTCTGCCGTGGCGAGCCGGAGTTCGGCGGTGCCGAGGTCCTGCAGCGCGGTTTCGTAGCCGCCACGCAGCGCCTCCGCCGCTTCGTCGCGGCGCGCCCGCGCTTCGTGGATCGCCGCTGTGTTGCCGTTCCACAGGGGCAGGGGGATCGTGAATCCGAGCGAGGCACGCGGCTGTGCATCTTCTTCGCCGCCGCCCGGGCGCAGAACGAGGTCGGGCCACTGCTCGGACACGGCGAGCGCGAGCGATCGTTCGGCGACCTCGTGCCGCGCCCGAAGGAACAGCACGCGTACCGATGCCGGAAGCTGCTCGCGCCGCGCCTCGGGCGTCGCCGGTGCCGGGTCGACGTCGAACGTCGGCGTGAACGTGACCGCCGCGTCGGGCGGCAGTCCGGTTTCGCGGCGGCACTCGAGTTCGGCGGCAGCGAGGGCGGCGTCGGCGAGCAGGAGTTCGCCTTCGCGTTGCACCCGTTCGAGCGTGAACGTGCGCGCCGCGGCGGCGGTCACCTCGTTCGCGGCCTCGAGCCGCCTGCCGATCGTCTCGAGTGCGGTGACCTGCTGCACGAGCTCGTGCAGGAGCGTCGCGCGTTCGCGTGCGGCGGCGAGTCGGACAACGGCGAGTTCGCACCGGCGACGCACGTCGACTTCGACGGCGAGTGCGAGCGCCAGCGCTTCGCCGTGGCGTTCCCGTGCCAGCGCCTCCGAGGCGCCGAGCCGGCCGGACAGCGGGATCGTGAGACCGAGTTCCCCGGCGACGATCCAGGGGTGCGCGACGCTCTCGACGATGCGTTCGACGTCGACGCCGAGCTCCGGATCGGGAAGGCGCCCCGACTGCTCGAACGCGACCTTCGCGACGCCGGCTGCCGCGCGGGCCGAACGGCATTCAGGGTGCAGCCACGCGGCGAGCTGGCGTGCTTCCCCGAGATCGATGCCGTCGGCGAGATCGCCACGGAACGGCGAGGTCGCATCGGCGGATGCGTCGCGCACGAGGTCGCTCCGCGCGGCGAAGACGGCGCGCCACGCGTCGAGGTCGACGGGTGCCGGTGCGTAGGTGTGGCAGGCGGTGAAGGCCACGAACGTCGTGGCGGCGAACAGGCTGCGCAGCATGCGGGAGGTCGGAGAACGGAACGCGGGACGGACGCGCCGGCGGGGCGCACGCGGGTTCCGTTCCGACCTACAGCAGCAGTTGTGACGTGGCGCGCAGTCCGGTGCGCGGATCCGGGCGGGGCGGGCCCGTCGCCGGCGGCAGGCGCGTCGGCGGCCGGCGGGCCGGCAGCACGAAGTCGGCGTGGACGACGAAGGCGGCGTGGGCGGCCGGCAGCTCGCCGTTCGCGCCGTCGCGCGGGGCGGGTGCGGTGTCGATCGCGAGGCTCGCGTGTTCGCAGCCGCTGCGGGCCTCGACCGCCGGATGGCCGTCGTGGTCGTCCTGGTCGTCGCTCGCGGCCCCGTGCTCGTGATCGCAGCACGGACCGAGGTGCGCCCATTCGAGCGACGCCTCGCCGTCGCTGTGCGTGCACAGGACCACGAGGCGCGGCAGGCCGAACGCGAGCACCAGCAGCGCCAGGACGGCGAGGGCGGGCAGCGCGGCGTTCGTCGGGCGGTGCGACATGCGGCAGGGGAACATCGGCCGTCGGCCGGTTCGCGGCTGAGAACTCTGCGCGCCGAGGCGATGGGCGTCAAGGTCGAGCCGTGGGCGGTGCGCTCCGGAAGGACCGCAGCACGGGTGCTTCGCGCATCGTCGCTGCGTTGTCCGGGCGAGGCGGCGCGGCATGATGGGGGCGTGAACCGAGCGCGTGCGTGGTGCAAGGCAGGGGCGGCGGTGCTGCTGTTCGCGGGTTGCCGCGTCGGTCCGTCGATCACACCGCGTCCGCTGTCGGGGCCGATGCCGGACGCCATCGCGGTCTGGCCGTACGTGCAGTCCGTTGCGGATGCGCAGGAGACACTGCCCGACACGCTGCTCGTCGGCATCGACCGCGCCGTGCGGTCGCGTGGCTACCGCGTGCCGTCGATCGAGGTGGGCCGCACGTTGATCGCCGGGGCCACGGGCGAACCGCCCTCGCCGCGCTTCGTCGCGGCCGACGCGGGAACCCTCGGTCGCGCGCTCGACGCCGACGCGATCCTCGTGGTCGAGGTGGGGCGCTTCCGTGCGGAGGGCGCGCCGCTCCGCTCCGCGGATTGGGATGTGCGGTGGGTGCTGCACTCCACGCGCGGGCGCGGCGTGTTGTGGTCGTTCGAGCACCAAGGCGGCTGGGTGCGAGCGCACGACGAGGACGAGGATCCCCACCGCCGGCCCGAAGACGAGCCGCCGATCGTCTCCTTCGGCACGGGGCGGCCGCGGCCGTTCCACGACGTGCCCGAACTCGTGCACTGGCTGCATCGCCACGCGGCCGAACACCTGCCGAGCCATCCGCGATGAACCTGCCCACCGTCACGTACCCCGGCCTCGCGCTGCACGCGCTCACCGCCTCGATGCCGAAGGCGATCGAACACCTGCCGTCCCCGCCGTGGCTGGTCGACCTCCTGCGTCCCGACGCCGAGGCGCCCGTGCGCGGCGGCGAGGAGGTGCGGACCGCCGTTCGCGACCTGCTGCGTGTTCACGGCTATCGGCCGACGGGCCGCGGCAAGCCGTCGTCGGAGTACCTCGCGGCCGCGATCGCCGAGAAGCGACTCGGCTCCATCAATGCGCCCGTCGACGCGGGCAACGCCGCGTCGCTGCATTCGGGTCTGCCGATCAGCGTCGTCGACCTCGACCTGTGTGTCCCGCCGCTGCGCGTCGACGTGCCGCCTGCCGGCAGCACGTTCGTGTTCAATCGCAGCGGCCAGACGATCGACGTCGGCGGGCTCCTGTGCCTGTTCGACGCGAACGGCCCGTGCGCCAACGCGGTGAAGGACGCGCAACGGACGAAGACCGTCGCCGGCACGCGGAACGTGATCGCGGTCGTGTGGGGAAGCGATGCTCCCGACTCGCAGCACGCGGCGCGCACTGCAGCGTGGCTGTCGTCGCTCTTCGTTCGGCTGGGCGCAGCCGTCGAGCGCGTCGCCGTGTCGGGCGCGTGACGGCCGCGCGCGCCCCGTGGCTCAGCTCGCCATCCAGCGCGCCTGTTCTTCGCCCGCGGTCTTCATGTAGTCCGGGCGCAGCCGTTGCTGGAGGAACTGCGTGTAGAGCGCCTGCACGATCTCGTGCAGCGCGAGCCAGTTCGCGGCGCGATCGGCGGTGCGATCGACGTCGGACTCGCACTCCTCCGCGTCCTCCGGCAGTTTCACGCCGGACAGGGCGAGCGTCGGCGCGTCGAGGGTCGCGCTCCACTGGCGCGATCCTTCGGCGACGAGCAGGCGCGCCTTCTTGAGGCGGCTGCCCTGGCGCAGCGCGATGCGCGCTTCGGCCGTGCGCGTCGGCAGGCCGCGCCGCAGCGTCTGCTCGGTCGAGTCTTCGTCCGGTGCGGCGAACGCGAGGAAGTCGTCGAGGGCGACGCCGACGACGCGACCGCCGGACAGCGTGAACTCGCCGCCGTCGCTCTCCCATCGGAACCACAGCCACGTGAGGAACTCCTCGCCGAGGAAGCCGTGCGTGTCCGCGTTCTTGGTCTCGGGGATCATGCGTCGCCCTCTTCGGCCGCGGCCTGCATCGCGCGGGGTGCCCGTGGTCCCGACGCACGTTCGTTGCCGCCGACGCGCGGCCAGCGCACGGGTTCGAGTCGTTCGAGCAGGGTGCGGGCGCTGTCGCCGATGTCGGCGCGCAGGCCGCATTGCAGCGGATTGCCACGCTCGAGCGGCAGCGAGAAGCTCTCGAAGAACAGCTTGCCGAACGCTTCGCGCGCGGCCTTGCTGCCGGCGAACAGCAGAACGGTGCGGCGCTCCGCGAACAGGAGCGCGTCGACGAGCTGGATCGTCGGCAGGACGCGCGGGAGCAGCTTCTCCATCAGGTCGTCCTTCAGTTCGCGCCGTTCGCGCGCCGAGAGCTTCTTGCCCTTGGCCTTCTCCGCGCTGTCGCGGTGGATCTGCAGCCACTTTTTCGGCAGCGTCTTCTTGTCGATGCGGAACCGCAGCCAGGTTCCCGCGCCGCCGTCGAGATCTTCCGCCGCGAAGCTGTCGCCGGTGGGGTCGACCGGGGTCACCCAGCCGATCGACACCTCTTCGCTCGCCGCGTTCTCGATCGTGCGGAAGCGGCGGTTGGCCAACGCCTGGCAGAACGATTCGCTGCCGGGATCGGGGACCTTGCCCGCCCAGAAAAACGCGACGACACCCCCGCTCCTGCGGATCGCTGCCATGGCCCCTCCCGGTTGCTCGTGATTCGGAGCGGCGGCGCCGCTCCGGCAGATCAGCCCTTCTTCTCGGGGGGCGTGCCGCCCTCCGCCTGCGCTTCCTTCTGCATCGTCTCGAGCCGCATCCGCATCTTCTCGAGGCGCTTCTCCAGCCCTTCGAGACGGGCCTGTTCGTCGGCGTTCTTCGACTCGCGGATCCGCGCGATCTCCTTCTCCATCTCCGCGACGGCCTTCGCGAGGTCCTCGGCGGTGTTCTTCGTGCGCGCGGCCTGCACTTCCTCCGCGTCCTGGAACGCTGCGGGCAGCATCCGCATGACTTCGCGGTCGCGCACGACGATCTCGACCTGGCCGGACGCGAGCATCGAATCCGCCTTCGCGAGGTTCTCGCCCTCGGCGAACGGCGCCACGACCACGTGGGCGTGCACCTTGTCGAGTTCTGGTGTGCTGCCCTTCTCGGCGCTGTCGACCTGGATCACCGCGAGGCCCGTGTAGTGGGCGAACGGCTTCGAGCGGGTGCCGGCCGGCGTGGTGAACGCGATGCGTTCGAGCTTCACCCCGTGCGGCGAGTGACGCGTGATTTCGACCGCGCCGTCTTCGGCTGCGCCCCGGATCGTGCCCAGCGACTTCGCGAGCTCGCCGATCGCGCGGCCGCCTTCCATCTCGGACAACGCCTCGGCGATGTGAACCGTCGCTTCGCTCTCGGCGAACGAGGACACGATGTTCTCGATGCGGATGAGGTCGGCCAGCGCGATCATCGAGTGCATCGCGCGTGCTGCGTCGTCGGTCCCGACGCCGGCCTGGTAGGAGACCAGTTCGTCGAACTGGCCCTGCCGGATCGGATTGCCGTTCACGACGACCATGGTGTCGTGCGGGTAGGCCTGCCGTTCGTCGTCCTGCATGAGGCGCGCGGGGCGACGGGCCACCGGCGGGGTGGTGGGCGGCGTGGCCGCCGACCTGCCCGCGTCGATGGTGCGGAACGAGAGGGACTGGTGTCCCAGGTTCCGCAGGGTCTGCCGCGAATCGGCGACGCGGCCTTTCACGAAGTCGATCTCGCGCTGCAGGCGCTCCTTCTCCTTCTGCAATTCGGCGATCGCCTTGGTCGGGTCCTCGATCGCCTGGGCGGCGATGGGGGTGCAGGTCAGCAGCAGGATCGCGAGTCGAAGGCTCAGGTGCATGGGTTGGCAGCGGCCGGTTCCGGCCGGAAAGGGGCGGGCATCAGACCGAGGGCCGGGAAGACGCGCAAGTGTCGCGCTTCCTCCCGGCGAGCCGCGTCACGACCCGGGGAGCTTCCGCCAGGCTTCCTGCGAGCGGTCGGGCACGAGTGCGGCAAAGTGCGATGCCGCCGCGCCGAGGATCGTGTCGATCGCGAGGGCCGCCGAGTAGTGGCCGAGCGGAACCTGCAGGCGGGCCGGCCGGCCGAGCGCTTCCCACAGGAGATCCTGGTTGCGTCGCGGCACCACCGAGTCGAGGTCCGCGCCGACGAACAGGACCTTCCACGTCGGAATCGCCGCGGCGAATCCCAGCGGCTCGTAGTCGAGGAACTCCCGCAGCTCCCACCGCAGGTGGTCGTCGCCGACGCCGTCCGTCGTGTGCCGCCACTCGCTCCACGATCGCACGCGCCGTTCGCTCGAGCTCAGCACGAGGCTGCCGAGGTCCCCGCCGGAGAGGCACACGGCGAGACCGGCGACGTCCGGTTCCTCGGCGGCGACGACGGTGGCGACCATGCCGCCCATCGACATGCCCAGCACGAAGGTCGCCGTCGGGGCATCCGGTCCGGACGCGAGCCACGCGAGCAGGATCCGCTGGTGCAGCACCGTCCGGCGGAAGAGCAGGTCGAGGTCGCGCCCCCGCTGCGGTGGTTTCAGTGCCGAACCGGCCCGCGCGCAGAACGCGACGTCGAACCCGTGCGAGCGCATGCGCGAGGCGACGTTCTCCATGAGTTCGTCACCGCCCGCGAGGATCGGGACGCACAGGACGAGCGGCTTCTTTCCGCCGCCATCGGCGCGACGGATGTGGAAGCGGACTTGTTCGCCGGCGGCGACGAGCACGCCGGTGGAACGGCCGCCGCCCAGGTCGTGCAGCTCCAGGAGTTCGGGGGTCGGCACGGCGGCCGCGATCTCGGGCGCCGGCAGCGGCGGGCGCGGGTGGCTCGGCGGCGGGGCGAACGAGCACGCGGCGGCGAGCAGGCCGGCGAGCGAACCGACGAGGGCCAGGGCCCGTTGCGCGCCGGGGCAGGGGGGCTCAGAACACGTGGACGGCATACAGGACGAGCCCGGCCGAGCCGTCCATCGGCGTCTCGAACAGCGAGTAGATCGACGAGGTCGAGAGGAAGTCCATGTCGTCGCCGATCGCGAGGTGGATGCTCGTGCCGTCGCTCGGGCGGTAGCCGAGGTCGACGCGCAGGGAGTGGTCGTTCGTCCGGTACTCCGTGCTGGTGCGAATCTCGAGGCGCAGGGTATCGGACAGGTCGAAGTCGAGCGACAGCTTGCCGACTTCCTGGCTCGTGCCGACACGCAGGCCCTGGAAGACCCACGCGACCTCCAACGGATCCGAGCCATCGCTCGCGTGCCACCGCACCGAGAGGCGACCCAACGAGCGGGGATCGGTGTGCGTCAGCTGGTACGGCTCCGACAGCGGGACGTGGTCGGATCGGAAGTCCTGGATCTCGAGTTCGACGTCGCGCGCGACCGGCAGGCGGCGCAGCAGCTGCTGGAACGGCTTGCGCAGCATCGCGGGCCCGTGGGTCTGTGCCCACTCCTCCTGCGCGTCGCGGAGCGCCTGTTCGCTCGACAACAGCGGCCCGTCCTCCGGGTCGGTCCCCTGGAGTGCGAGGAACGGCAGCCCCGCCTCGCGCCGGACGCGCCGCTGGTCGGCGGCGACGAGATCGTCGACGAAGTGCAGCGTTTCGCGCGCGATCGGGTCGTCGATCGCGGCGATCTCCTCGGCCGTCATCTGCCACGAGTGGCGCTCCGGGTCGCGTCGCGTGATCTTCGGTTCGGGTCGCCGGCGCGGTGCCGTGCGCTGCGGCGCCGGCTGTGGCGCGACGCGGGGGCCCTCGCCCTGGGGCTCCGTGGCGTCGGGCGGCAGGTGTTCGATGCCGATGCGCGGTACGAGCGCCATCGGTCCGGGTCCGCGGGCCGTCGCGACACGGGGAGTGGGCGCGGTCGGCTGCACGACACAGCCGGCCAGCAGGCACATGACGATGCCGAGCTGGAACCTCACCACCGAAACCCCCGAATCAAAGAGCGCGACGCGGCGACTGCATCGGCGTCCGGGCTCGAGGCGCTGCAGTCCGTTCCTTCGCGCGCTGACCACAGAATACAACGTGTTCGAGGGGGAGTTACGCGACCGACTCGGACCCGTCGATGGCAGCGGCGCGACGATTTCTTCGAGCACCTACGCAGGAGCCGTCCATCGCGGCGCGGGATTTCTCGTCGTGCGACGACTGCGGCGAACGAATCAGCTCAGAGCGCGGCGGCGCAGGCCGTCGGACGGCTGGAAACGCGCGCCGAGACCACGAGCCAGTTCGTCGAGCACCGCGACGATCGTCGAGAGACCGCGCGTTCGCGCGAACTTCGTGATGCCGCCGGTGAAGGGCGGGAAGCCGATGCCCATCACGAGCCCGAGGTCGAGGTCTTCTTCGCTCTGCACGATCCCGTCGTCGAGGCATCGCCACGCTTCGTCCACGAGCGGGTAGATCAGGCGGTGCTCGATCTCGCTGCGCCCCGCGGCGCGCGGCGGCGTGCCGCGCTGGTAGCGCAGCGAGTCGATCACGGCGCGGCCGGGGCCGTCCCCGGTGCCGTCCTTGCCGTAGATGCCGCCGCCGGTCTTCGTGCCGAGCGCCTTCGCCGCCGCCATCGCTGCGAACAGCTCGCACGGTTCCATTCGCTGCGGGAAGCCGGCCTTCATCACGTCGCTGACCTTCGCCGCGACGTCGAAGCCGATCTCGTCGAGGAGCCGACACGGCCCCATCGGCATGCCGAAGTCGAGCATCGCCGCATCGACAGCCTCCGGCGGCGTGCCTTCGAGCACGAGCCGCGCCGCTTCGTTCACGTAGGGCGCGAGGCAGCGGTTCACGAGGAAGCCGGGCGCATCCGCGGTGACGACCGGGAACTTGCCGAGCTTCAGCGCGAGCCGGCAGGCGCTCGCGACGGTGGCGTCGCTGGTCGCCTGGCCGCGGATTACTTCGACCAGCGGCATCTTCTCGGGCGGGTTGAAGAAGTGGATGCCGACGACGCGTTCGGGGTGCGGCACGCTGCGTGCCATCGAAGTGACGGACAGCGAACTCGTGTTCGTCGCGATCACGGCGTCCGCCGGGAGTCCGCGTTCGACCGCGGCGGCCATCAGCTTCTGCTTCACGGCGAGGTCCTCGACGACGGCTTCGAGCCACAGGTCCGTGGTGTCGAGGCGGCCCCACTCGGTGGCCACGGCGAGCCGGTCGCCGATGGCCTGCGCCTCGTGGCGCTCGAGCTGGCGGCGCTTCTGCCTCTTGTCGAGGTCCTGGTGGAGGCGACCCTTGGCCCGCGCGAGGGCGCCGAGGTCGAGGTCGCAGAGGCGCACACGCACGTCCTTCTGCGCGAGCTGCGCCGCGATGCCGGCGCCCATCACGCCGCCGCCGACGACGAGGGCGCGGCCGACGTCGCGGGCGCCCTGCCCCTTGCCCAGCTTCTTGCTGCGCTCGGTGAGGAAGAAGAGGTGCACGAGCCCCTTGCTCACCGGCGTGACGATGGTGTCGCCGAGCGCCTGCGCCTCTGCCGCGAACGCCCGGTCGCGCGGCAGTGCGAATGCGTTGACGCAGCTCGCGAGCGCTCGCTTCGGCGCCGGGTAGAAGCGCGCCTGCCCCTTCTGCAGCGCCTTCTCGGCCGCGCGCACCGCGAGGGCGCGCAACGGCGTGCGCGAAAGCCAGAACGCCATGCCGCGCAACCGGCGCTTCTTCGCCTTGCGCCGCGCGGCGATCAGGCGGTCGAGTTCCTGGCGTGCGGCCGCGAGCAGCTTGGCGCCGGGCACGAGGCGGTCGACGACACCGAGCTTCGCCGCCTGCTTGCCGCGGAGCAGCTTGCCGTTCAGGATCAGGTCGAGGGCCGTGGGCAGGCCGACGAGACGGGACAGCGTCTGGGTGCCGCCGAAGCCGGGGATGATGCCGAGCTTCACTTCGGGCAGGCCGATCTGCGTCGCGCGGTGGTCGCTCGCGACGCGCACGTCGCAGAACAACGCCAGTTCGAGACCGCCGCCGAGGCACGGGCCCTCGATCGCCGCGACGACCGGGACGGCCATCTGCTGGCAGCGCTGGAAGATCGAACGGCCGCGTACCGCCGCCGCCGCACCCTCCGCGGGATCCGTGATGCCCTGGATGAGCCGGATGTCGGCGCCGGCGCAGAACATGCCGGGCCCGGGCCCGGTCACGAGAACGCCGCGCACGCGGCTGTCGTTCGCGAGGTCCTGCAGCGCGCGGTCGAGCGACTCGAGGCGCTCCTTCGTGAGCGTCACGATCGGTTCGTCGGGCGAACCGAGCCGCAGCGTCGCCACGCCGTCGTCGCCGATCGAGAGCACCACCGCGCCGCCATCGCCGCGGGGAGGAGTCGTCGCCGCCGGAGCGGTCGCCGCCTGTTCTTGCACGGAACTCATGCTGCCTCCAGGACGACGGCCTGGCCCTGCCCGCCGCCGATGCACAGCGACGCGAGGCCGGTGCGGGCACCGCGGCGCCGCATCTCGTGCGCCAGCGTCAGCACGAGCCGCGCGCCGCTCGCCGCGATGGGGTGGCCGAGCGCGATCGCGCCGCCGTTCACGTTGAGCCGCGCCGGGTCGATCTCGCCGAGGGTCGGCAGGCCGAGCTGGCGCTGGCAGTAGTCCGCGTCGGCGAACGCCCGCAGGCAGCCGAGCACCTGCGCCGCGAACGCTTCGTTGATCTCGAAGAGCTCGACGTCGCGCAGCGCGAGACCGGCCTTGGCGAGCGCCTTCGGCGTCGCGTGCACGGGGCCGAGCCCCATCGTGGCCGGCGACAGCGCCGCGGTGGCCGTCGCGCGCACGATCGCCAGCGGCTGCAGACCCAGCGCCTTCGCCTTGCCGACCGAGGTGCACAGCAGCGCCACCGCGCCGTCGGTGACCTGGCAGCTGTTGCCGACCGTGACGTCGCCCTCGCGCTTGTCGAACACGGGCTTCAGCTTCTGCAGCGCCTCGATCGTCTGTTCGGTGCGCACGCCGTCGTCGGCGACGAGCGCCGCACGGTGATCGGGCGGGGGCACGTAGGCGACGATCTCGTCGGCGAAGCGGTTCTGCTGCTGCGCCACGGCAGCGCGGCGGTGGCTCTCGAGGGCGAACGCGTCCATCGTCGCCCGGTCGATGCCGAACTGCTGCGCGACCCTCTCGGCCGTGTTGCCCATCATCATGCCGGTGATCGGGTCGGTGAGACCCTCCATCACCGCGATGCGCGGCTTCAGCGCTGCAGGGCGGAAGCTCGCGAGCACACGCAGCCTTTGCATCGCGGTCCGCGCCTTGCCCATGCGCGTGAAGAACTTCACGAGCTGCGGTCCCATGAGCAGCGGGAAGTTGCTCATCGACTCGGTGCCGCCGACGACGAAGACCTCGCCTTCGCCGGCGCGCAGGCGCTGCTGCGCGGCGATCACGGACTCCATCCCGGACGCGCAGTTGCGCATCACGGTGACGGCGGGCGTGCTCTCCGGCAGTCCGGCGCGCAGCGCCGCCACGCGGGCGATGTTCGCCTCGCGTGCGTCGGGGCCGGCGCAGCCGAGGATGACCTCGTCGACGTGGCGCGGGTCGATCGACGTGCGGTCGAGCAGTTCGCGGATCACGTGGGTCGCGAGGTCTGCCGCGGAAGCGCCCTTCATCGCGCCTCCGGCCTTGCAGAACGGAGTGCGGAATCCGGTCACGATCGCGAGATCGCCGGAGCGGTCGTCGGAAGTCGTCATGCCTTCGGCCTCGCGTCCACGAAGCGTTTCTCCTTCATCTCGGTCTCCATGCCGATCTTCCGCAGCATCGGCTCGAGGCCGAGGAACTCGACGCGGTTCGGCATCACTTCGAGGCGGCTCCGGAACGTCTCGCGCACCTTCGTCGCGGCGACCTCCTCGGCGCAGCCCTGTTTCACGGCCAGGTGCAGGATCAGTTCGTCGACCTCGAGCGGGTCGTCGTCCTTCTTGCGGAGCTCGATCTGCCACTCCTCGATCTCCGGCATGCTGCCGAGCAGCATCGCGCAATCCTCGAGGTTGACGAGCGTGCCCTTCACCTTGAGCAGCTGCAGGTCCTTCAGGCTCGACTCGCGCGTGAGGTCGCTGCTGATGCGCGGCACGGTGCGCCCGCAGTGCGGGCACGGCTCGTTGCGCAGGCCGCCGCGCACGAGGTCGCCGGTGCGGTAGCGGAACACCGTGCTCGCACGCGCGTCGAGCGGCGTGAACACGAGTTCGCCGTCCTCGCCTTCGCCCTTCGGTTCGCCGGTCTTCGGGTCGACGACCTCGAAGACGGCGAGGTCGGGGTAGAGGTGGTAGCCCGTGTACGCGTTGTCCTTCGTCGGGCACTCCGCGAACGCCATGCGCGCCTCGGTGAATCCGTACGTTCCGAACACGCGCACGTCGCGGGCGCCGGTCTCCTCGAGCAGCGAGCAGATGCGCGCCTTCATGCCGGGCGGCACGCGTTCGGCGCCGAGCACGACGACACGGATCGACGACAGGTCGAGCCGCTCGGCCGCGGCGCGACGCAGCAGGTGGTAGACGTAGCCGGGCACGCCGATCAGCGCGTCGGCGCGCAGCCGCGTGATCGCGCGCAGGTCGCCGCTGCTGCCCATGACCTTCCCGCCGCCGGTGGACAGCGCCATCATCCCGGTGGCCTGGCCGGCGAAGAACACCTGCCAGAACGCGAGGTGCGGCGCGTACGGGAAGATGTTGGCGACGCGGTAGCCGCTCTCGAGGGACATCACGTCGACGAGCCGGCGGCCGGTCTCGTGCAGCGTCTGGATGTCGTGCGCCGAGTAGAAGAACGGCACGGGCTCGGCGGAGCGGCCCGTGGTGAACGTCATGAAGCACGGCGCGAACTCGCGCCGCACCGCCTGCCGCACCGCGTCGGCGCCGTGTGTCCACTTCGTCCACAGGAGCGGCAGCTTGCGCGACAGCGGCCACGCCGCGCGGATCGACGCGGGGTCCGGCTGCAGGATGAAGTTCTTGAACTTCTGCGGCTCGTCCTGGGTCGGGAGCAGGTCGCGCTTGCTCGACAGCGGCAGGCGGCGAAGGTCGTCGACGGTGCGGATCTGTTCGGGCCGCACGCCGTGCTGCTGGAACAGTGCGCGATAGTGCGGCGAGAACGGGAAGAGGTACTCCCGCACGTAGCGCTGCAGCAGGGCGTCCTGCAGAGCGCGCTGCTCGGTGCGCGACGAGCGCTGCAGGCGTTGCCACGAAGTCATCTACCGCGGTCCTCCTTTCCGTACTAGCTTGTCGACCGCTTCCGGTTGCCGCCTTCAGGCAACCTCGGCGAGAGGCCGATCTAGAGACGAACGGGCGGGTCCGGTCTCGTTCTGGAGCCGCTCGCGGATCGTCGAATCACGTGAGAACTCCGCACCCGCATCAGGGGCCACCCCACGACGGAACGCTCGGCGGCAGCGGCAAGGACGAGCACCAGCCGGTGCGCGTCGCGGCGCCCACGGTGCCTCGGCCGCGCAAGACGGTGCTCGTGCTCGGCGGCGGTGGCATGCGGGGTTTCTGCCACATCGGCGTGGTGCGGGCGATCGAGCGCCTCGGGCTCACCGTCGACGAAGTCGTCGGCACGAGCATGGGCGCCGTGATGGGCGGGCTCTTCGCGTCCGGTCTCGACAGTCGGCGCATCGAAGAAGCCGCGGCGGAGATCTCGCTGAAGGACTACTTCCGCCTGAACCTGCTGAAGTTCCTCGTGCGCGGGTTCAAGCACGCGTCGGTCTACAAGGGCCGCACGTTCCACGAGCTGCTGAAGAAGTGGCTGCCGTTCGGTTCGTTCGAAGAGCTGCAGCGGCCGTTCTTCTGCAACGCGATGTCGCTGACGACCGGCGCCTCGCGCTTCTTCGGGTTGCCCGGTGCGGACGAGATGCCGGTCGCCGACGCGGTCTACGCGAGTGCGTGCCTGCCGACGATCTTCGAGCCGGCGCAGATCGGCGCCGATCACTACGTCGACGGCGGCATGACGGAGACACTCGCGCTCCGCATCGCGCGCGCGCGCAACGCGGACCTCGTGATCGGCGTCGACCTGTCGCATCGGGACCTGCACGTGACGACGCCGTACAAGGCGAGCTTGCCGCACATCCTGCTGCAGACCTACGAGGTGATGGGGCAGGCGCTGAACGAGCACAACCTGCACCGCTACGCCGACGATCGCACCGTCGTGATCAAGCCGAAGGTCTCGCATCTCGGCCTGCTCGACATGCCCGACGTGAAGGAGATCGTGCGCCTCGGAGAGCGCGAGGCGATGGAGGTGCTGACGACGCACCCGCTGACCCGCTACCTCTGCGACGCCGACGTCGTCGCCGATGAGGACCGCATGGTCTCGCGGCCGCGCGACCACGTGCACCTCGACGTCGACATGAACGCCTGCATCCACTGCGGCATCTGCGCCGCGACGTGCGCGACGAACGGCTACGCGGCGGTGCCGATCGGCGACGTCGTCAAGAAGCTGCACAACTACGAGTGCACGCGCGACATGGCCTGCGAACGCAACTGCCCCACGGGCGCGATCCGGTTGCAGAACATCTAGCGCGGGCCGAAGGCCCGCGCGGATGTCGCGCGAGGGGCCGCGCCGCAGGCGCGGGCCGTTTGCGCAACAGCTGGATGTGCGGATGTGCGGTTCGCCTGGGGCTGGTCGCGGCGCGGATCGATGTCGCGCGAGGGGCCGCGCCGCAGGCGCGGGCCGTTTGCGCAACAGCTGGATGTGCGCCTGGGCTGGTCGCGATCCGCCGCAGATCGCTCGCGGTGGCCGCACGGGCATCGTCGGTATGCTTGCCCGCGCGATGGCCGGCCCGGACGCAGGTGAAGTGACCGTTCTGCTGCAGCGGGTGGCTGCCGGTGACGCGGCGGCCCGTTCGCGGCTCGCCGAGGTCGTCTACCATGAACTGCGCGCGATGGCGGCGATGCACCTGCGCGGGCTGCGCGGTTCGACGCTGCAGCCGACGGCGCTCGTGCACGAGGCGTGGCTGAAGCTGGCCGGGCACGGTGGCTACTCGGGCCGCGAGCATTTCCTCGGCGTCGCGGGCAAGGCGATGCGCAGCGTGCTCGTCGACCACGTGCGCGGCAGGCGCGCCGCGAAGCGGGGCGGCGACGCCGTCCGCCGCGAACTCGACGACGCGGTCGCGTTCTACGAGAACGGCGAAGTGGACCTGATCGACCTGGACGAGGCGCTCGGCGAACTGGAGCGCGACGATCCGCAACTCGCGCGATGGGTCGAGATGCGGTTCTTCGGCGGCCTCGCGAACCACGAGATCGCCGCGGTCGAGGGCTGCTCGGAGTCGACGATCGAACGCGGCTGGCGGGCCGCGCGCGCACGCCTCGCGCAGCGTCTCGGCGCCGGAGGCGGACCGTGACTTGGCAGCGTGTGCGGCAGGAGTTCGAAGCACTCTGCGAACTGCCCGACGACGCGGTCGCGGCGCGGCTCGCGACGCTGCAGACGACGGACGCCTGGCTCGCCGAGCAGGTGCGCGGTCTGTTGCAACAGGATCGCGGGCGGCCCGCGTTCCTCGATCGCGCCACCGGTCCACTCGCGCCGACGCCGGCTGCCGCGGTCGGTGTCCGTCTCGGCCGCTTCGAACTCGTGCGACCGCTCGGCAGCGGCGGCATGGGCAGCGTGTGGGAGGCGCGTCAGTCCGCGCCGGACCGCCGCGTCGCGATCAAGCTCGTCGCCTGGAGCGGCCGCGTCGACGAGCAGCGCTGGCGCTTCCGTCACGAGGTGCAGGCACTCGCGCAGCTGAGCCACCCGGCGATCGCGGCGCTGTACGAAGCGGGGGAGAGCGAACTGGGCGGCTCCACGGTCGCCTGGTTCGCGATGGAACTCGTCGACGGCGCGGCGGACCTGCTCGAGTGGGCGCGTCGACGCGAGCTGTCGCGCCGCGAACGGGTC
>JAEUHQ010000123.1 GCA_016794565.1 Planctomycetota bacterium | reverse complement strand
GTGCCTGCGCGGGGCGGGGGTTGGCGTCGCGCCGCTCCGGGGGCGGGGCGGCGGGGTCGTGTCGCACTCCGGGCGCCTGTCGTTTCGCCCGCCCGCCGCGGTGCGCCCGAGAGGCGCCCGTGGCATGTCATCCCGACGCGGGCCGCTTCTGCGGCCCGCGGTCGTTTCCGGATCGGTCGGCCTCCCGATTGAGGTTGCCGGCCCGTGCCTCCAGAATCCGGGAGATGCCGGACGGCACGACGATCCAGCGGATGTTTGCCGAAGTGGCTCCGGGCTACGATCGCGCCAATCGAGCTCTGTCCCTCGGCATCGATGTCTGGTGGCGGCGATGCGCCGTTCGTACGGTCGACGTTCGACCCGGGGAGCGTGGCCTCGATGTGTGCTCCGGGACCGGAGATCTAGCGTTCGCGCTGCAGCGTGCTGGAGCCGACGTGGTCGGCGCGGACTTCTGCGCCCCGATGCTGGCGCGTGCGGCGGCCAAGGGGCACGGCGCCGCGGATCGTGCCGCGCCAGGGTTTCTCTGTGCCGACGCCTTGGCCTTGCCGTTTGCGGACGGGGTCTTCGACTTCGCGACCGTCGCGTTCGGGATCCGCAACGTGAGTGATCCTGTCGCGGCACTGCGCGAGATGGCGCGTGTGGTGCGGCCCGGCGGGCGTGTCGTCGTGCTCGAGTTCACGAAGCCGCGTGTTCCGTTGCTCGGCTCCGCCTACCGCTTCTACTTCCGTCGCGTCCTGCCGCGGCTCGGCGCATGGATCAGCGGAGCGAAGAACGGCGCATACCACTACCTGCACGAATCGGTGATGGCGTTTCCGGAGCGCGAGGCGTTCGCCGACGTGATGCGTTCGGCCGGTCTCTCTTCTCCCCGCTACCGTCTGCTGACCGGCGGCATCGCCGCGCTCTACCGTGGCGAAGTCGACGCCTCCTGACGACGTGGGCGGGGCCGCGCCGGCCCCAGGCGGCTACTTCGCCTGGTCGTCGGACCCGGCGGTCGCATTGATCGCCGTCCTGCCGCTCTGGATCGTCTACGAGATCCTCCGGCTCGTCCTCACGCCGAACGAGCGGAACGGCGCCGAGCTGCTGCTCCTCCGCGAGATGAATCGGATCGGAGGCCACGGTCTCTTGGTGCTTCGCGCGGCCCTGGCGGTCCTGACCGCCTTCGCAGCGCGCTCGTTGTTCCGCCGTCAGGTGCCGTGGTTGCGCGTGGCCGCGGTGCTGATCCTCGAGGGCTCGGTCTACGGCGTCATGTTGGGGCCGATCGCATCGGCGATGACCTCGTCCGCGACCCGACTGCTCAGCACGACACCGGCGGCGAGTGAACTGACCGCGAACCTGGTCGGCTCGATGGGTGCTGGCATCTTCGAAGAGCTGGTGTTTCGACTGGGCCTCATGTCCGCGCTGGTCTGGGTGGCGCTGCAGGCTGTGCGCGCGTGGTCGCTGCCACAATGGGTCGCCGGCTTGTTCGCGATGATCGTCAGTGCTCTCGTCTTCTCCTGGTTCCATCACCTGTGCGGCGAACCGTTCGAACAGACACGCTTCCTGTTCCGGACGATGGCAGGCCTCCTGCTCGGCGGGCTCATGTGGGCGCGAGGCTTCGGGATCTGCGTCTACGCGCACACGGTCTACAACGTCTACTTCTATGTGGCCGACCCATGACCGTCGCGTCGCGTGAGAACGTGCGTCGTTTCGCCGTCTGCTACTCCGGGGGCAGTGGGATCGCGTACGGGATCCGGCTCGTGGAGGTCCTCCTCGACGCCGGGCACGAAGTGCATCTCTGCGCGACGGGCGCGGGCCTGCGCGTGCTCCTGCACGAGGCCGGAATGTCGGTCGATCCGGATCGGCCCGACCTCGCGTCCCTCTTCGAGCCGCGACTGCGTTCGCGGCTCCGTGTGCACGCGCTGGCAGCCGTCGAAGCGACTCCGGCCTCGGGTAGCGCGGGCATCGAGGCGGTGGTCGTGGTGCCTTGCAGCATGGGCACGCTCGCGCGGATCGCGCACGGTTTCTCGTCGAACCTCGTGGAGCGTGCTGCGGATGTTGCCCTCAAAGAGGGGCGTACGCTCGTCGTGGTGCCGCGCGAGACACCGCTCTCCGCGCTGCACTTGAAGAACATGCTCGTCCTGGCGCGCCTCGGGGCCGTGGTGCTGCCGGCCATGCCCGGCTTCTATCACCGACCGGCGACGGTGGAAGACCTCGTCGACTTCGTCGTCGGCAAGATCCTCGACCGGCTCCGGGTCGAGCATGCGATCGTGCGGCGATGGGGGGCGTCGTCGCCGCCGGCGTCGCCGTGGACCGAGGACGAAGAATGACACCGGGCTCGGGCTGGATCGGGCGCGCGCGCACGTTCGCTTCGTTGGTCAAACTGTCGCATTCCGTCTTCGCCCTGCCCTTCGCAATGCTGTCGTTGCTCGTCGCGACCGATGGGCGACCGCCGGTGCGCCTGCTCGTGCTGGTGGTCGTCGCCGTGGTCGCCGCGCGAACGGCGGCGATGGCCTACAACCGCCTCGTCGATCGGGACATCGATGCCGCGAATCCACGGACGGCCGGCCGCGAGATCCCGCGCGGCGTCGTTTCGGCAGGGGAGGCGCGCTGGCTGGTCGTCGGTTCGGGCGCAGTGTTCCTCGCGGCGTGTGCGGCGATCGCTCCCGTGTGTCTTTGGCTCGGCATGCCCACCCTCGGCTGGCTGCTCGCCTACAGCCACGTGAAGCGTCACTCCGCCGCCTGCCATCTGTGGCTCGGGATTGCGCTCGGGCTGTCGCCCGTGGCGGCGTGGGTCGCGGCGGACGGTGGGTTCGGGCCGCGCGTCTGGGTCTCCGTGGTGCTCGGCTGCGCGGTCGCCGCGTGGGTCGCCGGTTTCGACGTGCTCTACGCATGCCAGGACGAGGGTTTCGATCGAACGACCGGACTGCACTCGATCCCGGCCCGGCTCGGCACGAAGGCCGCGCTGTGGTGCAGCCGTTCGCTGCACGTGGTCGCGGCGCTGGGCTTCGCGGTCTTCGGATGGCTGGCACCGCTCGGCCCCGTGTTCCTCGTGGGGGCCGGTCTGGCTGCGTGCCTGCTCGTGTGGCAGCACCGCCTCGTCAGGCACGACGATCTGTCGCGCATCGGCGTGGCCTTCTTCACCGCCAACGGCATGATCTCGCTGGCCCTGTTCGCTGCGGGCTGCTTCGACATCTACCTGCCACCCCGCCGCTGATGGCCGTTCCGCACCCGGAGACCGAATTCGCACGCCTCCAGAAGGTGCTCGGCAAGGGGCTGCCGCCCGTGCTCCTCGTGACGGGTGCGAGCGATCACTTCCGCGCTCGGGCGATGGACGCTGTGCTCGCAGCGGTCCCCAAGGACGCCGAGTTGCGAATCGTCGATGCCGTGGATGTCCGCGCCGGTGGCGAAGCGTCGACCGATGCTTCGGACGACGACGACGATGATGGTTCCGCGGTGTCGGACGGAGCCGATGTGCCCGCCGAACTGCTGGAACTCCGCGGCGGCGGCCTGTTCGCCCGGCGCTCCTGCCTGTGCGTGCGTCGCGGCGCGAACTGGTGGAAACGGCACGCTTCGTCGTTGGTGGCGCAGGCCCCGAACATCGCCAAGGGCTGCAGCTTCGTGCTCGAGGCAGCGAAGCTCGATCGCCGTCGCCGAGCCGTCGCCGACTACGTGAAGACACTGGTCGAACAGGCCGCGGTGTTCGAGTTCCGCGACTTGTGGGACATGCCGTACGACCGGTCTCAGGGGCCGTTCGAAGGGGAGCTGTGTCGGTGGGTCGTCACGAACGCGGCGAAGATCGGCGTGCCATTGCAGCCCGAAGCCGCCTGGCTGGTGGTCGTGCAGGTCGGCAAGTCGCCGCCCGAACTGCTCGCCGAGCTGCAGCGCCTCCGCGATCGAGTTCCGGCCGATCGGCGCACGAGGCCGCTCGGGCCGAACGATCTGCGCGGCCAGCTGACGTGCAGTTTCGAATCGACGCCGTTCGAATTCGCGTCCGCGGTCCTGGGCGGGGATCGCCGCGCGGCGGAGCGATCTGCGCACGCGATGTTCGATCGAGGTGTGCGCGGTCGCGACGGACGACCGACGGACCCGGGCGGCGTACTTCCGTTCACGACGAGCTGGATGTACCAGTCGCTGGCGAACCTCTACGAAGCGCGGCTCCTGCTCGATTCCGGCATCGCCCCGCAGGACATCCCGGGTCGGGTGGGGGTGCGGCAGTTCCAGGGACAGTTCCTGGCGGACCTCCAGCGCAACGACGTTCGGCGGATCCAGCACGGACTGCTCGCCCTGCATCACTGCCAGCGCCAGAGCCGTGCGTCGGGCGAGGAGCCGCTGCTGCTCCTCGAGCGTTTCCTCGCGATGTGGTTCGACGGAGCGCCGATCCCGCCGGCGGAGGAAGTCGACGCATGATCCGCAAGTTGCCGACGAACGTGATCAACCAGATCGCGGCGGGTGAGGTCGTCGAACGCCCGGCGTCCGTCGTGAAGGAGCTGCTCGAGAATTCGCTCGATGCGGGGGCCACGCGCGTCCGCGTCGAGGTGCAGGGCGGCGGCGCCGAGCTCGTGTGCATCGTCGACGACGGCGAAGGGTTCCTGCCCGAGGACCTGCCCCTCGCGTTCGCGAGTCACGCCACGAGCAAACTCGCATCCGTCGAGGATCTCGACCACATCGGCAGCCTGGGCTTTCGCGGCGAGGCCCTTGCGTCCATCGGCGCCGTCTCGCGAGCCCTCGTCAAGAGCCGCCGCCATGGCGCGCACGAGGGGTGGGAACTCCGCTGCGACGGCGGCGCGGAGTCGGCGCCGCAGCCCTGTGGTTGCCCCGAGGGAACGCGGATCGAAGTGCGCGATCTGTTCTTCAACGTTCCCGCGCGACGGCGCTTCCTCAAGTCGCCCGGCGCGGAGCGCGCGCGCATCCAGGAACTGGTCGCCCAGTTGTCCCTGGCTCGACTCGACGTCGACGTCACGTTCGTCGCGGATGGCAGGGATTACTTGCGCCTTCCGGCGGGTGAATCGCTGGCGGCGCGGTTCCGGCGCTGCTTCGGACAGGAACTCGGACGCGGACTGATCGAGGTGTCGCGCACGTTCCCCGGGCTCGTCGTCGAAGGCGTGATCGCGGAACCCGACCTCGCCCGACGCGACGGCAAGCTCGAGCTGATGTACGCGAACGGCCGGCTCGCGCGCGAGTCCGCAGTCTTGCACGCCACGCGGCAGGCGTACCGCGAGTACTTGATGGGCGGCCGGTTCCCCGTCTACGTGCTGAACCTGACGATGCCGCCCGATCAGGTCGACGCGAACGTGCATCCCCGCAAG